>NZ_JAZHEE010000006.1:0-164385 GCF_036620675.1 Rosenbergiella sp. YN46
GTGGGTGATGACGGGATCGAACCGCCGACCCCCTCCTTGTAAGGGAGGTGCTCTCCCGGCTGAGCTAATCACCCACTGCGTACTGCTACCAGATTTTAAGTGGTGGGTCGTGCAGGGCTCGAACCTGCGACCAATTGATTAAAAGTCAACTGCTCTACCAACTGAGCTAACGACCCACTTTTTTGCCGCCGCGGATTAATCGCTTAACCCCCGGCAACGGCGGCATATATTACTGATTTAAGGCGCTGACGCAACCTTAATTTTAACAACCATCGTCTGACCGCTCAGGATTCACGCGCCACGCGCAGAAAAGCGACACATTCTGGTCACGCCGCGCCCGTCAGAGCGCGGAAAGTTTCTTTTGCGCCTGGGTGGCGGCGCTGGTGCCCGGATACTTGCTGATAACCTGCTGATAAACGGCCTTCGCTTTTTCCTTGTCACCTTTCTCCTGCATGACTGTCCCTACTTTGTAAAACGCGTCCGGCGCCTTGGGAGACTTGGGATAGCTCTTCACCACCAGGGCAAAGTAGTGTACCGCGCTGTCCTTCTGCCCCTTGTTGTAGTAGAGCTGACCGAGCCAGTAGTTGGCATTAGGCTGATAGGTGGAGTCAGGATATTTTTTAACAAAGGCCTGGAATGCCGCGATCGCCTCGTCGCTGCGTTTTGCCTGTACCAGCGCAAACGCGGCGTTATAGTCGCTGTTGGCATCACCGCCCTGTATCGCCTTTCCCCCGTTATCTGCTCCCGGGGAAGCCTGGGTACCCGCCGCTGCGCCCTGATTCTGAGCGCCACCACTGCCCTGCTGCTGCCCGGCGTTACCGCCCTTCAGTTCCTCTATCTGCAACAGAATTTGTTTCTGGCGTTCGACCACCTGGTTGAGCTGATACTGACTTTCCTGAATCTGGCCGCGCAGCTGAGCGATATCCGTCTGGTTATCGGCAGCCTGCTGCTGAAGCTGAGTTAATAACTGGCTGTGCGCATTACTGATGCGCTCAAGTTGAGTGACCCGATCTTCGACCGAGCCGGAACCGACGCTACTGATTGACGCTTGGGCATGAGCGGCCCCCAACGGGGCCGCAACGCCAACCAGCAACGACAGAGCCAACAGAGATTGTCTGAAGTTACTGCTCATGCCGTTCTCTTAGTAAACCAGTACCGCACGACGGTTTTTCGCATAAGCGGCTTCGTCGTGACCCAGTACTGCGGGTTTCTCTTTACCGTAGGAGACGATAGCTATCTGATCGGCAGATACGCCTTTACCCTGCAGGTACATTTTCACCGCGTTCGCGCGGCGCTCGCCCAGGGCGATGTTGTATTCCGGCGTACCGCGCTCGTCCGCATGACCTTCGATGGTCACTTTGTAAGAGGGATTGTTACGCAGGAAGGCCGCATGGGCGTCCAGCATCTGCTGGAATTCGGAGTTTACGTCGTAGCTGTCATAGCCGAAGTAAACGATGTTGTTCTGCTGCAGTTGCTGCATCTGCAGACGCGCCTGCTCGTCGGCGGACATATTGCCGTTGCCGCCATTGGCGCCGGTCATACCGCTACCTGCACCCATCATGCCGCCAGCACCGCTCTGATCGTTGTCGGCGCTCTTATTAGAGCTACAAGCGGCAATCGCCATCACAGGCAGCGCCAGCATCAGCCCTTTCAGCACTTTGTTCAGTTGCATGTTTTTATCCTTATTCACTATCACTCTATTGTTATCAGAGATACGGCGACCAGGCAGGGAATTTAACCTGACCATCGGTTGCCGGTAGACGCGCTTTGAAACGCCCGTCTGTTGAAACCAGGTTCAGCACGGAGCCCATCCCCTGGGAAGAGCTATAGATAACCATTGTGCCGTTCGGTGCCAGACTTGGCGTCTCATCCAGGAACGTGGAGCTCAGCGTTTGTACGCCCCCCGTCGCCAGATCCTGTTTGGCGATGTTCTGCTTGCCGTTATTGGAGCTGACCATAACCATAAATTTACCGTCGTCACTGACGTCCGCATCCTGATTCTGGGAGCCTTCCCAGGTCAGACGCTGAGCGGTGCCGCCGTTAACGTTCACTTTATAAACCTGAGGACGACCCGCCTGATCAGAGGTAAAGGCCAGGTTCTGGCTGTCCGGGAACCAGGTCGGTTCGGTATTGTTGCTGCGCCCGTTAGTCACCTGACGCATCTGACCAGAAGCCAGATCCATTACGTACAGCTGCAAACTCCCGGTTTTAGAGAGCGCGAAGGCCAGCTTCGAACCATCCGGCGAGAAAGCCGGCGCCCCGTTGTGGCGCGGGAAAGAAGCTATCTGGCGCACGTTACCGTTAGACAGCGTCTGTACCACCAGCGCCGAACGACCGCTTTCGAAGGTAACATAGGCCAGTTTGCTGCCATCCGACGACCAGGCCGGCGACATCAGTGGCTGGCTGGAACGGTGCACCACAAACTGGTTATAGCCGTCATAGTCGGATACCCGCAGCTCGTAAGGGAACTGGCCGCCGTTGGTCTGTACCACGTAAGCGATACGGGTACGGAACGCGCCTTTAATGCCGGTGAGCTTTTCAAAGACCTCATCGCTGGCGGTGTGCGCCGCATAGCGCAGCCACTGCTTGTTCACCTTATAAGAGTTCTGGGCCAGTACCGTGCCCGGAGAACCGCCGGTGTCCACCAGCTGATACGCAACGGTATAGCCGCCATCCGGGTTCGGCGTCACCTGCCCGACCACCACGGCGTCAATGCCCAGCGCGGACCAGGCCTGAGGCTGAACTTCCTGAGCGGAGCCCGGCTGCTGCGGCAGGCGCGCTCTGTCCAGCGGATTAAACTTGCCGCTGTTACGCAGATCCGCCGCCACGATTTCACCAATGTCTTCCGGCGCGCTACCAGGGCCGCTCCATTTAAATGGCGCAACACCGATAGGACGTGCGGAGTCCACCCCCTGTGTTATCTCTATTCGAACTTCCGCATGCAGGACGGCTGCCCACAGCATCAGAAAACTTAATGCGACTCGTAATGCCTGCTTCATCATTTCTCCCTTATCCGGGCCTGCAAACCCACGATAATTTAGCAGAATGTTAACAAACCGGTATAGTGCTAACGTTTTATCCTGCCCTGTGCGACCACGGAATCCAACGCATCTTCGAAGATGCGCATCTGCTGCCACCTGAATTATGCAGGATAATCTCCGTTCGCGCTGGCCTTAAGGTTTAAAGTCCAGCGGCGCGTTTTTAAAGACCTCATAAACGGCCTGGCTGGGCGGCTTAGGCATATGCGCCTGACGAGCGGCGGTAACGGCCGCCCGGCACAGCGCCGGATCGCCCCCTTCAGACTGCACATCCAACAGCAGGCCATCCGGAGCCAGCTTCACGCGCAGCGTACAGGTCTTACCGGCATACGAAGAGGCATCGTAAAACTTGCTCTCAATCGCCGACTTGATCTGGGCTGCATAGCTGTTGATCTCCGCCCCCGAGGCGCCGTTATGCTTATTATTCCCCTTCCCGGCCGGCGCGGCATTGTTTCCCTGCGCGCCGCCGCCGGTTTTCGGTGCATTCTTACTCGAGCTCAAATCGCCCAGCAGATCGTCTACTCCCTGAGCGGCAGCAGCCTTTTCCGCTGCGGCTTTCTTCTCGGCAGCGGCCTTTTCCGCGGCGGCTTTCTTCGCGGCCGCTTTTTCAGCTGCCGCTTTTTCCGCAGCGGCCTTCTTCGCGGCAGCCGCTTTTTCTGCCGCCGCTTTTTCGGCAGCGGCTTTCTCGGCAGCTTTCTTCGCGGCTTCCTCCTGTGCCTTCTTCTGTGCGGCTGCGGCTTTCGCTGCCTCTTCTTCAGCCTGTTTCTTCGCCTTAGCGGCAGCGGCTTTCGCTTGTTCCTCGGCTTTTGCCTTCGCCGCAGCCGCGGCCTCTTCGGCCTGCTGTTTCTGCTGTTCGGCCCGCTTCGCCGCTTCCTCAGCCTGCTTTTGCTGCTCGGCCTGCTGCTGGCGGGCTTTCTCCTGCGCTTCCAGCCGCTCTTTTTCCAGCTGTTTCAGACGCGCCTGTTCGGCGGCCTGCTTTTCGCGTAGCTCTTCCGCCTGCTGCTGAGCCTGCTTTTCACGCTGCTCCCGAGCCCGGCGGGCGCTCGCCTGCTGCTGCTGTTCCCGATTGTATTGCTGTACGACGGCGCCGGGATCAACCATCACGGCATCGATAGCCCCGCCGCCGCCACCGGCGGATTCATCGATATGTTCATCGAATGAACTCCAGATCAGTAGCGCAATCAGCAGAATATGCAGCACCACTGAAACGATAATCGCTCGCTTCAGCTTCGCATTTTCTTCGCTTGCCTTTGACACTCCAGGTTCCCCAAAACTGTTCGGTTAAGACACCCGCTTATCAGATAGGCTGGGTCATTAACCCAACGGACGTAACACCTGCCTGATGCAGCAGATTCAGGGCCTTAATCACTTCGTCGTAAGGCACCTCTTTAGCACCGCCAATCAGGAATACCGTTTTCGGGTTTTCCTGCAAACGGCGCTGCGCTTCCGCCGCCACCTGCTCTGCAGGCAGTTGATCCATACGATCCTTACCGACGACAATGCTGTATTGCCCAACGCCCGCCACCTCGACGATCACCGGCGGTTCATCCTGGGTGCTGACCGTCTTCGAGTCGGTTGCATCCGGCAGATCTACCTCAACGCTCTGGGTGATGATCGGCGCCGTTGCCATAAAGATCAGTAACAACACCAGCAATACATCCAGAAGTGGAACAATATTGATTTCAGACTTCAGCTCGCGCCGACGCCGTCCACGTATTCTGGCCATGGTTTACCCCTTGCTGCTTTCGCTGGTACTGAAAGCCTGACGGTGCAGGATGGCGGTGAACTCCTCCATAAAGTTGTCGTAATTCAGTTCCAGCTTGTTCACCCGCTGATTAAGACGGTTGTAAGCCATCACGGCCGGAATAGCGGCGAACAGGCCGATCGCGGTCGCGATCAGCGCTTCGGCGATACCCGGCGCCACCATTTGCAGCGTCGCCTGCTTCACCGCACCCAGCGCGATAAAGGCATGCATAATCCCCCACACGGTGCCAAACAGACCGATATACGGACTGATGGAACCTACGGTGCCAAGGAACGGAATATGGGTTTCCAGGTTTTCCAGTTCGCGGTTCATGGAAATACGCATGGCGCGCGACGCCCCTTCGACAATCGCCTCCGGCGCATGGCTGTTGGCGCGATGCAGTCGGGCGAACTCCTTAAACCCGGCATAGAAAATCTGTTCAGAGCCCGCCAGAGTGTCGCGACGCCCCTGGCTTTCCTGGTAGAGCCTGGAGAGCTCGATACCAGACCAGAATTTATCTTCAAAGGCTTCGGCTTCGCGCGCCGCCGAATTCAGGATCCGGGTACGCTGAATGATGATTGCCCAGGAAGCTATAGAAAAACCAATCAAAATCAACATGATGAGTTTGACCAGCAGACTTGCTTTCATAAACAAGTCGATGATATTCATGTCAGTCACTGCTTAAACTCCGCGACGATAGACTTGGGAAGCGCTCGGGGCTTCATAGTGGTTGGGTCAACGCAAACAATCAGCACCTCAGCTTCATTCAGGGTTTTGCCGTCGGCGTTAACAATTTTTTGTGAGAATACGAGCGATGTGCCGCGCATGGAAACGATGTGGGTCTGAATCTCCAGCATGTCGTCCAGTCGGGCGGGAGCCAGGTACTCCAGGTTCATTTTGCGCACCACAAAAGCCACCTGCTGTTCCAGCAACACCTGCTGACTAAAGTGGTGGTGGCGCAGCATCTCGGTACGCGCTCGTTCATAAAAGGCAACGTAACTGGCATGGTACGCCATGCCGCCGGCATCGGTGTCTTCGTAGTAGACCCGAACCGGCCATCGAAATAGCTCAACGTTCACTTTACATCCCGGTAATGCCAATAAACGTAGCTACTATACGCAAGCGGAACAGGGTTGGGAATGGGGGGAAGCCTGGGAAGCGTAAATATATTTATGGGCTGGTAACAGCCCATAAATGCGGCCTGACGCCGCTTCAGGAAAAGAAAAACGCAATGCCAAGTAACAGTACGGGAAGTGCGATTACCGGACAAAAAACGCCCTGCCACAGCGCCTTTTTCGGACGAAACCCTACTCCGTGAATCACTCCGGCACAAACGGCCCACATAAGCAGAAAGCCGTGCCAAATGGAAAGCGCGCTGGTTTTCGCGGCAAAGCGGGAGGGATCCCAGAAAATGCAGCCAGCCAGTACCAGCGCCAGTAGCAGGGAAAGGGCCCGTAATGGGCCCTTGTCCATTATCGCGTAAAGTCGGGTTACCACTGACTCAATCACGATTTTTCTTTAGCGTCTTTTGAAGACTCGGCCTGTTCGATGGCCAGGGCGGTCACGATCCCAAAGGCACAGGCCAGCAGCGTCCCCAGAATCCATGCAAAATACCACATGCTTAACTCCTTACTCAGTACAGAGAGTGGCTGTTGCTTTCAATATGCTCTTTGGTGATGCGACCAAACATCTTCCAGTAACACCAGCTGGTGTACAGCAGGATAATCGGCACAAACACGATAGCAACATAAGTCATCAGGTTCAGCGTCATCTGGCTGGAGGTGGCATCCCACATCGTCAGGCTGGCGTTCATCATAGTGCTGGACGGCATGATGAACGGGAACATGGCGATACCCGCGGTCAGAATAACGCAGGCCAGCGTCAGAGAAGAGAACAGGAAGGCCCAGGCCCCTTTTTCCATACGCGAGCACAGCACGGTCAAGAGCGGCAGTACGACGCCCAGAGCCGGAATGGCCCACAGCGCAGGCATATGCTGGAAGTTCACCAGCCAGGCACCCGCTTCGCGAGCCACTTCCTTGGTCAACGGGTTAGAGGCGGCATGGGTATCCATGGTCGAAGTGACGACATAACCGTCAATACCATACACCACCCAGACACCAGCCAGAATGAAGCAGACCATCATCACCAGCGCGGTAATCTGCGCGGTGGCGCGAGCACGCAGGTGCAGTTCGCCAGTGGTACGCATCTGCAGATAGGTCGCTCCCTGCGTCAGGATCATCGCCACGCTGATGACGCCTGCCAGCAGGCCGAACGGGTTCAGCAACTGGAAGAAGTTGCCGGTATAGGTCAGACGCAGGTATTCGTCCACGCTGAAAGGCACGCCCTGCAGCAGGTTGCCGAAAGCCACGCCGATCACCAGCGGCGGCACGAAGCTACCGATGAAGACGCCCCAGTCCCACATGTTGCGCCAGCCGTTATGTTCGATCTTGGAGCGGTAGTCAAAACCGACCGGACGGAAGAACAAAGAAGCCAGAACCAGAATCATGGCGACATAGAACCCGGAGAAAGCGGCGGCATAAACCATCGGCCATGCGGCGAACAGCGCGCCGCCGGCGGTGATAAGCCAGACCTGGTTGCCGTCCCAGTGCGGCGCGATGCTGTTGATCATCACGCGGCGTTCGGTATCGCTGCGCCCCAGGAAACGGGTCAGCATGCCGACCCCCATGTCGAATCCATCAGTGACCGCAAACCCAATCAGCAGAATGCCGATCAGCAGCCACCAGATAAAACGTAATACTTCATAATCGATCATTTCCCGACTCCTGTCTTATCGTGCCGGCTGAGAAGCAGCGCTGGACTGTTCAAAGTGGTAGCGCCCGGTTTTCAGGCTACTTGGCCCAAGACGCGCGAATTTGAACATCAGGAACAGTTCAGCCACCAGGAACAGCGTGTAGAGGCCGCAGATCAGCACCATGGAGAAGATCAGGTCGCCCGCGCTCAGGGTAGAGTGAGCCACCGCCGTCGGCAGAACCTCACCAATCGCCCAGGGTTGACGACCGTATTCCGCAACAAACCAGCCTGCTTCTACCGCAATCCACGGCAGCGGCAGTCCATAAAATGCTGCGCGCAGCACCCATTTCTTCTCGCCCACGCGGTTACGCAGCACCGTCCAGAACGAGGCGGCGATGATAATCAGCAGCAGGAAGCCACAGGCCACCATGATACGGAAGGCGAAATAGAGCGGCAGTACGCTGGGAATAGAGTCTTTGGTCGCCATCTGGATCTGCTCTTCCGTCGCATCGCTGACGTTATCGGTATAGCGTTTCAGCAACAGGCCATAGCCCAGATCGTTTTTCACGGCGTTAAAGCGATCGCGCACGCTCTGATCGGTAGCGCCAGCACGCAGCTCTTCCAGCAGTTTGTATGCAGTCATCCCATTACGAATACGGCCTTCGTGCTGTTCCATCAGCTCCTTCAGGCCGGTAACCTGCTTATCCACGGAGCGGGTCGCAATAAGCCCCAGCGCGTAAGGAATCTGAATCTGGAAGTGGTTCTCCTGTTTTTCCTGGTCAGGAATGCCGAACAGCGTGAAAGATGCGGGTGCCGGCTGGGTTTCCCACTCGGCTTCGATAGCGGCCAGTTTGGTCTTCTGCACGTCACCCATTTCGTAACCAGATTCATCGCCCAGTACGATAACCGACAGTACCGCAGCCATACCGAAGCTGGCGGCAATGGCGAAGGAGCGTTTGGCGAAAGCGAAGTCGCGGCCTTTCAGCATGTACCAGGCGCTGATGGCCAGGATGAACATCGCGCCGGTCACATAGCCGGATGCCACGGTGTGAACGAATTTCACCTGAGCTACCGGGTTCAGCACCAGCTCGGAGAAGCTGACCATCTCCATGCGCATGGTTTCAAAGTTGAAGTCAGAAGCGATGGGGTTCTGCATCCAGCCGTTAGCCACCAGGATCCAGAGAGCGGAAAGGTTGGAGCCCAGCGCCACCAGCCAGGTCACCGCCATGTGCTGTACCTTGCCCAGGCGATCCCACCCGAAGAAGAACAGCCCTACGAAGGTGGACTCAAGGAAGAAGGCCATCAGACCTTCGATTGCCAGCGGAGCGCCAAAGATGTCGCCCACATAGTGAGAGTAGTAGGACCAGTTGGTTCCGAACTGGAACTCCATGGTCAGGCCGGTTGCGACCCCCAGAGCGAAGTTAATGCCGAATAACTTGCCCCAGAATTTGGTCATATCTTTATAGATTTGTTTGCCGGTCAGCACGTAGACCGTTTCCATGATGGCCAGCAGGAACGCCATACCCAGCGTCAGCGGCACAAACAGGAAGTGGTACATCGCGGTCAAGGCAAACTGTAAGCGCGACAGTTCGACTATATCAAACATCTTGACTCCTTGCTCTTCGCATGAAGACTCCGAACGCAGCACACCGGATCGCCGGTACGCCACAACGCATGCCCCAATGGAAATACATTCGCTCCCTAACCCAAGGCGTCATCCATAGAGAAAGGATAAGCGCCTGGAGAAAGTTTACAAATAGGTTAAAAAAAATACCAAATAGATCCGCAATATATTACGCCGCAAAAACCTTACAATAAATAGGTTTTTGCTGGTGGAAATTTGCATTTCTCGACGGTGATCAATATATAGCGAATTTAATCGTTGAGAGCCAGTTTGATCTGGCGCAAATACGACGTTTTTTTACGCCTTTGCAACGCCTTGTGTATTGATTTAGCGCAAATTATTTCGCCACTGTTAACTCAAAACACACTTTTAATCAACGCAGTAAATTGCGTGTTAAATTTATGTTTTATGGCATGCCGTTTCGCTTGCAAAAAAATAACAGCGTGCCGCACGTTATGGATTTATTTAACCTGAAGTGCGAATTCACCTGTTAGCCCGTATTGGCGAGAATTGTAGAGAGCATCACAGTCATTTTTCCTGTTACTGCTCCTGACGTTGATTTACAACAACATCATTACTTTTTGCCCCAACTTTCAACAACAATCCATTTTCAAAAAACGGGTTATCCCCTCCCCTGCCGCCATATCGCCAGCCTGCGGCCATAAAAAAGGTTCACCGCGCTTTAGCGTGGAATGGTTGAAGACGGGAAGCTAAAAAGCTGCAGAATATAATGATGCGGCGGGTGTTTCGTTCACTGCCGGGAAACTTTCTCTCCCTTCAGGGTGTACGTTCCGGAGTGAGGGTGACAGACGGCTCCGGCGCCCGGTTTCAGAATAAAAGCGGCAGAATATGATGATGCGGTGGGTGTTCCGTTCACTGCCGGGAAACTTTCTCTCCCTTCAGGGTGTACGTTCCGGGGTGAGGGTGACAGGCGGCTCCGGCACCCGGTTTCAGAACAAAAGCGGCAGAATATGATGATGCGGTGGGTTGTTCCGTTCATTGCCGGGAAACTTTCTCTCCCTTCAGGGTGTACGTTCCGGGGTGAGGGTGACAGACAGCTCCGGCGCCCGGTTTCAGAATAAAAGCGGCAGAATATGATGATGCGGTGGGTGTTCCGTTCACTGCCGGGAAACTTTCTCTCCCTTCAGGGTGTACGTTCCGGGGTGAGGGTGACAGACAGCTCCGGCGCCCGGTTTCAGAATAAAAGCGGCAGAATATGACGATGCGGTGGGCAGTTCCGTTCACTTTGCGTGATTGCTTCTCTGTTAATCCACCGCGGGTGAACGGGCCAGGGGGGCTCAGTCGCCGCTCCCCTGGCGACCCGGGCTCCCCGGCGGTAAAAAACGCCGCTGACGCGGGCCCCTACGCTAATTCCCGACGGGTTTAACCGGGACGAGCGTGAGCCGGCGTCCCTGCCGGCCACGCCCTGGGCCGACATCCCTGTCGCCCCCCCTGACCCGTCGTGAACGCTACGGCGTTTTTTAAGCCGGGTGGCTACACCCTCGTCGCTTCAGACAGGTTGCTCAAAAGCGACCAGCACCTTTCTTTGCTGTCAATCAGGGCAGAAGGTGACAGGCGATGACACTCTCCGGCCTGAAAATCGCCGGAGTATTCACGGCGGCCAGGGTCAGCCCGACAGGACGTCGGGCTGAGGGTGTGCGGCACACGGAGGTGCCGTCACGCCCGACCCGTCGGCTGGCGGGAATACGCAGGACAAAATTGCCGGGAGCCGTTTTGAACAACGCCGCAGGCGTTGGCCCCGGAGGGGCGAGGCCCAGGGACGGGCCGAGTAAACCCGAAGGGCGATTTTCACGCCGGGAGGCTACACCCTCGTCGCTTCAGACAAGGTGCTCAAATACAACTAACAATACCTTTACGGATAAATCCGGGCAGAAGGTTAAAGGCGGTGACACTCCCCGGCCTGAAAATTGCCGGGAGCCATTTTGAACAACGCCGCAGACGTTGGCCCCGGAGGGGCGAGGCCCAGGGACGGGCCGGGTAATCCCGAAGAGCGATTTTCACACTGGAAAGCCGGGTTGTCAGGGGCGGCATTTGAGCCCCTGACCCGTTCACCGGTTCCGCAACCGACATATAAAAGTAACCTTAAGGTGAACGGAACCAGCGCGACATATTCTTCCAGAACACGACATGCCACAAAAATAGTGCAACCGGAATGACCACGAACTACAACTGCCGCCCCGGCCTGCATCTGAAAGGCCACCCGGCAAAATATGATGATGCGGCGGGCTGTCTCGTCAGGATGGCGATTGAGCCCGACAGAATAGTGATTTAGCCGGAGTAAACGCGATATCCCGAATTCACGGGCGGTCAACATCGCTTCCCTCAACGCAATATACTCAGCCCAAGGTGTGCCACTCCCCGGTTGGCTCCGGCTTCACGAGAATCCGCGATGAACCATAAAAAAGGCCACCCTAAGGTGGCCAACCATGTCGAAGGATATCTTATTAGTTGTATAGATTACTGCGGTAGCACGGTTTTCAGCGCTTCGCCGATGTCCGCCAGGCTGCGTACGGTCTTCACGCCTGCGGCTTCCAGCGCGGCAAATTTCTCATCGGCGGTACCTTTACCACCGGCGATGATCGCGCCAGCGTGGCCCATACGCTTGCCTTTCGGCGCGGTCACGCCGGCAATGTAAGCCACGACCGGCTTGGTGACGTTCTGCTTGATATAAGCAGCCGCTTCTTCTTCCGCGCTGCCGCCGATTTCGCCGATCATCACAATCGCTTCGGTCTGCGGATCTTCCTGGAACATCTTCAGGATATCGATAAAGCTGGAACCCGGAATCGGGTCGCCGCCAATACCCACACAGGTAGACTGACCAAAGCCGTAGTCGGTGGTCTGCTTAACGGCTTCATAGGTCAGTGTGCCGGAACGGGAAACAATGCCCACCTTGCCTGGCTTATGAATGTGGCCCGGCTGGATGCCAATCTTGCACTCTCCCGGTGTGATAACGCCGGGGCAGTTCGGGCCGATCATCCTTACGCCTGCCTCATCCAGTTTCACCTTCACGGTCAGCATATCCAGGGTCGGGATACCTTCGGTAATGGTAATGATGAGCTTAATGCCCGCATCAATAGCTTCCAGAATGGAGTCTTTGCAGAACGGTGCAGGTACGTAGATGACGGACGCGGTGGCGCCAGTCTGCTCTACCGCTTCGCGCACGGTGTTAAATACCGGCAGGCCCAGGTGGGTGGTGCCGCCTTTGCCCGGCGTTACGCCGCCGACCATTTGAGTACCGTATGCGATAGCCTGTTCGGAGTGGAAGGTTCCCTGACTGCCGGTGAAGCCCTGGCAGATCACTTTGGTGTTTTTATCGATCAAAATGGACATTATTTCCCCTCCACAGCCGCGACAACCTGCTGCGCCGCATCGGTAAGACTGGTTGCTGCAATGATGTTCAGACCGCTTTCGGCCAGCTTCTGCGCGCCCAGATCGGCATTGTTGCCTTCCAGACGCACCACGACCGGCACGCTCACGCCCACTTCGGCGACCGCGCCGATGATGCCGTCGGCGATCAGGTCGCAACGCACGATACCGCCGAAGATGTTAACCAGCACGGCCTTCACGTTATCGTCGGACAGGATGATCTTAAAGGCTTCGGTCACGCGCTCTTTGGTGGCGCCGCCGCCCACATCCAGGAAGTTGGCCGGCTGGCCGCCGTGCAGTTTAACAATGTCCATGGTGCCCATCGCCAGACCGGCGCCGTTGACCATGCAGCCGATGTTGCCATCCAGCGCCACATAGTTAAGCTCCCACTGAGCCGCACGCGCTTCACGCTCGTCTTCCTGGCTCGGGTCGTGCATTTCACGCAGTTCCGGCTGGCGGAACAGCGCATTGCTGTCAACGCCCAGTTTACCGTCCAGGCAGATCAGATCGCCCTGAGTGGTGATAACCAGCGGGTTAATCTCAACCAGCGCCAGATCGCGCTCCAGGAACAGCGTCGCCAGGCCCATGAAGATCTTGCTGAACTGCTGAACCTGCTTACCTTCCAGGCCCAGTTTAAAGGCCAGCTCACGGCCCTGGTACGGCATCGGGCCGGTTAGCGGATCCAGCGCCACTTTATGAATCAGGTGCGGCGTCTCTTCCGCCACTTTTTCGATTTCCACACCGCCTTCGGTAGAAGCCATAAAGACCACGCGACGGCTACTGCGATCGACAACGGCACCCAGGTACAGCTCTTTACCGATATCGGTCGCACCTTCCACCAGGATCTGGTTGACCGGCTGACCGTTAGCGTCAGTCTGGTAGGTCACCAGATTTTTACCCAGCCACTGCTCGGCAAAATTGCGAATATCTTCTTTGCTGTTAACCACTTTTACGCCGCCGGCTTTGCCGCGGCCGCCAGCGTGCACCTGGCATTTAACAACCCACGGACCAGCGCCAATTTTGGACGCCGCCTCTTCCGCTTCGCGCGGAGTGGTACAGGCATAACCCACCGGAGCCGGCAAGCCATACCGGGCAAACAGCTGTTTCGCCTGATATTCGTGTAAGTTCATGTGTTCTATCCATTAAGGCTAGGGAGCATTAGCGCTCGGGGTACTGAATACCGCCCCGCACGCGGGGCGGACTGTTACGGTTCTTATACGTCCAGCAGCAGACGCGTCGGATCTTCCAGCATCTCTTTAATCGCGACCAGGAAGCCTACCGATTCGCGGCCGTCGATCTGACGGTGATCGTAGGAAAGCGCCAGATACATCATCGGCAGAATCTCAACCTGACCATTCACCGCCATCGGACGCTCTTTAATGGCGTGCATGCCCAGAATCGCGCTCTGAGGTGGGTTGATGATCGGCGTGGACATCAGGGAGCCGAAGACCCCGCCGTTGGTGATAGTAAAGTTACCACCGGTCAGTTCATCAACGGTCAGTTTGCCGTCACGGCCTTTCACCGCCAGCTCTTTAATACGTTTTTCAATATCGGCCATACCCAACAGATCGACATCTTTCAGTACCGGCGTGACCAGGCCGCGCGGCGTGGAAACGGCGATGCTGACATCGAAGTAGTTGTGGTAAACCACATCTTCGCCGTCGATAGAGGCGTTAACTTCCGGGTAACGCTTCAGCGCTTCCACCACCGCTTTGATATAGAAGGACATAAAGCCCAGGCGCACGCCGTGACGCTTCTCGAAGGCTTCGCCGTACTGCTTACGCAGCGTCATGATCGGCTTCATGTTCACTTCGTTGAAGGTGGTCAGCATCGCGGTGGAGTTTTTCGCCTCCAGCAGACGCTCGGCCACGCGCTTACGCAGGCGGGTCATCGGCACGCGTTTTTCGGAGCGGTTGCCCAGCTGCGGCTGCGCGGCAGGCTGCTGCTCGGCGGCTGCTTTACCGCCACCGGACTGCTGCGCCAGGTGCTTCTCGACATCTTCTTTGGTCAGACGGCCGCCTACGCCAGTGCCTTTAACAGCCGCAGCGTCGAGGTTATGTTCCGCCAGCAGGCGGCGTACCGCCGGGCTGAGGGCGTCGTTGTTCTGCTCTTCCAGTGACGCGGAGTGGCGCTGGGCTGGCGTGGAGTCTTTAGCGTCAGCTTTGGCGCTGCTCTCTTTTCCACCGCTGTCGCCTTCACGCAAGCGTCCCAGCGCCTGGCGAGAGGTCACGGTCGCCCCCTCTTCTTCCAGAATCGCTTCCAGCACCCCGTCGGAAACCGCAGGAACCTCCAGCACGACTTTATCGGTTTCAATCTCTACCAGCACTTCATCACGGCTTACCGCATCCCCCGGCTGCTTGTGCCAGGTCGCCACGGTGGCGTCGGCAACGGACTCAGGAAGATCGGGAACAAGAATATCTACGCTACTCATTATTTATCCTTTGATATTAATCGACGTTCAGCGCGTCGTTGACCAGATCCTGTTGTTGTTTCTGGTGAACAGACATATATCCAACCGCAGGCGATGCCGATGCGGGGCGGCCTGCATAACGCAGCGTGGCCTGTGACGGAATTGCTTCACGGAAGTGGTGTTGGCTACAGTACCAGGCCCCCTGGTTAAGCGGCTCTTCCTGGCACCAGACAAAATCGCGCACGTGGGCGAACGGCTTCAGTACCTCTTGCACCACCTGATGCGGGAACGGGTACAGCTGTTCGATGCGCACGATGGCAACATCTTTCTGATCGTTCTTACGGCGCTGCTCCAGCAGGTCGTAGTAAACCTTACCGGAACAGAACACGACGCGCTTAACGGCCTTCGGATTCAGCTCGTCGATTTCGCCGATAGCAGGCTGGAAGCTGCCGTTCGCCAGCTCATCGAGGCTCGAAATGGCCAGCGGATGGCGCAGCAGCGACTTGGGCGACATGACCACCAGCGGGCGGCGCATACCGCGCAGCGCCTGGCGACGCAGCATATGGTAGACCTGAGCCGGGGTGGAAGGTACGCAGACCTGCATATTCTGTTCGGCGCAAAGCTGCAGATAGCGCTCCAGACGGGCGGAGGAGTGCTCCGGCCCCTGGCCTTCGTAGCCATGGGGCAGCAACATCACCAGACCGCACATCCGGCCCCACTTCTGTTCGCCGGAACTGATGAACTGGTCGATAACCACCTGGGCTCCATTGGCGAAGTCGCCGAACTGGGCTTCCCAGATGGTCAGGGTGCGCGGCTCCGCGGTGGCATAGCCGTATTCAAAGGCCAGCACCGCTTCTTCCGACAGTACCGAATCCCATACCTTAAAGTCGCCCTGCCCGTTGTGAACGTGGGCCAGCGGCGTCCAGGTGGAGCCATTGGTCTGATTATGAATCACCGCGTGGCGGTGGAAGAAGGTGCCGCGGCCGGAGTCTTCGCCGGAAATACGTACCGGAATACCTTCGTCCACCAGGGTGGCGTAGGCCAGATTTTCCGCCGCGCCCCAGTCGAACGGTTTATCGCCGTTAGCCATGCTCTGGCGGTCATTGTAGATCTTCGCAACCCGCGACTGCATGGTGATGGTGTCCGGCACGCTGCTGATGCGCTTCGCCAGTTCCTGCAGACGCTTCATCTCGACCTTGCTCGGGTAGTTCTCATCCCATTCATGGTTGAGGTACGGCGACCAGGTAAAGGAGTGCATATTCATCGGACGCCACTCGTCCACCACGCATTCGCCGGCATCCAGCTTATCGCGATAGACGTTGACCATCTCGGTGGCGTCTTCCAGAGTGGCAACCTTTTGCTGTTCCAGACGATCGGCGTAGATCTTACGCGGCGTCGGGTGCTTTTTGATCTTCTGGTACATCAGCGGCTGGGTTGCGCTCGGCTCGTCGGCTTCGTTATGGCCGTGACGGCGATAGCACACCAGGTCGATAAAGACATCGCGCTTGAAGGTATTACGGAAGTCCAGCGCCAGGCGCGTGACGAAGGCGACCGCTTCGGGATCGTCGGCGTTAACGTGGAAAATAGGCGCCTGAACCATCTTACCGATGTCGGTGCAGTACGGCGTAGAGCGCGCATCTTCGGGATTCGAGGTGGTGAAGCCCACCTGGTTGTTAATCACGATGCGTACCGTACCGCCCACTTCATAACCGCGAGCCTTGGACATGTTCAGGGTTTCCTGAACCACGCCCTGGCCGGTGACGGCCGCATCGCCGTGGATGGTAATCGGCAGCACCTGATTGATGCCCGGCTTATCAAGGCGATCCAGACGCGCACGCACCGAGCCCATTACTACCGGGCTGACGATTTCCAGGTGCGAAGGGTTAAAGGCCAGCGCCAGGTGAACCAGGCCGCCTTCGGTCTCGACGTCGGAAGAGAAGCCCATATGGTACTTCACGTCACCGGTGCCAAGATGCTCTTTGTGCTTGCCGGCGAACTCGTCGAACAGATCCTGAGGTTTTTTCCCCAGCACGTTAATCAGCACATTAAGACGTCCGCGGTGCGCCATACCCAACACCACTTCGCGGGTACCGCTCTTGCCTGCGTGACGCACCATATCTTTCAGCATCGGCACCAGGGCGTCACCGCCTTCCAGCGAGAAGCGTTTAGCCCCCGGGAATTTGGCGCCAAGATAGCGCTCAAGGCCTTCAGCCGCGGTCAGTTCGCTCAGGAAACGTTTCTTTTCTTCGCTGCTGAAGTTTGGTTGACCAACCACCGATTCGATCCGCTGCTGAATCCAGCGCTTCTCTTCGGTGTTGGTGATATGCATGTACTCCGCACCGATAGAGCCGCAGTAGGTCTGCTTCAGGGCTTCTATCAGTTCACCGAGCTTCATGGTCTCTTTGCCGATGGCAAAGGAGCCTACGTTAAAGCTTTCCTGGAAATCGGCGTCCGTGAGGTTGTGGAAAGCGGGGTCCAGATCCGGCACTTTTTCCTGCTTCCACAGGCCGAGCGGGTCAAGATTCGCCTGCTGATGACCGCGAAAACGATATGCGTTGATCAGCTGAAGAACCTTCACCTGCCTGGCGCCGGTATCGGGATCGGCTATGGAAGAGGATGAAGAGGTATAACGTGAGGCATCCTTCGCCAGACGACGGAAATAATCACGTGTTTTTGAATGAAATTGATCCGGTTTGGTTCCGCTGCCGGGGAGCTGCTGGAACATGGCACGCCAGGCGGCGTCCACTGAGTCAGGATCGGTTAAGTAGTCTTCATAGAGTTGCTCTATGTAGGACTGATTTGCGCCCGCCAGCCAGGAGGAGTCCAGCCAGGGCTTCATCGCGCCTTTCTGCATCGTGATCCCTTAAGCAATATTTTGCTTATTTCGCCGTGGATAACTACTACGCGCACTTTCACACGCGTGACCCGCGATCCCTCTCTGCGAGCTTAAAACATGGCCCGCGAAGGAACCTTTAAAAACTGCCTGAATGGCAGTTTTTAAAGGTTTCCTGAACTACCGGGGGGCAGCCCCCCGGCAGAAACCGTCAAGCGCTGCGCTGTAACAACATGGACTTAATATGACCAATGGCACGCGTCGGGTTGAGTCCCTTAGGACATACGCTGACGCAGTTCATAATGCTGTGACAGCGGAATACGCTGAAAGCATCGCTCAACCCTTCCAGACGTTCATCGGTCTGTGTGTCGCGGCTGTCGATCAGGAAGCGATACGCCGCCAGCAGACCTGCAGGGCCGACAAATTTGTCCGGGTTCCACCAGAAAGACGGACAGGAAGTCGAGCAGCAGGCGCACAGAATACACTCGTACAACCCATCCAGTTTTTCACGCTGTTCAGGGCTTTGCAGATGCTCCCTGGCGGGTGGATTTTGCCCATTATTCAACAGGTAAGGCTTAATCTTCTCATATTGAGCGTAGAACTGTCCCATGTCTACCACCAGATCCCGAATAACCGGCAAACCAGGTAGAGGTCTGATCACAATTTTCTGCTTTCCGTTGCCCAGCGCTGAAATCGGCGTGATGCAGGCCAGGCCGTTTTTACCGTTCATGTTCATGCCGTCGGAACCGCAGACCCCTTCACGGCAGGAGCGACGAAACGACAGCGTCGGATCCTTCTCTTTCAGTTGAATCAGCGCATCCAGCAGCATCATGTCACGCCCTTCTTCCGCCTCCAGGGTGAATTCCTGCATGCGCGGCGCATCGTCAACGTCCGGATTGTAGCGATAGATTGAAAATTCGAGTTTCATCACCTTGCCTCCGCGATTAATAGGTTCGTACTTTCGGCGGGAATGCCGGACGCAGTTTGGGTTCCATGTTGACCTTGCGGCGCGTCATGGCCTCATGCTGCGGCTGGTACAAGGTGTGGCACAGCCAGTTTTCATCGTCGCGATCCGGGAAGTCGAAGCGGCTATGAGCCCCACGGCTTTCGGTACGGAAGTTAGCCGCCTGTGCGGTGGCGTAAGCCGTTTCCATCAGGTTATCCAGCTCCAGACACTCCATACGCTGGGTATTGAACTCGCTGGAGGTGTCGTCCAGACGGGCGTTTTTCAGACGCTCGCGAATCTCTTTGAGCTCGGCCAGGCCTTTGGCCATCGCGTCCCCTTCACGGAACACCGAGAAGTTATGCTGCATGCAGGCCTGCAAAGCTTTGCGGATCTGTACCGGATCTTCACCGCTGCGAGTGCTGTTCCAGCGGTTGAGGCGCTCCAGCGAACCTTCCACGTCGGAGTCGCTGGCGTCGCGCAGCGCGCCCTGCTCTTCGATGGATTCGTGCAGATGCACGCCCGCCGCACGGCCAAAGACCACCAGATCGAGCAGCGAGTTGCCACCCAGACGGTTAGCGCCATGAACCGATACGCAGGCGATTTCACCTACGGCGAACAGCCCCGGAATCACAACGTCTTCGCCCTTCTCGTTTACCGTCAGCGCCTGTCCGGTCACTTTGGTCGGGATACCGCCCATCATGTAGTGGCAGGTCGGGATAACCGGAATCGGCTCTTTAACCGGGTCAACGTGCGCGAAGGTGCGTGACAGCTCCAGAATACCCGGCAGACGGGATTCCAGAACCTCTTTACCCAGATGGTCGAGTTTCAGTTTGGCATGAGGCCCCCACGGACCGTCGCAGCCGCGACCTTCGCGAATTTCGATCATGATGGAGCGCGCGACGACATCGCGTCCCGCCAGATCTTTGGCATTCGGCGCATAGCGCTCCATAAAGCGCTCGCCGTGTTTGTTCAGCAGGTAGCCGCCTTCGCCGCGGCAGCCTTCGGTCACCAGAACCCCTGCGCCGGCAATACCGGTCGGGTGGAACTGCCACATCTCCATATCCTGAACCGGTACCCCGGCGCGGATAGCCATACCGACGCCGTCACCGGTGTTGATATGCGCGTTGGTGGTGGACTGATAGATACGACCCGCGCCGCCGGTCGCCAGCACGGTAGCGCGGGCTTTAAAGTAAACCACTTCGCCGGTTTCAAGGCACAGCGCGGTACAGCCTACAACGGCGCCGTCCTGGTTCTTGACCAGATCCAGGGCATACCATTCAGAGAAAATCGTGGTGTGGTTCTTCAGGTTTTGCTGATACAGAGTATGCAGCAGCGCGTGGCCGGTACGGTCGGCTGCCGCCGCGGTACGGGCCGCCTGCTCACCGCCGAAGTTTTTCGACTGACCGCCGAAGGGGCGCTGGTAGATGCGTCCATCATCCAGGCGAGAAAACGGCAGCCCCATATGCTCAAGCTCCAGAATTGCTTCCGGGCCGGTTTTACACATATATTCGATGGCATCCTGGTCGCCGATATAGTCGGAACCTTTCACCGTATCGTACATATGCCACTCCCAGTTATCGTCATGGGAGTTACCAAGGGCGACGGTAATCCCCCCCTGGGCAGAAACGGTATGGGAGCGGGTAGGAAACACTTTAGACAGCAGGGCACAGCTCTGCCCGCTTTGCGAAATCTGTAGCGCCGCGCGCATACCTGCGCCGCCTGCGCCAATAACAACAGCATCAAACTCTCTGACTGGCAATTTCATCACACACCCCACACCACAACGAATCCATAAATCACGTAAACCAGCAGCGCCACAACGATGGCCAACTGCAGCACCAGACGTAGTGCCACGGGTTTAACGTAGTCGGTCAGTACCTGCCACATGCCGATCCAGGCATGTATCAACACGGAAAACAGCGCCAGAAGCGTGAAAACTTTGGTGAACCCACTGCCGAAAAAGGCGGTCCAGGATTCCCAGGTCAGTTCACCGCTGGTAGCGAAGAAACCGATCATGTAGATGATGTAAAGGGCGATTACGATGGCGGTAGCACGTACCAGCAAAAAGTCATGAACCCCATTGCGACCCAATGCGGAAGCGTTGCTTACCATACGAGGACTCCTGCAAGAATTGAAAGCACGACGGTAATGATGAAGGAGACGCGCGCGGAACTAACGCCCGCTTGCAGGGTCTCTTCCAGCCAGCCAAAATCCATCAGCATGTGGCGGATACCAACGACAACGTGATAAGCCAGCGCGGTGAGGATGCCCCACATAATGAACTTGACGATGAAGCTATCCATGATTGAGGAGGCAACCAGGAAGCCTTCGGGCGAGGAGAGCGACAACCCCAGCAACCAAAGCAGAATACCGACGGCCACAAAAGTGATCACGCCGGAAACGCGGTGGAGGATGGAGGCTATGGCCGTTACGGGAAACCGGATCGTAGTCAGATCCAGATTAACAGGTCTTTGTTTTTTCACGGTTTTGCCCACATGCTGTTCTTATTGTTTCCTACCTCCGGATTTCTGCAGGCGGGTCAGACAGCGCTCATTTTCTATAACTCTGCGTCATGCAAAACAACTGCGTCCAGATGTTAAATCGACGGGTTACTACGCTGGGTGGCTCGGGATAGCAGAGTGTTCCGGAGACCTGGCGGCAGTATAGGCTGTTCACATAATCATTACAATTAACATACAAAATCTTTGGCACGTTTTGGTTGGAACAGTGATCCACATCACGAATTTAACAATACATTAAATTAACATCATCTAATTTGACAAAGATTAAACAATATTGTTACATCCATAAGTGAGAAAGGCCGTATAATTCGTAAAAGTTATGGGGCCACTCTTTCAGACGTATACAAGTTATGTAACAGTGTTCGCTATTGACCGAAGTCATCTGGCCCGGTATTAGTGGTACCAGGTATCAAGTATATGAATTGCTAACACACTGATTTACTGTAGTTTCATCTGTACCCTATGGTTGCCTGCTAGCCGCCTGGTGCTCTGTACCCTGGTTTCCTCCTCCGACACAGAGCTGCGCACCACACAACAAACTGGCAACATGTAAAATGGATGTATGAAACCTAAATCAGACGCCGGCAGTTCTGTCAAAATAAGGCGCTAAGGAGACCGCAAATGGCTGATAAGAAAGCTACCCTCACCTATAATGGTGAAGCTGTTGAGCTGGACGTGCTACAGGGCACGCTCGGTCAGGATGTTATTGACGTCCGTACCCTCGGTTCCAAAGGTGTATTCACTTTTGATCCCGGATTTACCTCCACCGCATCCTGCGAATCCAAAATCACCTTTATCGACGGCGATGAAGGCATTCTTCTGCACCGCGGCTACCCGATCGACCAACTGGCGACCGATTCCACCTACCTCGAAGTGTGCTATATCCTGCTCTATGGCGAAAAGCCGACCCAGGCAGAATATGACGAGTTTAAAACCACCGTCACCCGCCACACGATGATTCATGAACAGATCACCCGTCTGTTCCATGGCTTCCGCCGCGACTCTCACCCGATGGCGGTAATGTGCGGCGTAACCGGCGCGCTGGCAGCCTTCTATCACGACTCGCTGGATGTCAATATCCCGCGTCATCGTGAAATCGCCGCGTTCCGACTACTCTCTAAAATGCCGACCATGGCCGCCATGTGCTACAAGTACTCCATTGGCCAACCCTTCGTTTATCCGCGCAACGACCTCTCCTACGCAGGCAATTTCCTTAACATGATGTTCTCCACGCCGTGCGAAGAGTACAAAGTGAACCCGGTACTGGAGCGCGCCATGGACCGGATTCTGATCCTGCACGCGGATCACGAACAGAATGCCTCAACCTCGACGGTGCGTACCGCAGGCTCATCTGGTGCCAACCCCTTTGCCTGTATCGCGGCGGGTATCGCTTCGCTGTGGGGGCCGGCGCACGGCGGCGCCAACGAAGCCTGTCTGAAGATGCTGGAAGAGATCAACACTAAAGAGCACATCCCGGAATTCGTGCGTCGCGCCAAAGACAAGAACGACTCTTTCCGTCTGATGGGCTTTGGCCATCGGGTCTATAAAAACTACGACCCGCGCGCGACCGTGATGCGCGAAACCTGCCATGAAGTGCTTAACGAACTGGGCATGAAGGACGATCTGCTGGAAGTCGCCATGGAACTGGAACACATCGCGCTGAACGACCCTTACTTCATTGAACGTAAGCTGTATCCGAACGTCGACTTCTACTCCGGCATCATCCTGAAGGCGATGGGCATCCCCTCTTCCATGTTTACCGTTATCTTCGCCATGGCGCGCACCATCGGCTGGATTGCACACTGGAACGAAATGCACGACGACGGCATCAAAATCGCGCGTCCTCGTCAGCTGTACACTGGCTACCAGAGTCGCGATTTTAAATCCGGGATCAAGAAATAATCTGACGCCCGGACACCAATAATTAACGGAGAGCGCCGAAGGGCCTCTCCGTTTTCTTTTTATTGCCTGGCAGCACGCCTGCGCTCCGGTTTGCGAAAAATAGCGCCGACACTCGGGAAATGAGCTAACCGACGATAACGTTATCTTCAGCGAATCCGCGCTGAACTATATAAATTCTCCGTTGGCGCTTTTATCGCCGACATTCACCGCTGACAGTGCGGGCACCAGTAAAAGGGGCGCGATGAGAGCATAGCGCGTTCGATCGCACGGCCGCAGCGTTCACACGCTTCGCCGTCGCGGTGGAACACCCGAAAACGGAAGGTGGCGCCGTGGTGGTGGTTTTCATCCTCCTGCCCCCGGGTTCGATAGGAAAGACGCGCTATCGCCAGGCAGGCCTGCGCCAGTTCGTTTAACTGGCTATCCGTAAGATCGACCGGACGGTGCTGAGGCGCTAACCGCGCCTGCCACAGAATCTCCACCCGCAGGTAGTTACCCAGCCCGGCAAGAAACGCCTGATCCAGCAGCAGCCCGCTCAACTGGCGACGGTAAAACGGCTTCGACAGCAGCCGGGCTTTCACCTGCTCCGCGGTCAGGGTCATGTCCAGCACGTCCGGCCCGACTCGCAATAAGAATGGATGACGCGCCAGCCCCCCGGCATCAAGGATCTCAATATCCGACGCGCTGTACAACAGTATCGCCCGCCGACTCGTCGCCAGCCGCACCCGCAGGCTGCGTTTGCTCTCCTGCGGCGCTTCTCCCGCATCGACAACCCGCCAGACGCCATAGAGCTGGTTATGCGTATAGAGCGTCAACTGGCTGGAGAAATGGGTCAGCATCGCCTTGCCGCGGGTTTCGATACGCTCAATGCGCTGACCGGTAAGAACCGATTCAAAGGGTTTAAGATGAGGAAAGGCGAACCAGACTTCCGTCAGCGGTTCGCCAAGAACGGCATGTTCCAGCCGATCCGCCGCGCGGCGGATCTCCGGGCCTTCTGGCATAACAAACTCCCTGCCCCGCTACTGCGCGTCTGCCTCCTGCTGCAGGCGCCATGCGAGTTGCTCCAGATAAAGCTGCTGATCGTGACGCGCTTTTAGCGCCTCTTCCAGCGTGCACTGTACAAAATGGATAGGCTCCCCCAGACGGATCTGCGCCAGATGGTACAGATCCGCGTCAATAATCGTAGCGATACGCGGATAACCACCCGTGGTCTGGGCGTCGTTCATCAATACGATCGGCTGCCCATTATGCGGCACCTGAATCACGCCGGGTAGCAATCCGTGCGATAGCAGTTCCCGCTGTTCCGGGCGCGCCAGCACCTGCCCCTGAAGGCGATACCCCATACGGTTGCTCTGAGGGCTCAGACGCCAGGGCAAACGCCAGAAATCGTCCCGGGATTGTTCACTGAATTCGTGATACTCCGGCCCCGGCAGAGCCCGAATGCGATTGCCCCACAGCAGCTGTTTTACCCCCGCGCAGGCATGAAACTGATGGCGGGCGTCACCGATGGCAATCGCATCGCCATCCGCCAACTGGCGCCCCTTAAAACCGCCGAAAGCAGCTTTCAGATCGGTACTGCGCGAGCCCATCACTTCGGGGACTTTCAGCCCGCCAGCCACCGCCAGATAGCTGCGCATACCGTGACGCGGCAATTTTAGCTCCAGCCGCTGACCGTTATGGTATGGCAATCGCCAGCCGGTCCAGACCGGATGCCCATCCAGCACGGCGTCGCAGTCGGCGCCGGTTAGTGCAAACCAGCCGGCGCCGCGAAACTCAATCGCGCAGTTACCGAGCGTTATCTCCAGCCCCGCCGCCTCGCGCGCATTGCCCACCAGCGCGTTAGCGATTATCAATGACGGCGCATCCAGCGCTCCGCTGCGACTCACGCCGGCCAGCCGGTAGCCGAAGCGCCCGGTGTCCTGCACCGTGGTCTGCATCCCGGCACGAAGTATCTTTAGCACACGCCCTCCTTCTGTGGCACAAAGCGTACATAATCACCGGGGCTAAGCAGCGCGGGGGATTCGCGATCGGGATCGAACAGCCGAAGCGACGTCCGGCCAATCAGTTGCCAGCCTCCCGGCGTTGCCAGCGGATAGACGCCGGTATGGCCGCCGCCAATACCCACCGACCCCGCCGGAACCTCCAGCCGCGGCTCGGCGCGGCGCGGTACTGCCAGCGCCTCTGACAGGCCGCCCAGATAAGGAAAGCCGGGCTGAAAGCCCAGGAACCAAACCACATAATCCACTGAAGCATGTAGCTCCACAGTCTGGGACTCGGTCAGTCCGGCCTGGCTGGCGACCCAGGGCAGATCCGGCCCGGCCTCGCCACCGTAGATAACCGGGATCTCGATCCGATTCGGCGTGGGCTCCAGCGCTTCGCTCTCTTCCCACCAGCGCTGTAAACGCTCAAGCGCGTCCAGCGCCATTGTCTGGGGGGAACGCAGAATAACGGTGATGTTATTCATGCCGGGGATGGCTTCCACGACCTCCGGCAACGCCGTCAGACGCTGCGCCAGCCCCCAGATCCGCTTTTGACTCTCCAGGGAGAGCGGCGGCTCCAGTTCCAGAACCGCCGCGCTCTCCCCTAACAGATAACAGCGCGCTCGTTGCACATTTCCCTCTCTCAGATGACTCAGGCAGGGTTAGGAATATCGACAAAGGTCACGTCGAGATCGGTATTGGCCGACAGCCACTCGCCCAGCGCCCGTACGCCGCCGCGTTCGGTGGCGTGATGGCCAGCCGCATAGAAATGCAGCCCCTGTTCGCGGGCGGAATGGATGGTCTGTTCGGAAACCTCGCCGGTAATAAACGCATCCACCCCAAATCGGGCCGCCGCATCGATAAATCCCTGACCGCCGCCAGTACACCAGGCGACGCGCTGAACGGTTTCCGGCCCGGTATCGCCGCACCACAGCGGTTTGCGGCCCAGACGGGCTTCCAGCCAGGAGGCCAGCTCCAGCCCTGGAACGGTCATATTCAGCTCACCCCATGGCAGCAACGGCGCTATCTCGCCTTTCACCTCAATGCCCAGCAGCGTCGCGAGCTGTACGTTGTTGCCCAGTTCAGGATGGGCATCCAGCGGCAGATGCCAGCCATAAAGGTTAATGTCGTTAGCCAGTAGGGTTTTCAGCCGGTTACGTTTCATACCGCGAATCACCGAATCTTCGTTCTTCCAGAAGTATCCGTGGTGCACGATCACCGCGTCCGCCTGCTGGCGCACCGCCTCATCCAGCAGCGCCTGGCTGGCGGTAACGCCGGTGATGACCTTTTTCACTTCGTCGCGCCCTTCAACCTGCAGGCCATTCGGCGCATAGTCGCTGAAGGCAGCGCTGTTCAGCTTCTCATTAATCAACGTTTCCAGTTCAAAATTTTTCATCGTGATGACTCCTTGTTGCGGGCTGCCTGATACGCAACGAGGGTCGCCTCGCGCGCCTGCTTATGATCGACCAGCGGTCGCGGATAATCCAGTACCATATCTTGCTTATCAGCCCATTCCCAGGGGGAATGCAACGCGCCTGCCGGCACTTCATGAAGCGCCGGCAGCCAGCGGCGAATAAAAGCGCCGTCGCCGTCAAACTTACGCCCCTGGGTCGTGGGATTAAAAATACGAAACCAGGGCTGAGCGTCACTCCCCGTGGATGCCGCCCACTGCCATCCACCATTATTAGAGGCCAGATCGCCATCGATCAACTGAGACATAAAATAGCGTTCTCCCTGGCGCCAGTCGATACGCAGATCCTTTGTCAGAAAGCTGGCCACAATCATCCGCAAACGGTTATGCATCCAGCCCGTAGCATTAAGCTGGCGCATAGCGGCATCCACTATCGGAAAACCGGTATTTCCTTCACACCAGGCCCGGAATCCCTTTGGATCCTCGCGCCAGTCGATATCCGCCGTCCAGGGGATAAGCGGCTGGTAACGGCATATTTCCGGATGAGCGACCATCACCTGGCGATAGAAATCGCGCCAGATCAGCTCCTTCAGCCAGGCGGCGCCCGCGCCCCCTGCCAGTGCGTCGGGATGGTTTTCAAGCAATTGCGCCAGACACTGGCGCGGCGACAGCGCCCCGACGGTCAGCCATGGTGAAAGCCGACTGGTGCCGGGCAGTGACGGAAAATCGCGCCGTGCGTCATAATCGGCGACACTCTGGCGGCAGAAAACCGCCAGACGCTCCTGTGCCGCTGCCTCGCCGACGGGAAAATCCGCCTGCGCCACGACCCGTTCAGGATAGCCAAAATCAGGGATGTCTGGCGCCTTCAGCGGCGCGCCGCGGGCCGATGGCGGAGCTACGCATTCGGGCAATGCCTGACTCAGGCGACGAATAACTGTCCTGCTAAAGGGGGTAAAGACCTGATACGGAGTGCCGCTCCCGGTAGTGACGCTGCCCGGCGCCAGTAATACGCCGTCATCAAACCCCTGACAGACCACCTTTCCATCCAGCGCTTTCTCCAGCGCCGCATCGCGTCGTCGTTCATTCAGTTCGTACTGATAGTGGTAAAACAGTTCCGTCACCCGATGCCGCTGGCAGAACTGCGCAATCCAGGCAACGCTGGCGGTAAAATCGGGCACTACGGCAACCTGAAGCGCAATACCAAGCTCCGCCAGCGAACGCCCCAACGCCGCGACATGCCGACGAATAAACCAGGCCTGGCGGGGCGCCATATCGTGACGCTGCCACTGCTCCGGCGTCGCAAGATAAATCGCGATGACCTGCACGCCATCATCCCGGCAGGCCGCTTTCAGCGCCGGATGATCGTGAATACGCAGATCGCAGCGAAACCAGACTACCCGTAACGTCATGGCCGCCCTGCGCTCAACTGCGCCAGCCCTGGCGGCAAAGGTAATAAATAGCGCTGTTGCGCCAGATAATCATCGGGAGAAAGCGTCAGATACTGACGAATAAGCGCCAGTGGTTCATCAAGCGATCGGCGCCCTTCCCGGTAGTCCAGGATCTGTTGCGTCAGCACCGCGCGCCGCGCCGCGTCCAGCTTTCCTCTGAAGTAGCCCTGCATATGCATCAACGCATTGGTGTGATTGGTCCGACTGGCGGGTCGGGCCAGTAGCGCCATCAGCCGCAGCCGATATTCGCTGAAGAATGTCTGCGGACAGTCCTGGTGGCTGAATCCAGCCACCAGCGGACCGATTTCGCGATACAGCGGCTGAGAATGGGCCAGCAATAACAGTTTGTAGCGGCGGTGAAACGCGGTCAGCGTGCCGCTCCGGAGTCCTGCCGCACGCAACTGATTGAGTTCGAATAGCGCCAGCAGACGACGGCAAAAGTGCTCACCTGGCGCCGCCCGGGTCGTCACAGGAAGCCAGGGAAACCGCCTCTGAAGCCTCACCACCGAGGCCGGGCTGGCACTGATAAAACCACACAGCGTCTCTACCTGTTGCTCAATCTGGTCGGCGCTCAGATAAATAAAACGCAGCCCATGCGCCCGAACGCTATAAGCCTGGTCATCCACGCCGATTAACATTGCCTCATCCATCCGAACTCCCCGCAGCGAATACCCGCTAAGTGTAAGTCAGTCAGCTACTGGCGCTAACTTTAACCTGTTTGTGCCATTACATTCACAAAGTCGCAACTTTTATCTTGCCTGACCGTCGTAAGTTTGTTTGCATGTGCAAACAAATTACTGACAGATGCGAGGCGACCATGGCAAAGCAGCAGGCAAGAGCCTTCCCCCTGGGCATTCATCTGGATGTCACTACCCGCCTTTGGCGTACTGCCATCGAGCGCGCGCTACCCTTTACCCACATTAACCGCCCTCACTGGCTGGCGCTCAGCGCCATCGAAGAGCTGGGCGACGGCTGTAACCTGAAGGCCATCGTTGGCCATCTGAACAGCGAAGTGTCCACTATTTCCCGGGCGCTGAAGTTTCTGGAACAGAACCAGCTCATCGTGCGCAGCAGCGACGGCAAAGATCGTCGGGAAAAAGGCGTATGCCTGACATCGGATGGTCGCACGGTGCTGGCTCAAATCGACAGCGAAGTCGAGCGGGTGCGTCAGCAGCTTCTGGCGGAGATCCCGGCTGAGGATCTGGCCACCTTCTACCGAGTGCTGAGCGCTATCAAAGGCAACGCGCTGACGCTTATCTACGGCCAGGCAGTACCAGAAGAGTTCCGTTCCCCGGAGACCAGCGATGAGAAACAAAGCTAATCTGCTGACCTGTCTGTTCCTGTTTATCGTCGCCCTTCCTGCCCAGGCCGGGCTTTCCCCGCAGGACAAGCGCGCGCTGGTACGTGGCGAATATCTGGCCAAAGCCGCCGACTGCGGCGGATGCCACCGGGGCAGCGAACCCGGCGCCACCCCTTATAGCGGCGGACTGGCGATAGCAACGCCGATGGGCGCCATCTTCTCGACCAATATCACACCAGCCATTCACCACGGCATTGGTGCATGGAGCGAAGCTGAATTCCGTCGGGCGCTCACCGAAGGCCGGCGCCGGGATGGCGCCCTGCTCTGGCCTGCCATGCCATACAGCGCCTATAGCGGGCTATCGGCAGAAGACCTTCATGCGTTGTGGATCTACTTCCGCTACGGCGTCGCCCCGGTGGAGCAATCAACGCCCGAAACGCGGCTCGCTTTCCCTTTTAGCTGGCGCGGCGTGATGTGGTTGTGGAACCAGCGTTACCTGAAAACGCCCGACCCCGTCGCTCCCCTTGTCACCCCGGCGCAAAAGCGCGGCTATTACCTGGTCGAAGTACTGGGTCACTGTTCCGCCTGCCATTCAGCGCGCGACCTGCTACAGGGCGAGGTCAGCGACCATCGCTTTTCCGGCGCCAGCATCGCAGGCTGGTACGCCCCCAATATTACCGCCGATCCGGTCAGCGGCATCGGCGCCTGGCGCGACGACGAACTGATGAATTATCTGCGCCACGGCCACGCGCCTGGGAAAGGGAGCGCCTCCGGAGGAATGGCCGAAGCCGTCAGCTACAGCCTGCGCTGGCTTAATGACGACGATCTGCAAGCGATGGTGAGCTACCTGCGTCTGATCCCGGCACGTCGCGACCCTCAGGATAAGCAGGCCGCATGGCGCTATTCCGGGAGCGATAAAGCGCCAGCCAACGCAGGCGACCGCGCCGGAGAAACGCTGTGGATGAGCGCCTGCGCCACCTGTCATCGCAGCGATGGCGCAGGCGCGATGGAGGGCCGTTTCCCGGCGCTGCGCCACAACGCCACCGTCGGCGCCAGCCGTCCTGATAATCTGGTCATGACCATTCTGGAAGGTACCCGACGCCAGAGCGGCCAGACAGAGCGCGTAATGCCTGCGTTCGGCCACAAGCTGAATGACCAGCAGATCGCCGATTTAACCCATTACGTCCAAATGCGTTTCGGTCAGGGGGAGCAGACGCGGCCGGTCAGCGCCGCCTTTGTCGCCCAACAGCGAGCGGGCGGAGAGAAACCGCTATTGCTGCGCGCGCTTCCCTGGATTGCCGCGGGCGGCATTGCACTGCTCGCTATTCTGCTCGGCGCCGTATGGCGGCGCAGAACGCGTCGGATTCAGGCTGATAAGTGAGGCCCGCATGAAATTTATTCTGAACGGAAAAGCCGTCCGCTTCGATGGCGAAGCGGATACGCCGCTGCTGTGGGTGATTCGGGAGCACTTCCAGCTCACCGGCAGCAAATTCGGCTGCGGTATCGGCGCCTGCGGCGCCTGCACGGTACACGTGGACGGCGAAGCGGTGCGTTCGTGCTGCTATCCGCTTCGCCTGGTGGAGGGCTGCCATGTCGTCACCATCGAAGGTCTGGGCGCAGCGCGTCGCCATCCGGTGCAGCAAGCCTGGATAGATGAGGACGTCCCCCAATGCGGCTACTGTCAGTCCGGCATGATTATGGCCGTTAGCGCCGCCCTGGCGCAGAAACCACGCCCAACCGAGCAGCAGATCATCCGCCAGATTAGCAATCTGTGTCGCTGCGCCACCTATCATCGCATCCGCGCAGCGCTGAAGCGCCTGACCCAGGAACCGGAGGTATAAGATGGCCCTTACCCGACGCGAACTGCTGAAATCCGGCGCCGCCGGTGCCCTGTCATTGCTGCTACCCATTGGCAACGGCGCCCGCGCCGCTGTGGTCTCTCAGGCCACCAGGCCGCCGGAGCTTAACGAAGTCAACGACTGGATCTGGATTGGCCCCGATAACCGGGTAATTATCGGCGTTTCACAGTGCGAAGTCGGCCAGGGTATCTATACCGGGCTTGCCAGCGTGGTCGCCGCCGAAATGGATGCCGACTGGGAACGGGTCAGCGTTCGTTTCGTCACCGGTCGTGACGCCTACCGTCAGTCTTCCGGCGGCGAACCATTCCCCCAGCAGTTTGTCGCCGCATCGACGTCAATGACCCAGTTCCATGAGCGCACCCGACTGGCGGGCGCTCAGGCCCGGGATCTGTTTATCCGCGCCGCCGCACGCCACTGGCAGGTCGGGGCCGACACGCTTCGCACTCACAAAGGTACGGTGGTGGACAGAATCCATAACAGAACCATCACATACGGACAGTTGATCCCTCGGATCCGGGAACTGGCACTCAATCCTCATCCCCGTTTGAAAAGCCGCGGCGAAGAGCACCAGACCGGCATGATCGGCCGTCCCCTTCCCCGGGTAGACACGCCGGAGAAAGTGGACGGTTCGGCGATATTCGGTATCGATATCACGCTTGAGGACATGCTAACGGCGGTTCCCTGGATGGGGCCTTCGCTTAACGGCAGGCTTGGCGCCCTGCGCAACGAAGCAGAAATTCGCGCTATGCCTGGCGTGGTGGATCTGGTTCGCAGCCGCCACTGGTCAACCATGAATATGGTGAAACGGGATGCGGATTTTTCCCCCAATACCGTGCTGGTGGTGGCAAAAAGCTTCTGGCAGGCGAAAAAAGCCGCCGACAGACTGGATGTGGAATGGATTTATGGTGAAAACGACAATTTTTCCAGCCAGACGCTGAATGAAGACAACCGACAGGCGCTGGCGCGTAATCAACCCATTATCGCCACCGACCGCGGCGATGCGCCTGGCGCTATTGCCGCCGCCAAAGAGAGCGAACGCTACCACGAGGCGCGCTACCAGACCGAATACGTCACCCATGCCACCCTGGAGCCCTGCAACGGCACCTGCCTGGTGGAGGCGAACCGTATTACGGTATGGGGGCCGTTCCAGGGGCAGGATCTGACGCGTATCGTACTGGCGAAGATGTTCGGCCTGAAGCCGGAAGATGTGACGCTGAATAATACCTATCTCGGCGGTAGTTACGGGCGCAAGTATCTGCCCGATGCCGTCATGCATGCGGCAACGGCGTCGCAGGCGACCGGCAAACCGGTAAAGGTTGTTTACCCACGGGACATCGATATCCGTCACGGTTACTATCGCCCCGGCGAGCTGGCCCACTATCAGGCCGTCCTGAAGCCAGACGGCTACCCCCAGGCGCTGCGCGCTCATTGCGTAGGACACGGCCTGTTCGCCCAGTTGCATCAGCACAGAGTGGAAGAGCTTGGCGGCTGGGATGAAACCATGGTGGAGTGCCTGTACAACACCCGCTACGCGATCCCCGAACTGCGGGTGGAAAACACCCTGGTGCCGCAACCCATTTCACTGAGCTTTTTGCGCGGCGTCGGTAGCGTCGCCAGTCTGTTTTGCCTGGAAAGCTTTATCAGTGAACTGAGCTATAAAGCAGGCATCGATGAATATCAGTATCGCTACCATCTGCTGCGCGATGCGCCGGAGATGCAGCGGGTGCTGGAAGCGACGGCGAATAAAGCCAACTGGTCGGCGCCGTTACCGGAAAACCACTATCGCGGTCTGGCGGTCAATATCTGGGTAGCGCGCGACGAAGCCTTCGTCAGCTATGTCGCGCTGGCGCTGGAAATCGCGGTTAATGGTAGCGACTACCAGGTCACACGAGCGATATGCGGTATCGACTGCGGTAAGGTCATCAATCCCAATCTGATTCGCTGCAATATTGAAGGGGGCATCGGCTTCGCGCTCACCGGCGCCTGGTACAGCCACCTTCACTTTGAACAGGGCGGCGTGGTCGAAAGCAATTTTGATGATTATGGCCTGCTGCAACTGCATGAAATGCCGGAGGTCGAGGTGGTGATTCTGGAAAGCGATCGCCCGCCTCAGGGGTGCGGGGAAATCGCTACCGCCGTTGTTGCGCCGGCGCTGGCCAGCGCATTGCACAAGGCAACGGGCCGCCCCTGGCGCGACCTGCCTTTGCCGCGACGATTAAGCTAATCACGGGAAACCGACCGGGGCGTTGAATCAGACAATAAAAAAACCGGCGTCTTCATCGCAGCGCCGGCTTTATCTACTCAATAAAAATCGTGAGCGGCCAGTTCCGCCTGCTCCATCCATACTGGCTTGTCGCTGGTCTTCGACCAGTAGCGATGCAGCCAGCTGTAAAAACGAGCGCGATCTTTCCACCACAGCATGAGCGGCAGCGCCAGCAGCCCGACCGCCACCGCCAGGGTGCGCCGCAGCAGGATTTTCCATACGGGATAACGTTTATACAGCACCATTTTCCCTCCTCAAATTAACGACCGGACGAAGCGCCCGTAAAGACAAAGTGGTAACTGGTGAAAATAATACCGCGCCGGATGAAAATTTACCACTCATCCGACCAGATAATCGCTGTTTTTATCAGTCTCAGCGCCAGAAACGGTAATTTAGTTACAAAACAGTTACATTAATACTAATCATTAGTAACTTTAAGGTTTTCCATTTTTATACTTTTTTTATACTCCCCGCCCCAATTTTTGCACCTTCTTTGCGGCGCAAAACCTACCCTCATGACACACCATAAAGAGCCACGGGAGGTGGAAAATGAGTCTGGGTGTTATTGCCGGCGTGGTGCTGGTCATATTCCTGCTGGGCTACCTGTTTTACGCCCTGATTAACGCGGAGGCATTCTGATGGCGGCCTCCGGAGTATTATTGATCGCCGGCTTTCTGGTAGTGCTGTTCGCTCTGGCGCGACCATTAGGCCTGGTGCTGGCCCGGATAATCGACGGGAAACCCCTGCCGGTACTGGGAACGCTGGAACGCCCCATCTGGCGGTTGCTGGGCGATAGCGGACAGGAGATGGACTGGCGCCATTACCTGCTCGCACTGCTACTGTTTAACGGACTCGGTCTGGGATTATTGCTCGCCATTTTGCTCGGCCAGGGCGCCCTGCCGCTGAATCCGCAGCATCTCCCCGGCCTGTCCTGGGATCTGGCGCTGAATACCGCCGTCAGCTTTGTCACCAATACCAACTGGCAGGCCTATGCGGGGGAAACCAGCCTGAGCGCCTTTAGCCAGATGGCGGGCCTGGCGGTGCAGAACTTTCTGTCCGCCGCCACCGGCATTGCAGTAGCTTTTGCGCTTATCCGTGGCCTGACCCGACGCAACGCCAGCGCGCTCGGCAATGCCTGGCGCGACCTGGTGCGCGTCACGCTATGGGTGCTGTTGCCCATCGCGCTGATCGTCGCGCTGGTCTTTATTCAACAGGGGGTTCCGCAGAACTTTTCCGCGCCGCAGCCTATTACTACGCTGGAAGGTCTGAAGCAGTTGCTGCCGATGGGCCCCGTCGCCTCACAGGAAGCCATTAAGATGCTGGGCACCAACGGCGGCGGTTTCTTTAATGCCAACTCGTCCCATCCGTTTGAAAACCCGACGGCGCTGACCAACGCCATCCAGATGCTGGCCATTTTCCTGATACCGGCCGCGCTCTGCTTCGCCTTTGGCGAGCAGTGTAACGATCGCCGCCAGGGGCGCACCCTGCTGTGGGCGATGACGCTTATCTTCATCCTGTGCGCCGCCCTGGTGATGTGGAGCGAAGTACGGGGCAACCCGCATCTGCTCACGCTGGGCGCCGACAGTAGCCTGAATATGGAAGGGAAAGAGAGCCGCTTCGGCGTTCTGGCCAGCAGCCTGTTCGCAACCGTTACCACCGCCGCCTCCTGCGGCGCGGTCAATGCCATGCACGACTCCTTTACCGCGCTGGGCGGCATGATCCCCATGTGGCTGATGCAGATTGGCGAAGTGGTATTCGGCGGCGTCGGTTCTGGCCTGTACGGCATGTTGCTGTTCGTGCTGCTGGCGGTATTTATCGCCGGACTGATGATCGGCCGTACACCGGAATATCTGGGCAAAAAAATCGACGTTCCGGAGATGAAAATGACCGCGCTGGCGATTCTGGTGACCCCGGCGCTGGTGCTGGTCGGCAGCGCTCTGGCCATGATGAGCGAGGCAGGCCGCAGCGCCATGATGAACCCCGGCCCTCACGGCTTTAGCGAAGTCCTCTACGCGCTGTCGTCGGCCTCAAACAACAATGGCAGCGCCTTCGCCGGTCTGAGCGCCAATAGCCCGTTCTGGAACCTGCTGCTGGCGTTCTGCATGCTGCTGGGCCGTTTTGCGGTTATCGCGCCGGTACTGGCGATTGCCGGCTCGCTGGCGCGCAAACCGGCACAGCCAGCATCACCGGGAACGCTCCCCACTCACGGCCCCCTGTTTACCGGCCTGCTTATCGGTACGGTTCTGCTGGTGGGGGCGCTGACCTTTATTCCCGCCCTCGCCCTTGGGCCGGTAGCTGAACATCTTGCTCTACTGCACGACTGACTGGAGAAACTGCGATGAGTCGTAAACAACTGGCGCTGCTGGAACCGGCGCTGACCCGCCAGGCCATCAAAGAGGCCCTGGTAAAACTGAATCCGTCCCGGCAGTGGCGCAACCCGGTCATGTTTGTGGTCTGGGTGGGCAGCCTACTGACTACCCTGCTGGCGGTAGCAATGGCAACTGGTCGCCTGCCCGGCGACGCGCTGTTTACCGGCGCTATCAGCCTGTGGCTGTGGTTTACCGTTCTGTTCGCAAACTTTGCGGAAGCGCTGGCGGAAGGTCGCAGCAAGGCCCAGGCCAGCGCCCTGCGTGGGGTAAAGAAAACCGCCTTCGCCAAACGGCTCCAGGCCCCCCGGCGCGATGCCGCCATCGATCGGGTGCCTTCCGCCGATCTGCGTAAAGGTGACGTGGTTCTGGTGGAAGCAGGCGATATCATCCCCTGCGACGGCGAAGCGATCGCCGGCGGCGCCTCGGTGGACGAAAGCGCAATAACCGGCGAATCGGCGCCGGTTATCCGCGAGTCCGGCGGCGATTTCGCCTCAGTCACCGGTGGTACCCGCATACTGTCTGACTGGCTGGTGATTCAGTGTAGCGTGAACCCCGGCGAAACCTTTCTCGATCGGATGATAGCCATGGTGGAAGGCGCCCAGCGCCGTAAAACCCCCAACGAAATCGCGCTCACCATCCTGCTGGTAGCCCTGACTATTATCTTCCTGCTGGCGACCGCCACCCTGTGGCCATTCTCGCTCTATGGCGGCACCGCGGTCAGCGTTACTGTGTTGGTGGCGCTGCTGGTGTGCCTGATCCCCACCACGATAGGCGGTCTGCTGTCGGCCATTGGGGTGGCAGGTATGAGCCGGATGCTGGGCGCCAACGTCATTGCCACCAGCGGCCGCGCGGTTGAGGCCGCCGGGGATGTCGATGTTCTGCTGCTGGATAAAACCGGCACCATCACCCTGGGCAATCGCCAGGCCAGCGAGTTTCTGCCCGCGCCGGGCGTGGAAGAACGGGTCCTGGCGGATGCCGCCCAGTTAGCCTCGCTGGCGGACGAAACGCCGGAAGGTCGCAGCATCGTGGTGCTGGCTAAACAGCGCTTCAACCTGCGCGAGCGCGACCTGCAAAGCCTGCAGGCCACCTTTGTGCCCTTTACCGCCAGTACCCGCATGAGCGGCATCAACCTGCACGATCGACTGATCCGTAAAGGATCGGTGGACGCCATTCGCCGCCATATCGAAGCCAACGGCGGCCAGTTCCCTGCTGCGGTGGACAGCCTGGTAGAACAGGTAGCGCGTCTGGGCAGCACGCCGCTGCTGGTCGCCGAAGGCAACCAGGTGCTGGGTGTGATCGCTCTGAAAGATATCGTCAAGGGCGGGATTAAAGAGCGCTTCGCCCGGCTGCGGCAGATGGGCATCAAAACCGTGATGATCACCGGCGATAACAGCCTGACCGCCGCCGCGATCGCCGCCGAGGCTGGCGTCGATGACTTCCTGGCCGAAGCCACGCCGGAAGCGAAACTGGCGCTGATTCGCCAGTATCAGGCCGAGGGCCGACTGGTGGCCATGACCGGCGATGGCACAAACGACGCCCCCGCGCTGGCCCAGGCCGATGTGGCCGTGGCGATGAATTCCGGTACCCAGGCGGCCAAAGAGGCCGGCAATATGGTGGATCTCGACTCCAACCCCACCAAACTTATTGAAGTGGTGCACATCGGTAAACAGATGCTGATGACCCGGGGCTCCCTGACCACCTTCAGTATCGCCAACGATGTCGCGAAATATTTCGCCATTATCCCGGCGGCCTTTACCGTCACTTACCCCCAGTTGAATGCCCTGAACGTCATGCAACTGCACTCCCCCGCTTCGGCTATCCTGAGCGCGGTTATCTTCAATGCCTTGATCATCATCTTCCTGATCCCGTTGGCGCTGAAGGGCGTGAGTTACCGACCGCTGAGCGCCGCGGCCATGCTGCGCCGCAATCTGTGGCTCTACGGGCTGGGCGGGCTGATCGCCCCCTTTATCGGCATCAAGCTTATCGACCTGTTGCTAACGCCGCTGTTTTAAGAGGATCTCCCTATGGCTATTCTACGCCCCGCTATACTGTCACTGCTGTTACTGGCGGCCATAACCGGCGGACTGTACCCGCTGGCGACTACGCTACTCGGCCAGTGGTGGTTTCCCGACCAGGCCCGAGGTTCGCTCATCACCCGGGATGGCGAAGTGCGCGGCTCGGCCCTAATCGGCCAGCCGTTTCATCAGGCCCGCTACTTTCAGGGGCGCCCCTCCGCCGCCGCTGGCGATCCCATGGCATCGGGGGGCAGCAACCTGGCGCCGGGAACCCCTGAACTCGATAAGCAATTCGCTACGCGCATTGCAGCGCTGCGCGCCGCCAATCCACAAGCCAGCCGCCAGGTGCCGGTGGAGCTGGTCACCGCATCCGCCAGCGGCCTGGACGGGCAGCTAAGCCCCGCCGCCGTCGCCTGGCAGATTCCGCGCGTCGCCAGGGAGCGCGGCCTGACGGAGGCGCAACTCGCCCGTCTGGTGGCGGCGAACACCGAAACGCCGCTTCCCGGCTTCCCCGGCCTGCCGGTCGTCAATATACTGAAACTCAATCTGGCGCTGGACGCACTCAGGAGTAAATAATGACAGAGGAACCCGGGCGCCCCGACCCCGACAGGCTGCTGCAGCAGGCCCGGCCCGGGCGTCGCGGCCGACTGAAAATCTTCTTTGGCGCCTGCGCCGGGGTGGGTAAGACCTGGGCCATGCTCCAGGCGGCCCGCCGCCTGCGCGACGAAGGGCTGGATATCCTGGTAGGGGTGGTGGAAACCCACGGCCGTAAGGAGACCGCCGCGCTGCTGGAAGGGCTTGCGGTTTTGCCTCCCAGGCGCATTCATCATCGCGATCGCACCCTGTGGGAGTTCGATCTCGACGCCGCGCTGGCCCGCGCCCCGGCGCTGATTTTGATGGATGAACTGGCCCACAGCAACGCCCCCGGCTCGCGACATCCCCGGCGCTGGCAGGATGTAGAAGAGCTGCTTGAAGCCGGAATCGACGTCTTTACCACCATCAACGTCCAGCATCTGGAAAGCCTGAATGACGTGGTCAGCGGCGTTACCAGCATTCGGGTACGTGAGACGGTGCCGGACCCTATTTTCGATAACGCCGATGAAGTGGTGCTGGTGGATCTGCCGCCGGACGATCTACGCCAGCGCCTGCGGGAAGGCAAAGTCTATATCGCCGATCAGGCCGAACGCGCCATTGAAAACTTCTTCCGCAAGGGAAACCTGATCGCCCTGCGCGAACTGGCGCTGCGCCGCACCGCCGACCGGGTGGATGAACAGATGCGCGCCTGGCGCGACCGCCAGGGCCAGGAAAAGGTATGGCACACCCGCGACGCCATTCTGCTGTGTATCGGCAGCGGCGACGGCAACGAAAAGCTGGTGCGCACCGCCGCGCGCCTGGCGGCGAAACTCGGCAGCGCCTGGCACGCGGTCTATGTTGAAACGCCCCGCCTGCACCGCCTGCCGGAACACCAGCGGCGCGCCATTCTGCGGGCGCTGCGTCTGGCTCAGGAACTGGGAGCGGAAACCGCCACCCTTTCCGATCCGCAAGAGGAAAAAGCGGTGGCGCGCTACGCCCGTCAGCATAATCTGGGTAAGATCCTGATTGGCCGCCGCAACGCCCACCGCCGCCCGACCTGGCTACGGGGCAGCTTTGCCGATCGTCTGGCGAGCCGCGCGCCGGATCTCGATCTGGTGGTGGTGGCGCTGGAGGAGTCCCCCCGCGCGGCGCTTCCCCGCTCACCGGATCCGCGCGGCTTTGCGGAAAAGTGGCGGGCGCAGCTCCGGGGCTGTCTGGTGGCCGTCGCCCTGTGCGCCATTATCACCCTGGTGGCCAGCCGCTGGCTGGCCGGTTTCGACGCCGCGAACCTGGTGATGCTCTATCTGCTGGGTGTGGTGGTGGTGGCCCTGTTTTACGGACGCTGGCCTTCAGTGCTGGCTACCTTCATTAACGTTCTGAGTTTCGATCTCTTTTTTATCGCCCCCCAGGGGACGCTGGCGGTTTCCGATGTTCAGTATCTGTTAACCTTCGCGGTGATGCTAAGCGTGGGCCTAGTCATCGGCAACCTGACCGCCGGCGTCCGCTATCAGGCGCGGGTAGCCCGCTATCGCGAACAGCGCACCCGCCACCTTTATGAAATCTCCAAAGCGCTGGCGATGACCCGCACCCAGGGAGAGATAGCCGCCACCAGCGCCCATTTTCTTGGCAGCAGTTTCGCCGCGCGCTGCCAGCTCCTCACCCCGGACGATCTGGGCCGACTCCAGGCGCGGCAAGACGGCGACGGCATTACCCACTGGGACGAAGCCATCGCCCGCTGGAGCTTTGAAAAGGGGCAACCAGCCGGCGCCGGTACCGACACGCTTCCCGGCGTCCCGTACCAGATTCTGCCGCTGCGGGCGGCAGGCATCAGCCTGGGCGTTTTGATCGTCGAGCCCGCCAGCCCGCGCCAGTTGATGATTCCGGAACAGCAGCGGCTGCTGGAAACCTTTACGCTACTGGTGACCAACGCCCTGGAACGCCTGGCGCTGAGCGCCAGAGAGGCCCAGGCGCGGCTGGCTTCCGAACGCGAACAGGTGCGGAATTCACTGCTGGCCGCGCTTTCCCACGATCTGCGCACGCCGCTGACGGTGCTGTTCGGCCAGGCGGAAATTCTGACGCTGGATCTGGCGGCCGAAGGATCAAAGCACGCCCCCCAGGCCAGCGAAATTCGCCAGCAGGTGTTGAGCACCACCCGACTGGTCAATAATCTGCTGGATATGGCGCGCATTCAGTCTGGCGGTTTTAATCTGAAGCGTGAATGGTTGACCCTGGAAGAGGTGGTGGGTAGCGCATTGCAGATGTCGCAACTGGCTATTGGCTGCCGACATATCGATGTCGAACTGGCAGACCCTCTCAGTTTGATCCACGTGGATGGCCCGCTATTCGAGCGGGTGCTGATCAATCTGCTGGAAAATGCGACCAAATACGCAGGCTCTGATGCGAGAATCGGTATTCACGCCACCCGTCATCCGGATTTCCTGGCACTGGAGATCCGGGACAACGGGCCCGGGATTCCCCACGGGCAGGAACAGGCGATTTTTGATAAATTTGCCAGAGGAACCAAAGAGTCGGCCATTCCTGGCGTGGGGCTGGGCCTGGCTATCTGCCAGGCGATTGTCAGCGTCCATGACGGTACCATTTATGCGGAAAACCGCCCGCAGGGGGGGGCCAGCTTTCATATACGACTACCGCAGCCCCCCGCGCCGACGCTGGATGAAATGAGTGAGGCACTGTGATTAATCTGCTGATTGTCGAAGATGAAAAAGCCATTCGCCGCTTTCTGCGTAGCGCGCTGGAAGACCAAGGGATTCGGGTTTATGAAGCGGAAACGCTACAGCGCGGTCTGATTGAGGCCGCCACCCGCAAGCCGGAGCTGGTGATTCTGGATCTCGGCCTGCCGGACGGCGACGGCGTCGATTTTATTCGTGAAGTTCGCCAGTGGAGCGCCATGCCCATTATCGTTTTGTCGGCGCGCAGTGACGAACAGGACAAGATCTCGGCGCTGGACGCCGGCGCCGACGACTATCTGTGTAAGCCCTTCGGCATAGGCGAGCTTCAGGCGCGCCTGCGGGTGGCGCTGCGCCGCTGCGGCGGCGAACAGTCCACTCCGGTCTGGCAGTTCGCCGATGTTCGCGTCGATCTCGCCGCCCGGCGCATCACCCGCTATGATGCGGAGATTCATCTGACCCCCATCGAATTCCGGCTGCTGGCGACGCTGCTGAACAACGAAGGCAAGGTGCTGACCCAGCGCCAGCTGCTTAATCAGGTCTGGGGCCCCAACGCCGTCGAGCACAGCCACTATCTGCGTATTTATATGGGGCACCTGCGCCAGAAACTGGAACAGGATCCGGCGCGCCCGCGCCACCTGCTGACCGAAACCGGTATCGGCTACCGGTTTATTCCCTGACGCCGTTCAGGCAGCTATTAACCCAGCGACAGACAAAAAAAATCCACCTGCCGGGCAGATGGATTTCGTGTTGCAAAGACAGGGCCGTGCGATTACTTCGCCTCTTTCAGCACCTGGCTGACAATCTCGACGGCTTCTTTTTCGATCTGCTGACGATGCTCCGCCCCAAGGAAGCTTTCGCAGTAAATCTTGTAGGCGTCTTCGGTGCCGGACGGACGGGCGGCGAACCAGCCGTTATCGGTCATGACCTTCAGGCCGCCGATAGAAGCGCCATTGCCCGGCGCCGCCGTCAGACGCGCGGTGATGGGATCGCCCGCCAGGGTACTGGCGCTGACCATTTCGGGCGACAGTTTCGACAGCGCCGCTTTCTGTGCCGAGGTGGCCGAAGCCTGAATACGGTTATAGCTCGGCGCACCGAAACGGGCCGCCAGCTCATCATAGTGCTGCTGCGGGTTTTTACCGGTGACGGCAGTAATTTCCGCCGCCAGCAGACACATGATGATGCCGTCTTTATCGGTGGACCACGGCGTGCCGTCAAAACGCAGGAACGATGCCCCGGCGCTCTCTTCGCCGCCAAAGCCGAAGCTGCCGTCGTGCAGACCGTCCACAAACCACTTAAAGCCAACCGGCACTTCCACCAGCTTACGGCCCAGCTCGTTGACAACCCGATCGATCATCGCCGAGGAGACCAGCGTTTTTCCTACCGCGACCTCTTTCCCCCACTGCGGGCGGTGGCGGAACAGGTAATCGATAGCCACAGCCAGATAATGGTTGGGATTCATCAGCCCCGCCGGCGTCACAATACCGTGACGGTCATAGTCGGGATCGTTGGCGAAGGCCAGATCGAATTTATCACGCAGGGCCAGCAGGCCCGCCATAGCGCACTCCGAGGAACAGTCCATACGGATAACGCCATCTTTATCAAGGTGCATAAAGCGGAACGTCTGATCCACCTGATCGTTAACGATAGTGAGATCCAACTGATAGTGTTCAGCGATGCGCTTCCAGTATTCGATACCGGAGCCGCCCAGCGGATCGACCCCCAGTTTCAGACCCGCTTTGCGAATGGCATCCATATCCACGATGGTCGCCAGGCCTTCGATAAATGGCTGAACCAGATCCTGCTCGCGTACCTGGCCGCTGGCCCAGGCCGCGTCCAGGGACTGGCGCTTCACAGATTTCAGCCCTTCGGCCAGAAGCTGATTGGCGCGATCCTCAATCACCTTAGTGACGTTGGTATCCGCCGGGCCGCCGTTAGGCGGGTTGTATTTGATGCCGCCATCTTCCGGCGGATTATGGGACGGCGTAATAACAATACCGTCCGCCTGGGCGCCCGCTTTCCTGTTATGTTCAAGAATAGCGTTGGATACCGCCGGCGTCGGCGTAAAGCCGTTATCCTGTGCAGCGACGACCTCAACGCCATTGGCGCTCAGCACTTCCAGAACCGAAATAAACGCCGGTTCGGAAAGCGCATGGGTATCTTTGCCCACATAACAGGGGCCGGTGATGCCGTTAGCGGCGCGATTTTCCGCTATCGCCTGGGCAATGGCCAGAATGTGCGGCTCGTTGAAACTGTGACGGGCGGCGCTGCCGCGGTGGCCGGAGGTGCCAAATTTAACCGCATGTTCAGGATTGCCCGTTTCCGGCTTCAGCACATAGTACTGCGCCGTCAACTGCGCGACATTAATCAGATCGCTCTGCTGTGCAGGTTGTCCTGCGCGTTCATGGTTAGCCATTGTCCTGATCCTTCTGACATCAGAGTTAGATGGTGCCGCAAACTTTCTCGGTAAGAGTTGCAGGGAACTGCATACTCTGCATGATGTGTTCGATCATGCTGCATTTGCGGCCTGTATTGGTATTGGTAATCACCCAGTACGGCGTGCCGGGAACCGCTTTCGGTTTGGTCTGGTTACCGCTCTTAAGCAGGGTGCGCTCATCGGTCGCGAAGTAAACGCGGGTGCGGCCGTGCAGGGATTCCGTCGCTTCAACAAAAGCCGCGGCATCCAGAGAGTAGAGCGTGGAGAGCACCAGCATAAAACGATTAACGGCCTTCTTCTGCTCGGCGTATTCATCAGAGAGCAGCAGTTCACGCACCGCACGCACTCGTTCGCGGGCGCCTTTCACCATCGGTTTCGGCTCCGAACTAACGTGGGCCACAGGCGCCTGGGGTTTTGCTGAAGAGCTCTGTGCAGGCAGGGCGGCGGAAACTTTCAACATGCGCCGCAAAATGTCGGACGCGCTTTCGCCAATGTGCAGGGTGTGGCTGGCAATATAGCGATACAGCTCGTCATCAACTTCAATCGTTTTCATCTTAATCCAGTGCAATATCTTTCTGAATACAAGTCGTTGGGATTATAGAGACAAATCTCAACAGCGGATAGCGTCAAGCCAGGATAGCGGCAAAAGTCGGAATTAACCGGAAATTGCCGCCGCACGGCAGAATGCCTTCCATGATACCCTAACCAGACGAACTCAAAAAAAGAACTTTGCTATGAAACTCAACACCCGCCTGCAAACTGCGCAATCTCCGGGCTCCGCGACGCCCATCGTTCTGATTCACGGCCTGTTCGGCAGCCTGGATAATCTGGGCGTGCTGGGTCGCTCTCTAATGGAGGAACGCACCGTACTGCAGCTCGATCTGCGTAACCACGGTCTCTCCCCTCGCAGCGAGATCATGACCTATCCGGCGATGGCTCAGGACGTTCTGGATACCCTGGACGACTGCCAGTTCGATAAAGTCACGCTTATCGGCCATTCCATGGGCGGCAAAGTGTCGATGGCGCTGAGCGCGCTGGCTCCTGAACGTATCGATCAACTGGTACTTCTCGATATTGCGCCGGTGGCCTATCCGGTACGCCGCCACGACGCCATCTTCGCCGCCGTACGCGCCGTCACCGCACAGGGCGCCACCAGCCGCCACGACGCCGCTGCGATAATGCGCGAGCATATAGAAGAAGAAGGCGTCATCCAGTTTCTACTGAAATCATTCGCGAACGGCGAATGGCGTTTTAATGTCCCGGTGCTCTGGGATCAGTACGACAATATCACCGGCTGGGAGCCCACACCTCCCTGGCCGCATCCTGCCCTGTTTATCCGCGGCGGCGATTCACCCTATATTCAGGCCGCATATCAGCCGGAGATCGCCGCCCAGTTCCCCCAGGCGCGCGCACACGTCATTGCCGGCGCCGGCCACTGGGTTCACGCCGAAAAGCCCCAGCCAGTGCTGCGGGCCATCCATCGCTTCCTTGCTTCTGATTAAAAACCCATCGTCCGGTCGCCAGATGCGCTCCGGGCGTTGGCGCCCCGCTGAGCACTGATGTATGATGGCGCGCTGTAAAAATCCGCTCCCGTAGCCTTTTCCCTGTCAGCAGCAGCAAATCATGGCAAAAGAACAAACGGACCGCACGACGCTCGATCTTTTTGCAAACGAGCGTCGACCGGGTCGACCCAAAACCAATCCGCTGTCGCGTGACGAGCAGCTGCGCATCAACAAGCGCAACCAGCTTAAACGCGATAAAGTCCGCGGCCTGAAACGCGTTGAGCTGAAGCTTAACGGCGAAGCCGTGGATGCGCTCAATGAGCTCGCCCATGCGCGCAACATCAGCCGCAGCGAGCTTATCGAAGAGATTCTGCTGAGCCAGCTCGCCCAGCTCCGGGGCTAAGACCGCCCTTACGCCGCCCGGCATGTTGCATACTGTGCACCCTGCGACGAATAGCGGTTTCCGCACTCGAAGGGCTTCTGCTATGATTGCCCTATCCGTGGGCATTACGCAGCCACCATACTTTTTTAGATTCAAGAGGTTACTTTACTCATGGCAATCGTAGGCATTTTTTTCGGCAGCGACACCGGCAACACCGAAAATATCGCGAAAATGATTCAGAAACAGCTCGGTAAAGAAGTTGCTGAGGTGCATGATATTGCTAAAAGCAGCAAAGAAGACCTGGAAGGCTTCGATATTCTGCTGCTTGGAATCCCGACCTGGTACTATGGTGAAGCGCAGTGCGACTGGGACGACTTCTTCCCCACGCTGGAAGAAGTCGACTTCAACGGTAAGCTGGTTGCGCTGTTTGGTTGCGGCGATCAGGAAGACTATGCGGAATACTTCTGCGACGCGTTGGGCACCATTCGCGACATTATCGAACCGAACGGCGCCACCATTGTGGGCCACTGGCCGACCGAAAGCTACCACTTCGAAGCGTCCAAGGGGCTGGCCGATGACGACCATTTCCTGGGCCTGGCTATCGACGAAGATCGTCAGCCGGAACTGACCAACGAGCGCGTTGAAAAATGGGTTAAGCAGATCTCCGAAGAGCTGCATCTTGATGAAATTATCAACGCCTGATAATAGCCTGCTGCGGCGCGATCTGCGCCGCATTAATAGATATAACCGATAGTAATAATTGATACAATTTTTTAACTTTGCCCCACTAAGTAGTACAATATGTCCGGTAAAATGGGCTCAGATGCCGCATCTGGCATAAATTTTCCCACTTTTTTATTCACATTTTTGCAGGTTGAACGCGGTTTTCATTTACCCTTCACGGCTCTATAATGAGACGCATTCATCTTTTTTTATGAATTCTATGCAGTGCTCCAGAGGAGCTAAGTCATTAAGCAACAGGACATATTCCGCATGACTGACAACAATACCGCATTAAAGAAGGCCGGCCTGAAAGTCACGCTTCCCCGGTTAAAGATCCTGGAAGTGTTACAGGAGCCTGAAAACCATCATGTCAGTGCGGAAGACTTGTACAAACGACTGATCGATATGGGGGAAGAAATTGGTCTGGCCACGGTTTACCGCGTGCTGAACCAGTTCGACGACGCAGGTATCGTCACCCGTCACAACTTTGAAGGCGGAAAATCCGTTTTTGAACTGACGCAGCAGCATCATCACGATCATCTTATTTGTCTGGACTGCGGCAAAGTGATTGAATTCAGCGATGATTCTATTGAAACACGGCAGCGTGAAATTGCCACCCGGCATAATATCCGCCTGACCAACCACAGCCTCTATCTGTATGGCCACTGCGCCGAAGGCGACTGTCGGGAAAGCGATGACGCCCATGAGGTCAGCAAGAAGTAATCACGTCCGGGCCAGCGTCAAAAAAACCGGAGAGCGCTCTCCGGTTTTTTATTGCCATAAAAAACCCCACCATCGTGGGGTTTTTTGTTTGTACCGACGATATCGCGCTTAGCCGCCAGTCTTCGCCCAGGTATCGCGCAGACCAACAGTGCGATTAAACACCGGTTTGTCGGCGCTGCTGGTCAGTCCGTCAAGACAGAAGTACCCTTCACGCTCGAACTGGTAAGCCTTTTCCGGCTGCGCCGCTTTCAGGCTCTGTTCGCCATAACCCTGCTTCACCACCAGCGACTCGGGATTAATGGTGGAAAGGAAGTCTTCCGCCGCGCCCGGGTTCGCCACGCTGAACAGGCGATCGTAGAGGCGAATTTCGATAGGCAGCGCATGGGCGGCGCTGACCCAGTGAATCACCCCTTTTACCTTGCGCCCATCGGCCGGATCTTTACTCAGCGTATCGGCATCGTAGCTGCAGCGGATCGCGGTGATATTTCCATCGGCGTCTTTTTCCACCTCTTCGGCTTTAATCACATAGGCGTTGCGCAAACGCACCTCTTTGCCCAGCACCAGGCGCTTATACTGCTTGTTCGCTTCTTCGCGGAAGTCGGCGCGATCGATCCAGATTTCGCCGCTGAAAGGCACCTCACGGCTGCCCATTTCCGGACGATTCGGGTGATTCGGCATAGTAACCATCTCGCTCTGCCCCTGCGGATAGTTAGTAATGATCAACTTAACCGGATCGATAACCGCCATCGCACGCGGCGCGTTCTCGTTGAGATCTTCGCGAATACAGGCTTCCAGCGACGCCATTTCAACGGTGTTGTCCTGTTTGGTAACGCCGATACGCTTACAGAATTCACGGATAGCCGCTGCGGTATAGCCACGACGGCGCAGGCCAGAAATGGTCGGCATGCGCGGATCGTTCCAGCCTTCAACGATCTTTTCGGTCACCAGCAGGTTAAGCTTACGCTTGGACATGATGGCGTATTCCAGGTTCAGGCGCGAAAATTCGTACTGGCGCGGATGAGCCGGGATAGTGATGTTGTCCAGCACCCAGTCATAAAGACGGCGGTTATCCTGGAATTCCAGGGTACACAGCGAGTGGGTGATTCCTTCCAGCGCATCGGAAATACAGTGGGTGAAATCATACATCGGGTAGATGCACCACTTGTTACCGGTCTGGTGATGTTCGGCAAACTTAATGCGATACAGTACCGGATCGCGCATCACCATAAACGGAGAAGCCATATCGATCTTCGCACGCAGGCAGGCGGTGCCTTCGGCAAACTCCCCGGCACGCATTTTTTCAAACAGCGCCAGATTCTCTTCCACCGTGCGATCGCGATATGGGCTGTTTTTACCCGGCTCAGTCAGGGTACCGCGGTACTCGCGAATCTGCTCCGGCGTCAGCTCATCAACATAGGCCAGGCCTTTGTTGATAAGCTCAATAGCGTAGTGGAACAGCTGGTCGAAATAGTCAGAAGAATAACGGACATCCCCCGCCCAGTGAAAACCCAGCCACTCGACATCCTGCTTAATGGAGTCCACATACTCGATATCTTCTTTAACCGGGTTAGTGTCGTCAAAGCGCAGATTACAGGTGCCCTGATAATCCTGAGCGATGCCGAAGTTCAGGCAGATGGATTTCGCATGGCCGATGTGCAGATAGCCGTTCGGCTCAGGAGGAAAACGCGTGCAAATGGTGGCGTGTTTACCGCAGGCCAGATCCTCATCGATAATCTGGCGAATAAAGTTAGTTGGGCGGGCTTCGGCCTCACTCATCTCTTAATACCTCAAAGCGTTTTTAACTCGGTTAACGTGGCATGATCTTACAAGCCGTCGCCGGAAACAACCTTTAGTTACAGAAATTAGCACAGCGTTGACGCGGGAATAAAAAAACGGCCGGGTTCATCGCCCGGCCGCTTCAGTGATACCGTCCGCAGACGCTATTTCTTCGCTTTAATCTCGTACAGCGGCGTCTCGCCAGCCACCAGGGCACCGGTCGCTTTCACCACCAGCCCGCTGTAGTCGTCGATGTTGCTGCAAACCACCGGGCTAATCATCGAGCGCGCATTGGCATTCAGGAAGTCGAGATCCATCTCCAGCACCGGCTGACCGGCGCGAACCGTCGCCCCTTCTTCCACCAGACGCTTAAAGCCTTTGCCTTCCAGCGCCACGGTATCGATCCCCATGTGCACCACAATTTCGGCACCGTCGTCGGTTTCCAGGCAGAATGCGTGGTTGGTGTTGAAGATTTTCACCACGGTACCCGCAGCCGGGGCAACCACCGTTTTTTCGCTGGGTTTGATAGCCACGCCGTCGCCTACCGCTTTGCTGGCGAAGGCTTCGTCCGGCACATCATCCAGCGCCACCAGTTCGCCGCTGACCGGCGCTACCAGGGTCACGACGGTCGGCTGATCGTTACGCACCGCCTGTGGCCTGGCCTGCGCTGCCGGCGCCGACTGTGCCGGGCCGGACTGAGCCGCCGCGACGTGCCCCGTGGTCTTCATGGCATTAGCTATCTTCTCGGCGACAAAGCCGACGATGATCTGCACGCTGGTCTTGTTCAGGCGAATCACGCCGCTGGCGCCAAGGCGCTTGGCCAGTGCGTCATCCACAACGGCAGAATCTTTCACCGACAGGCGCAGACGAGTGATACAGGCATCGATACCGGTCAGGTTATCGGAACCCCCTACCGCCGCGATGTACTGGCGAGCCAGTTCAGACACGTCCTGCTTTTCACCGCCGCTGATGTTAGTGTCCTGCCCATCGGCTTCGCTACCGGCCACGGCCAGCTCGCGCCCCGGGGTCATCAGGTTAAATTTGGTGATAGTGAAACGGAACACCAGATAGTAGATAACGAAGAACACCAGGCCCTGCGGAATCAGCATGTACCAGTGCGTGGCCAGCGGGTTACGCGAAGAGAGCACCATATCCACCAGACCGGCGCTGAAGCCAAAGCCGGCAATCCAGTGCATGCTGGCGGCGATGAAAACCGAGATACCGGTCAGCACGGCGTGAATCACGTACAGTACCGGCGCAACGAACATGAAGGAGAACTCCAGCGGCTCGGTGATGCCGGTAAAGAACGCGGCGAACGCGCCCGCCATCATGATACCCAGCACTTTTGCTTTATTTTCAGGACGCGCACACTGATAAATTGCCAGCGCCGCCCCGGGCAGACCGAACATCATGATCGGGAAGAAGCCCGCCTGATAGCGACCGGTGATCCCCACAACCGCTTTGCCCGCCTCGATAGACTGCGCCCCGCCCAGGAAGTTAGGAATATCGTTGATACCCGCCACATCGAACCAGAATACCGAGTTCAGCGCGTGGTGCAGACCAACCGGAATCAGCAGGCGGTTAAAGAAGGCGTAAACCCCGGCGCCGATGGAGCCCATCTTCTGAATATACTCGCCGAACTCCACCAGACCGCCGAAAATAACCGGCCAGACGTACATCAGTACGAAAGCAACGGCTATCATCACAAATGAGGTCAGGATCGGCACCAGACGGCGGCCGCTAAAGAACGACAGCGCCTTCGGCAACTCCACGCCGCTAAAGCGGTTATACAGCTCAGCGGAAATGATACCCACCAGGATCCCCACGAACTGGTTATTAATCTTCGCGAAAGCGGCAGGGACTTCCGCTTCCGGGATGCTCTGAATCATGGAAACCGCAGCCGGCGAGCAGAGCGTGGTCAGTACCAGAAAGCCGACAAAGCCGGTCAGCGCAGCCGCGCCGTCTTTATCTTTAGACATGCCGTATGCGACGCCGATGGCGAACAGCACCGACATGTTATCGATGATGGCGGAACCGGACTTAATAAAGAAGGCGGCGAGCGCGTTGTCGCCCCCCCAACCTACCGGGTCAATCCAGTAACCGACACCCATCAGGATGGCGGCGGCAGGCAAGGTCGCCACCGGTACCATCAAAGCGCGCCCTACGCGCTGTAAGTAGCCTAGAATACTCACTTTATTCCCCCTATAAGGCCCCGAGTGAAGCCTCGTAGCTCTTTTTTTATAGTGCGATTGCCCGTGTTGCAGGCGAATCCATACGGCAAAATCTCATGTCACGCCAGAGTGTGTGGAAATTTAATTCGTATCGCAAATTAAAAGCCCGTTTTTTGTGAATCAAATCACCAAATATTGCATCTAAAACACTCCCCTTCTGGCTATCTCACAAAACTTATTTTATCATCAAAAATATCAGGACGGATAAATGCCGCCGCGCGGAAAATCTACGTTAATCTTTACTTCAGTATAAGCGGCGATCCGGCCGGCACTCTTAACTTAACTTTCATAGAGGTGAATGATGAGACTGATTCCCCTGACTACGGCTCAACAGGTCGGTAAATGGGCAGCCCGCCATATTGTAAACCGTATTAACGCTTTTAACCCTACCGCGGATCGCCCTTTCGTTCTGGGCCTGCCTACCGGCGGCACGCCGCTGGAAGCCTACAAAGCGCTGGTGGAACTCTATAAAGCTGGCGAAGTCAGCTTCAAACACGTTGTGACCTTCAATATGGATGAGTACGTCGGGCTGCCGAAAGAGCACCCGGAAAGCTACCATAGCTTCATGCACCGTAATTTCTTTGACCACGTCGATATCCCGGCAGAAAATATCAACCTGCTGGACGGCAATGCGCCGGACGTTGACGAAGAGTGCCGCCGCTATGAAGAAAAGATCCGCGCCTACGGTAAAATTCATCTGTTTATGGGCGGCGTGGGCAACGACGGGCATATCGCTTTTAACGAACCGGCCTCTTCGCTGGCTTCCCGCACCCGCATCAAAACTCTGACCCACGATACCCGGGTCGCCAACTCCCGCTTCTTTGGCGGCGACGTCAATCAGGTGCCTAAATATGCCCTGACCGTCGGCGTAGGCACTCTGCTGGATGCCGAAGAGGTGATGATTCTGGTGCTGGGTCACGTCAAGGCGCAGGCGCTTCAGGCTGCCGTCGAAGGCAACGTCAACCATATGTGGACCATCAGCTGCCTGCAGCTGCATCCGAAAGCGGTTATCGTCTGCGACGAACCTTCCACGATGGAGCTGAAGGTGAAAACCCTGAAGTACTTCAACGAGCTGGAAGCTGAAAGCATTAAAGGTCTTTAAGTCATATCTATTCCGGGGGTAACTATGTATGCATTAACCCATGGCCGTATCTATACCGGTCACGACGTTCTGGACGACCATGCGATCATCATCGCAGACGGTCTGATTGACCGCATCTGCCCAATGGCAGAGCTGCCGCAGGATATCGCCACACGCGATATGGGTGGTGCCGTTATCGCCCCGGGATTTATTGACGTTCAGCTAAACGGCTGCGGCGGCGTCATGTTTAACGACACCGCCGACGCTGTCAGCGTGGAAACCCTGGAAATTATGCAGAAGGCCAACGAGCGCTCCGGCTGTACCAGCTTCCTGCCAACGCTTATCACCTCCAGCGATGAGTTAATGATGCAGGCGGTTAGCGTGATGCGCGAATACCTGGGCAAGCATCAGAACCAGGCTCTGGGCCTGCATCTGGAAGGGCCATGGCTGAGTCTGGTGAAGAAAGGGACCCACAACCCTGAGTATATCCGTAAGCCCGATCCCAGCCTGGTGAACTTCCTGTGTCAGAACGCCGACGTCATTACCAAAATCACCCTTGCGCCGGAAGAGGTCGATCCGGCCGTGATTCGCCAACTGGTGGATGCCGGTATCCGCGTTTCCGCCGGTCACTCTAACGCCACCTGGCAGGAAGCGAAGCGCGGCTTCCGCGCCGGAATTAGTTTCGCTACCCATCTGTACAACGCTATGCCATATATTACCGGCCGCGAGCCGGGCCTGACCGGCGCCATTTTCGACGACCCGGATCTGTACTGCGGCATTATCGCCGACGGACTGCACGTCAGTTACGCCAACGTGCGCACCGCAAAAAAACTCAAAGGCGAAAAGCTGTGCCTGGTGACCGATGCCACCGCTGCGGCAGGTTCCGATATTGACCAGTTCATTTTTGCTGGTAAAACAATATACTACCGGAATGGACTCTGTGTGGATGAGAACGGAACCCTGAGCGGCTCGGCGCTGACCATGATCGAAGGGGTGCGTAATCTGGTGGAGCATGTCAACATCGCGCTGGACGAAGCTCTGCGCATGGCAACGCTCTACCCTGCCCGGGCCATGGGCGTAGCGGAGCGTCTGGGCACCCTGGAATCAGGTAAGGTGGCAAACCTGACGGTGTTCAGCCGCGATTTTAATATCATTAAGACCATCGTTAACGGAGACGAGGTCGCAATCGGATAAACAGGTATGACGACTGGCGGACAAGCGCAAATAGGTAATGTTGATCTGGTCAAACAGCTTAACGGAGCGGCGGTCTATCGCCTGATCGATCAACAGGGGCCGATATCGCGCATTCAGATTGCCGAATTAAGCCAGCTTGCCCCCGCCAGCGTCACCAAAATCACCCGCCAGCTGATCGAACGCGGTTTAATTAAAGAGGTCGATCAGCAGGCGTCTACCGGCGGTCGTCGGGCTATCTCCATTGTCACCGAAACTCGCGGCTTTCAGGCTATTGGCGTGCGTCTTGGCCGTTATGACGCCACTCTTACCCTCTTCGACCTCAGCGCCCGGGCGCTGGAAGAGCGCCACTATCCGCTGCCGGAACGGCGTCAGGATGCGCTTGAAGCCGCCCTGCTGGCGGCAATTGAAGATTTTATCGACCACTGTCAGCGCAAGATTCGCGAACTGATCGCGATTTCAGTGATTCTGCCAGGCCTGGTGGATCCCGAAAGCGGTGTGGTGCGCTATATGCCCCATATCGAAGTCGATAACTGGTCGCTGGTGGAAACGCTGGAACGCCGCTTTGGCTTCGCCTGCTTTGTGGGCCACGATATCCGCAGTCTGGCGCTGGCGGAACACTATTTCGGCGCCACCCAGGACTGCGAAGATTCTATTCTGGTGCGCGTCCACCGCGGTACCGGCGCCGGTATCCTTTCCGGCGGCCAGATCTTTATTGGCCGCAACGGCAACGTCGGGGAAATCGGCCATATTCAGGTCGATCCGCTGGGAGAACGCTGCCACTGCGGCAACTTCGGCTGTCTGGAAACCATCGCCGCTAACGCGGCCATTGAACATCGGGTGCGCCAGCTGCTCTCTCAGGGGTATCAGAGCCGCCTGACCCCGGACAAGTGCCGGATCCAGGATATCTGCCGGGCCGCCAACCAGGGCGATCGGCTGGCCTGCGAAGTCCTGGAGCAGGTCGGGCGCCATCTGGGAAAAGCCATCGCCATCGCCATCAACCTGTTTAACCCCCAAAAAGTGGTGATCGCCGGCGAGGTGATGGCAGCGGAAAAGATCCTGCTGCCCGCCATTGAACGCTGCGTCAATACTCAGGCGCTGGAAGCTTTCCGCCGCAACCTGCCGGTGGTTCGTTCCCATCTGGATGACCGTTCGGCCATCGGCGCCTTCGCCCTGGTAAAGCGCGCTATGCTTAACGGAGCGCTCCTGCAGCGACTGCTGGAAGAGTAATTCCGGACCATAACGGCGGCGCGGGATTTTACTTCCGAATGACGCCGCCGCTGGTTACCATAGCGATTCAGGCCCAGGCCATCTTCCGTAAACCATCCGACTGACTATGACGATAAAAAATGTAATTTGCGATATCGACGGCGTGCTGATGCACGATAACGTCGCCGTTCCTGGCGCCGCGCAGTTTCTGTCCGGCCTGCTGGAGCGAGAAATTCCGGTAGTGCTGCTCACTAACTACCCTTCCCAGACCGGCCAGGATCTCGCCAACCGTTTTGCCTCTGCGGGCGTGGATGTACCGGACAGCCTGTTTTATACCTCCGCCATGGCCACCGCGGATTTCCTGCGCCGCCAGGAGGGGAAAAAGGCCTATGTGGTGGGCGAAGGCGCGCTGATCCACGAGCTGTATAAAGCCGGTTTTACCATTACCGATATCAACCCCGATTTCGTCATCGTCGGCGAAACCCGCTCCTACAACTGGGAGATGATGCATAAGGCAGCCTGGTTTGTCGCTAACGGCGCCCGTTTTATCGCGACGAATCCGGATACCCACGGCCATGGCATGGTACCGGCCTGTGGCGCGCTGTGCGCCGGTATCGAGAAGATCTCCGGACGTAAACCTTTTTATGTCGGTAAGCCCAGCCCGTGGATTATCCGCGCCGCCCTGAACAAGATGCAGGCCCACTCCGAAGATACGGTGATCGTCGGTGATAACCTGCGTACCGATATTCTGGCCGGTTTTCAGGCGGGTCTGCAGACCATTCTGGTACTCTCCGGCGTTTCCGCCCTGAACGATATCGACGATATGCCGTTTCGTCCCACCTGGATTTACCCCTCCGTCGCCGAGATCGACGTTATCTGATCGACGATGCGCCTTAACCGGCGCGTCGCCTCATTCAATAAAAAAGCCAAAAAATTGCCGATTCACTAATAATGGCGTGCAAAAGATAGCCATTTTTTACCATTCAGCAACTGCCATTGTTTTTTTCATTATCCGGCCAGTAATTTGCTTGCCAGGGGGCCGTATTCTGGGGCATTGTCCTTACCATGACAGGCAGCAACAGCGGCAATAAAACAACGCGACCGCTACTCGCTTTAGCGCAACAGCATCTGTGACGGAGAAGGTTATGTGTTCGATTTTCGGTATTCTGGATATTAAAACTGACGCAGGCGAACTGCGTAAAAAGGCGCTGGAGATGTCGCGACTGATGCGCCATCGCGGCCCCGACTGGTCCGGCGTTTATGCCAGTGACCGCGCCATTCTCGCTCATGAACGCCTCTCCATCGTCGACGTTAACGCCGGCGCCCAGCCGCTGTACAACGAAAGCAAAACCCACGCGCTGGCGGTTAACGGCGAAATTTACAACCACCAGGCCCTGCGCGCCGAATACGGCGACAGCTACGCGTTTCAGACCGGTTCCGACTGCGAAGTCATCCTGGCGCTGTATCAGGAAAAAGGCCCGGCCTTCCTTGACGATTTGCAGGGCATGTTCGCCTTCGCTCTCTACGACAGCGAGCAGGACGCATATCTGATTGGCCGCGACCATATCGGCATTATCCCTCTTTATATGGGGCATGATGAACATGGCAACCTGTACGTCGCATCGGAAATGAAGGCGCTGGTGCCGGTATGCCGCACCATTAAGGAGTTTCCGGCAGGCAGCTACCTGTGGAGCAAAGACGGCGAAATCCGCCGCTACTACCAGCGCGACTGGTTCGAGTTCGATGCGGTTAAAGACAACGTGACCGATAAAAACGCCCTGCGCCAGGCGCTGGAAGAGTCGGTGAAAAGCCACCTGATGTCCGATGTGCCTTACGGCGTGTTACTGTCCGGCGGTCTCGACTCGTCGATTATCTCAGCGGTCACTAAGAAATTCGCCGCCCGCCGGGTAGAAGATCAGGAGCGCAGCGAGGCCTGGTGGCCGCAGCTTCACTCCTTCGCGGTGGGCCTGGAGGGCTCTCCGGATCTGAAAGCGGCTCAGGAAGTGGCTAACCACCTCGGCACCGTGCACCACGAAATCCACTTTACGGTACAGGAAGGACTGGACGCGATCCGCGACGTTATCTACCACATCGAAACCTACGATGTGACCACCATTCGCGCCTCCACGCCTATGTATCTGATGTCCCGAAAGATAAAAGCAATGGGGATTAAAATGGTGCTGTCGGGCGAGGGTTCCGATGAAGTGTTCGGCGGTTACCTCTATTTCCACAAGGCGCCGAACGAGCGCGAATTCCATGAAGAGACGGTGCGCAAGCTACTGGCGCTGCATATGTTCGACTGCGCCCGCGCCAACAAGGCGATGTCCGCCTGGGGCGTTGAGGCCCGCGTTCCCTTCCTGGACAAGAAGTTCCTGGATGTGGCGATGCGCCTTAACCCGCGCGATAAAATGTGCGGCAACGGCAAAATGGAAAAGCATATCCTGCGCGAATGCTTTGAGTCTTATCTGCCGGCGAGCGTCGCCTGGCGTCAGAAAGAGCAGTTCTCAGACGGCGTGGGCTATAGCTGGATAGACACTCTGAAAGAGGTCGCGGCTCAGCAGGTCAGCGACCAGCAAATGGAAACCGCCCATTTCCGCTTCCCGTACAACACGCCGGGCTCCAAAGAAGGCTACCTGTATCGGGAGATCTTCGAAGAGCTGTTCCCGCTGCCCAGCGCAGCCGAATGCGTGCCTGGCGGCCCGTCGGTAGCCTGCTCTTCGGCCAAAGCCATTGAATGGGACGAGACCTTTAAGACCATGAACGATCCATCCGGCCGCGCGGTGGGGGTTCACCAGGACGCCTACAAGTAACGCCGACGCCAAACAGCGAATAAAGCGGGCCATATGAGCCCGCTTTTTTGATGATGCTCGCTGGACAGATTGCCCCAAACATCATCAGGATAAGTGGAGAAATAGCCATTTTTTGCCGATTATTAAAGCAAGCTGTTCATAAGCCAGTCAAACGGAACACCAGAGCCGCTTTTCGACAAAAAAGGTGTTGACGCCCTTCGGCCCAATACGCATAATGCGCCCCGCAACGCCGATAAGGTAACGCGAAAAAAGAGGGCTACGTAGCTCAGTTGGTTAGAGCACATCACTCATAATGATGGGGTCACAGGTTCGAATCCCGTCGTAGCCACCATCTTTTTGCGGGAGTGGCGAAATTGGTAGACGCACCAGATTTAGGTTCTGGCGCCGCAAGGTGTGCGAGTTCAAGTCTCGCCTCCCGCACCATTTTCCAGCGTTGTCCGGATGGGGTATCGCCAAGCGGTAAGGCACCGGTTTTTGATACCGGCATTCCCTGGTTCGAATCCAGGTACCCCAGCCATTTTTTTGTGATAAACGCAGCTGTTTTGCGGTTATCCGGTACAGATTAATGCAAGGCATTATTGAAGTGTCGCCAGGCTGAAAGCAGTCGTTTTGCTTTCAACATAAGGCGCTAACTATTTTATGCCAAAAAGACACTATTGGGGTGTCGCCAAGCGGTAAGGCACTGGATTCTGATTCCAGCATTCCGGGGTTCGAATCCCTGCACCCCAGCCAATTTTCTTTTAAGTTGGTCTGCGCTAAAATCTATGGCTACGTAGCTCAGTTGGTTAGAGCACATCACTCATAATGATGGGGTCACAGGTTCGAATCCCGTCGTAGCCACCATATTCCAGAGCTATCACCAGGCTGTAAGTCACCCGCTTTGATTACGGCACGGCGGTAACAAAAAGAATTGGGGTATCGCCAAGCGGTAAGGCACCGGATTCTGATTCCGGCATTCCGAGGTTCGAATCCTCGTACCCCAGCCAAATTTTAGAAAGGCACTAGCGGGTATCGCCCGGCTGTAAGCAGTGGATCTGATTTCAGCATAAGGCGCTAACCGTGGTGTGAAAAAAGACACTATTGGGGTGTCGCCAAGCGGTAAGGCACTGGATTCTGATTCCAGCATTCCGGGGTTCGAATCCCTGCACCCCAGCCATAAAATGAGAAGCCCGCGCAAGCGGGCTTTTTTATATCTGCCTTGCGGAAAGCTCAAAAAAACCCGCCCGGGCGGGTTTTCCGTTACAGCCCCAGAGCGTATTTCAGCGCCTGTCGTTTGGCCGGGCCGGCGCGGTCGGCCGCCATCAGGCCCAGATTACGTATCACCCGCAATGGGCCAAGGTTATTGCTGAATCCGGCATAAAACAGATCCATACCGCTCTGCATCGCAAGGTTATCGATGCGCCTGCGATTCTGATAGCGTTTTAGCACGTCGTAATCGCTCCAGGCTTCACCGCGCTCCCGGGCATTGCCCAGCACTTCCAGCAACGCTTCGGCGTCGCGATAGCCCAGGTTAACCCCCTGCCCCGCCAGCGGATGAATGGTATGGGCCGCATCCCCCACCAGCGCCACACCGGTCTGAACGTATCTGAGCGCGTGGCGGCGCACCAACGGGAAGCTACCGCAGGCGTGCGGCGTCACCTCGCCGAGCCGGCCCGGAAACGCCTGGTGGATTTCCCGGGCAAGCTGCGGCAGCGTCATCGCCTGTAGCTGGCGAATTCGCGCCGGCGAGTCGTACCACACCAGCGATGCCCAGTCGTCAAACAGCGGAAGAAAAGCGTGCGGGCCATCCGGAGTAAAATGCTGCCAGGTACAATCCCCCGGCGGCTGTTCGCAGCGGGCAGTAATCAGCATACAGGACTGGGGATACTGCCAGCCCTGTACGCCTATTCCGCTCCATTCGCGAACCCGGGAGCGGGCGCCGTCGGCGCCAATCACCAGTTGCGCCTGCAGCTCACGTCCGTCATCAAAATACAGGCGGCTCACGCTTTGCTCGCGCTTTATGCCGCTCAGCCGGGCAGGACAGATAAACTGTACGTCGCTGCGAGCCTGCAATCCCTGCCACAGCGCCAGTTGCAGCACCCGGTTTTCCACCATATAGCCCAGCTCCGGCAGCTTCAGCTCCGCGGCGTCGAAGGTCACATGGGCGTTATCCCATTCCCAGGTTTCCAGACGCCGGTAGGGGTGACAACGCATCGCCATCACCGCGCGCCAGACCCCCAGCGCCTTCAGTAACCGCACCGAGGCGCAGCTAATCGCCGAAATTCGCACGTCAGGCGCGTCAGTTGCATCGAAGGGAGCTGGCGCTTCGTGTTCCACCAGCGTAACGGAAAATCCGCGCTGCGCCAGCCCCAGAGCGACCGCGGCACCCACCATGCCGCCGCCGACAACGGCGACCTCAGTTGGTTGAATTGTCATCGTCATATATCCTTAAACCACGAATCCCTCAAGTCTACCTGATTTTTGGGTAGCGCGCGGCAGGCTCGCTCCACTGGTCACGAAGGCGTCAAAGCATTACAATACGCGCCCTGCATTTCCGGCATTAACTGAAGCAATATGGCAAGCCAATGACAAAAAAACTGCATATCAAAACCTGGGGCTGTCAGATGAACGAATACGATTCATCTAAGATGGCCTCCCTGCTGAACTCCACCCACGGCTTTACGCTGACCGACGTGGCGGAAGAGGCGGATGTTCTGCTGCTGAATACCTGCTCGATCCGCGAAAAGGCACAGGAGAAGGTTTTCCATCAGTTAGGTCGCTGGAAAACATTAAAGGAAAAGAATCCCGATCTGATTATCGGCGTCGGCGGCTGCGTGGCCTCGCAGGAAGGCGAGCATATCCGCGGCCGCGCCCACTATGTGGACATTATCTTCGGGCCCCAGACCCTGCACCGCCTGCCGGAAATGATCAACCGGGTTTCCGGCGATCGTAATCCGGTGGTGGATATCAGCTTCCCGGAGATCGAGAAATTCGACCGCCTGCCGGAGCCGCGCGCCGAAGGGCCGACCGCTTTCGTTTCCATCATGGAAGGCTGCAATAAGTACTGCACCTACTGCGTGGTGCCCTACACCCGAGGCGAAGAGGTCAGTCGCCCTTGCGATGATATCCTGTTCGAAATCGCCCAGCTGGCGGCACAGGGCGTGCGTGAAGTGAACCTGCTCGGCCAGAACGTCAATGCTTATCGCGGGGCCACTTTCGATGATGGCGTATGTACCTTCGCCGAACTGCTGCGTCTGGTGGCGGCCATTGACGGGATCGATCGCATCCGCTTTACTACCAGCCACCCGATTGAGTTCACCGATGACATTATCGAAGTCTATCGCGATACCCCTGAGCTGGTGAGCTTCCTGCATCTGCCGGTGCAAAGCGGCGCCGACCGGGTGCTGAATATGATGGGTCGTACCCACACCGCGCTGGAATATAAGGCGATTATCCGCAAGCTGCGCGCCGCGCGCCCGGATATCCAGATAAGTTCCGATTTTATCGTCGGCTTCCCGGGCGAGACGGCCCAGGACTTCGAACAGACCATGAAGCTGATTGCCGATGTCAATTTCGATATGAGCTTTAGCTTTATCTTCTCTGCCCGCCCGGGCACCCCCGCTGCCGATATGGTGGACGACGTGCCGGAAGAAGAGAAAAAACAGCGCCTTTATATCCTGCAGGAGCGCATCAACCAGCAGGCCATGGCCTGGAGCCGCCGTATGCTCGGCACGGTTCAGCGTATTCTGGTGGAAGGCACCTCGCGTAAAAACATCATGGAGCTGTCCGGACGCACCGAAAATAACCGCGTGGTTAACTTCGAAGGCACTCCGGAGATGATTGGCAAATTCGTTGATGTGGAAATCACCGACGTTTTCCCCAACTCCCTGCGCGGCAAAGTGGTTCGCACCGAAGAAGAGATGGGGCTGAGGGTGGTGGAATCACCGGAATCGGTCATAGCCCGCACCCGTAAAGAGGATGAGCTCGGCGTGGGTACTTACCAGCCTTAATCCCCTTCGCTGCCGCAGCGTGCGATACCGCTTCGGCAGCATTCTCACTACCAGCCCTTGCATTCTGACCCCGTCACCCAAATATCATTTTCGGTGCTTGCGCCATGACTTTTCGCCGTGAATAATTCCGGTATAGCCTGACGTCAGGCATGTATTTACCCTAACCGGCCCTGAGCGTCGTAAGAGGAAAAGCTTGAATATCGAAACACGTGACATCACGCTGGAGCCGGCGGACAACACCCGCCTGCAGAGCCTGTGTGGCCCCTTTGATGACAATATTAAACAGCTGGAGCGTCGGCTGGGCATTGAGATCAACCGCCGCGACAATCACTTCAAACTGACCGGACGCGCGCTGTGCGTCAACGCCGCCGCCGATATTCTGCGCCATCTGTATGTTGATACCGCCCCCATGCGCGGCCAGATTCAGGATATCGACCCCGAACAGATCCACCTGGCGATTAAAGAATTCCGGGTACTGGAGCAGGCTGCGGAAAGCGTGCCGGAATACGGCAAAGCGGTCAATATCAAGACCAAACGCGGCGTGATCAAACCACGTACGCCGAACCAGGCGCAGTACATCGCTAATATTCTGGATCATGATATTACTTTCGGCATCGGCCCCGCCGGTACCGGTAAAACCTATCTGGCGGTCGCCGCCGCCGTGGATGCCCTGGAGCGCCAGGAGATCCGCCGTATTCTGCTGACCCGTCCGGCGGTAGAAGCGGGTGAAAAGCTGGGCTTCCTGCCAGGCGACCTGAGCCAGAAGGTAGACCCTTATCTGCGCCCGCTGTACGACGCCCTGTTTGAGATGCTGGGCTTCGAAAAGGTAGAAAAACTGATTGAGCGCAACGTGATTGAAGTCGCCCCCCTGGCCTATATGCGCGGGCGTACCCTGAACGACGCTTTTATCATCCTTGATGAGAGCCAGAACACCACCATCGAACAGATGAAGATGTTTCTGACCCGTATCGGCTTTAATTCCAAAGCGGTTATTACCGGCGACGTAACGCAGATAGACCTGCCGCGCAACACCAAATCGGGTCTGCGTCACGCCGTCGAAGTTCTGTCGGAGGTTGAAGAAATCAGCTTTAACTTCTTCCACAGCGAAGACGTGGTGCGCCATCCGGTGGTCGCCCGTATCGTTAACGCCTATGAGGCCTGGGATGAAGCTGAACAAAAGCGCAAGGCCGCCCTGGCTGCCGAACGCAAACGTGAAGCCCAGGAAGCAAACGGCTCCCGGGAGAACTCATGAACCAGGTTATTCTCGATCTCCAGGTCGCCTGCGAAGAGACCACCGGACTGCCCACGGAGCAGCAGATTCAGCGCTGGCTCGACGCCGCCATTTTGCCCGCCCAACCTGAAGCCGAAGTGACGGTTCGGCTGGTGGATGAAGCGGAAAGCCACGAGCTTAATCTGACGTACCGCGGTAAGGATAAGTCCACCAACGTGCTCTCCTTCCCCTTCGAGGCGCCTCCCGGCATCGAACTGCCGCTGCTGGGCGATCTGGTGATTTGCCGCCAGGTAGTCGAACGCGAAGCGCAGGAACAGTCGGTAACGCCAGAGGCTCATTGGGCCCATATGGTAGTGCACGGCAGCCTGCACCTGCTGGGCTACGACCATATCGAAGATGATGAAGCCGAAGAGATGGAGTCTCTGGAGACAGAGATAATGCTTGCCCTCGGCTACGGCGATCCGTACATTTCCGAGAAAGAATAGTTCCATTTGTGATAGAAAATGCGGCCGTATACAGGATACGGCCACGAATCAACCAACACGAGAAACCAATCCATACGCCATGAGCGACGACAATTCACACAGTAGTGACACATCCGGTAAAAAGGGCTTTTTCTCTCTGATTTTGAGCCAGCTGTTTCACGACGAGCCCAAAAACCGCGATGAATTACTCACGCTAATCCGTGATTCCGAACAGAATGAGCTTATCGACCAGGATACCCGCGATATGCTCGAAGGGGTAATGGATATCGCCGACCAGCGGGTCCGCGACATTATGATTCCCCGTTCGCAGATGATTACCCTGAAGCGTAATCAGGAGCTGGACGAATGCCTCGATGTCATTATCGAATCCGCCCACTCCCGCTTCCCGGTGATCAGCGAAGATAAGGATCACATAGAAGGGATTCTGATGGCCAAGGATCTGCTGCCCTTTATGCGCAGCGACGCCGAGCCGTTTAGCATGGAGAAAGTGTTGCGCCAGGCGGTGGTGGTGCCGGAAAGCAAGCGGGTCGACCGCATGCTCAAGGAGTTTCGCCAGCAGCGCTACCATATGGCCATCGTTATCGATGAGTTCGGCGGCGTCTCTGGTCTGGTCACCATTGAAGATATTCTGGAGCTGATCGTCGGTGAGATCGAAGACGAATACGACGACGAAGAGGATATCGATTTCCGCCAGCTCAGCCGCCACACCTGGACAGTACGCGCGCTGGCGCCGATTGAGGACTTTAACGAAACCTTCGCTACCCACTTCAGCGATGAAGAAGTGGATACCATCGGTGGTCTGGTAATGCAGGCCTTCGGCCATCTGCCGGCCCGTGGTGAAACTATTGAGATCGATGGTTATCAGTTTAAAGTCGCCATGGCGGACAGCCGCCGGATTATTCAGGTACACGTCAGGATTCCGGACGATTCCCCCGAGCCTAAACTGGAAGAATAATCGCATGGAGCTAAGCTCACTGTTGCAACGCCAGCGCATTCGCCTGCTGCTGGCGCTGATTTTCGGGGCCAGCGGCACGCTGGCCTTCTCGCCTTATGATTTCTGGCCCGCCGCCCTGCTCTCTCTGGTCGCTCTTCAGGGACTGACGCTTAATCGCCGCCCGCTGCAAAGCGCTGCCATCGGTTTTTGCTGGGGGCTTGGTCTGTTCGGAACCGGCATTAACTGGGTTTACGTCAGCATCGCGCAGTTTGGCGGCATGCCAGGGCCGATTAACGTTCTGCTGGTGGTTCTGCTGGCGGCGTACCTCTCGCTCTATACCGGGCTATTCGCAGGGGTACTGAGCCGCCTGTGGCCGAAAACCCGCTGGTGGCGCGTCGCCATCGCCGCTCCCGCTCTCTGGCAGGTCAGCGAATTTTTGCGCGGCTGGGTGCTGACCGGCTTTCCATGGCTGCAGTTCGGCTACAGCCAGATAGACGGGCCGCTAAAGGGCATTGCGCCGCTGCTGGGCGTGGAGGCGATTAACTTCCTGCTGATGGCGATTGCCGGCCTTATCGCTTACGCCATCGCGCAGCGCCGCTGGCAGGCCGCGCTGGTGGCATTGCTGCTGCTGGCGCTCCCCTGGCCGCTACGCTATATCCAGTGGTATCAGCCCCAGAGCGACCGCAGCCTGACCGTGAGCCTGGTACAGGGCAATATTCCTCAGTCCATGAAGTGGAATGAAGATCAGTTGCTGAACACCCTGCGTATCTACCTCGACAAGAGCCGCCCGCATCTGGGCAAGTCTCAACTGATTATCTGGCCTGAATCGGCGGTTCCCGATCTCGAAATCAACCAGCAGCGCTTTCTGAAAGAGCTGGACGCGCTGCTGCGCCAGCATAACAGTTCACTGATTACCGGCATCGTCGATGCCCGCCTTAATCGTCAGAATCGCTACGACACCTATAACACCATTATCACCATGGGAGCGGACAATCCCTACAGCTACGACAGCGCCGATCGCTACAATAAGAACCATCTGGTTCCGTTTGGCGAGTTCGTACCGCTGGAATCGATCCTGCGTCCGCTGGCGCCGTTCTTTGACCTGCCGATGTCTTCATTCAGTCGCGGCGCCTACCGCCAGCCGCAGCTGAGCGCTCATGGCATGAAGCTGACGGCGGCTATCTGCTACGAAATTATTCTGGGACAACAGGTGAGGGACAACTTCCGGCCGGATACCGATTATCTGCTGACCATCTCGAACGATGCCTGGTTCGGCCATTCCATCGGCCCCTGGCAGCACTTCCAGATGGCGAGAATGCGCGCGCTGGAGCTGGCGCGCCCGCTGCTGCGCGCCACCAATAACGGTATTACCGCAGTGGTTGCCCCCAACGGCGACATACAGTCGATGCTCCCGCAATTTACCCGCGACGTTCTGACAACCCAGATCACACCCGATCGCGGCCTTACCCCTTACGCCCGCTTCGGTGGCTGGCCGGTCTGGGTGCTGACGCTGATTGCCGGCGCCCTGGCCGGTATTCTGGCGCGCAAGAACCGTTAACGCCCCGCTTCCCCCTTCGCCCGGAGGGGGAACTCATCATTTCTGGCACGGCAGTTGCAACAGATAACCTCGTCTGGCCCGGGCTACAGGCCCTGCCCGATGCGCGGCCATCTCGCTGTTCGCTCACAGGCACCGATTGTGTGCAAGCGTCGGGATATCGCTCCGTAATGGTGCGGCGCATCTCGCAAAAATTAAACGATTCGATAGCATTTTTTTTACATTCAGCCAGACTAAAAAGCAGTGGCGAGAAAGTAATCGCCTGATTTCACAGCACGCACAACAAAACCAAAAAACAGCACACAACCTACAGGTATTCGACCAGTGTTCAGTAACGGACATTCCGGCGAGCCGATAAAGGAGTTGATATGCAATTAAATAAGCTGACCGCAGCAATACTGACCGTGGCGATGGGCACCGGGTTAGCCTCCGTGGCCCAGGCGGCCCCGGAAAGCGCCACACTGGCGAAAATCGACAAGAACGGCGTTATCGTGGTGGGGCACCGGGAATCTTCCGTTCCCTTCTCTTACTACGACGGCCAGCAGAAAGTGGTGGGTTACTCTCAGGATTATTCCAACGCCATTGTGGATGCCATTAAAAAGAAGCTGAATAAACCCGATCTGAAGGTCAAACTGATTCCCATTACCTCCCAGAATCGTATACCTCTGCTGCAAAACGGCACTTACGACTTCGAGTGCGGCTCCACCACCAACAACCTGGAACGTCAGAAACAGGCCGCTTTCTCTGACACCATATTTATTGTCGGCACCCGGCTGTTAACGAAAAAAGGCAGCGATATTAAAGATTTCGACGACCTGAAAGATAAAAGCGTAGTCGTGACTTCCGGTACTACTTCGGAAGTGCTGCTGCACAAGCTGAACGACGACAAAAAGCTGGATATGCGCATTATCAGCGCTAAAGATCACGGCGACTCTTTCCGCACCCTTGAAAGCGGCCGCGCCTACGCCTTCATGATGGATGACGCCCTGCTGGCCGGCGAACGCGCGAAAGCCAAAAAACCGGACAGCTGGGAAATCGTCGGCACCCCGCAATCAAAAGAAGCTTACGGCTGTATGATGCGTAAAGACGATCCCGAATTTAAAAAGCTGATCGATGATACCATCGCGCAGGTGCAGACCTCCGGCGCGGCGGCGAAGTGGTTCGACAAATGGTTTAAAAACCCCATTCCCCCCAAGAATCTTAACCTGAACTTCGATCTCTCCGAAGATATGCAGGCCCTGTTTAAATCACCCAATGACAAGGCGCTAGATTAAAAAAACCCGATGCATCACGGGAATAATAAGGGCGGCGCTGCGTCGCCCAATGATTGACGAGGACAGAAGCCGGACAGACAGGCCCCGCCCGGTCGTTCCCCGGGCAGGGAGAAAACAACAGGCTTCTCATCAATCTTAGGGGTAGCACTGCTACCCTCTTTCTTCGGAGTTAACTATGTCTATAGACTGGAACTGGGGAATCTTTTTACAGCCCGCCCCGTTCGGCAACACCACCTATCTGGGCTGGATCTGGAGCGGTTTCCAGGTCACCGTGGCTCTTTCGATTTGTTCGTGGATTATCGCCTTCCTGGTCGGATCCTTCTTCGGTATTCTGCGTACCCTGCCCAACCGCTTTTTATCCGGCATCGGCACCTGCTATGTCGAACTGTTCCGTAACGTTCCGCTTATCGTGCAGTTTTTTACCTGGTATCTGGTGGTACCGGAACTGCTGCCGCCGGATCTCGGAATGTGGTTTAAGGCCGACCTCGATCCCGATAAGCAATTTTTTATCTCCTCGGTGCTTTGTCTGGGGCTGTTTACCGCAGCGCGCGTCTGCGAACAGGTACGCGCCGCGATTCAGTCTCTGCCGCGGGGTCAGAAGAATGCCGCACTGGCCATGGGACTCACTCTTCCCCAGGCCTACCGTCATGTTCTGCTGCCCAACGCCTATCGGGTCATTGTTCCCCCCATGACCTCGGAGATGATGAACCTGGTGAAGAACTCCGCCATCGCCTCGACCATCGGCCTGGCCGATATGGCGTCTCAGGCCGGTAAGTTGCTCGACTATTCGGCCCATGCCTGGGAATCGTTCACCGCCATTACCCTTGCCTATGTACTGATCAACGCCGTCATTATGCTGGCGATGCATCTGCTGGAACGCAAAGTACGCCTGCCTGGCAATATGGGAGGCAAATAAGCCATGTATGAATTTGACTGGAGCTCTATCGGCCCCTCCCTGCCGTGGCTGCTTAACGGTATGGTCATCACCCTGAAGATTACCGTCACTGCCATTATCGTCGGCATTATCTGGGGCACCCTGCTGGCGGTCATGCGCCTGTCGAGCGTTAAGCTACTGAGCTGGTTCGCCAGCAGCTACGTCAACGTTTTCCGTTCGATTCCGCTGGTGATGGTGCTGCTGTGGTTCTATTTGATCGTTCCCGGCTTTTTACAGCGGGTACTGGGGCTTTCCCCACAGACCGATATCCGCCTGATCTCTGCCATGGTGGCCTTTTCGCTATTTGAAGCCGCCTACTATTCAGAGATTATTCGCGCCGGGATCCAGAGTGTCTCCCGCGGCCAGTCCCACGCCGCGCTCGCGCTGGGCATGACTCACTGGCAGTCGATGCAGTTGATCATTCTGCCCCAGGCCTTCCGGGCTATGGTACCGCTGCTGCTGACCCAGGGCATCGTCCTGTTCCAGGATACCTCGCTGGTGTATGTATTGAGCCTGGCAGACTTCTTCCGTACCGCCACCACCATCGGTGAACGCGACGGCACCCGGGTCGAGATGATTCTGTTCGCCGGCGGCGTCTACTTTATTATTAGCCTTAGCGCCTCGCTGCTGGTCAGCTGGCTGAAAAAAAGGACCGTTTCATGATTTCCCTGAAAAATGTTTCTAAATGGTATGGCCACTTTCAGGTTCTGACCGACTGTTCCACGGAAGTGAAAAAAGGCGAAGTGGTGGTGGTCTGCGGCCCTTCTGGATCCGGAAAATCCACGCTGATCAAGACCGTCAACGGCCTGGAGCCGGTACAAAAAGGCGAGATAGTGGTTAACGGCACCCAGGTTAACAGCAAGCGTACTAATCTGGCGCAGCTACGCGCCCACGTAGGCATGGTATTTCAGCATTTTGAGCTGTTTCCCCATCTGACCATTATCGAAAACCTGACCCTGGCCCAGGTCAAAGTCCTGAAGCGTGGTAAAGCGCAGGCCCGCCAGAAAGGTGAAAAATTGCTGGAACGGGTGGGCCTTACCGCTCACGCCGGCAAATATCCGGCCCAGCTTTCCGGCGGCCAGCAGCAGCGCGTGGCTATCGCCCGGGCTTTGTGCATGGATCCTGTCGCCATGCTGTTCGACGAACCGACATCGGCGCTGGATCCGGAAATGATCAACGAAGTGCTGGATGTCATGGTCGAGCTGGCCCAGGAGGGCATGACCATGATGGTGGTCACCCACGAAATGGGCTTCGCCCGTAAGGTGGCGAATCGGGTCATCTTTATGGACGAAGGAAAAATTGTGGAAGACGCGCCGAAAGACGCCTTCTTTGAGAATCCCGAATCGCCGCGCGCCCGGGATTTTCTGGATAAAATTCTGCACTAGTGAACATATTAAAGGGCAGAGAGTGACAGACGGCTCCCTGCCCTTAGTTACGTTTCCGTCATTATCAGTCCATGAAACGACGAATCAGTTCCAGCAGCGCGACCAGCGCTTTAAGAACGATGAGAACTTTATCCACTAAAGTTTTCATCCGTTGCTCCTGAAAAAGGAGCGAGAACCCCACCGCTTACTCTTACACTGCCTGTCACGTCAGGTGTCTCATTGTTAGATGATGACGTTCTCACTCTGGTCCGGGCACCATCCCTGACCAGAAAGTAAAAAAGCCGACCTCACCCGTCGGCTTTTTTACGTCTGAAACACGCTTACGGCTCAAACGGTTGGCGCTGAAACTGGTTATGGCCGCACTTCGGGCAGACCGGCAGCACCTCCGGGGTGTAAAAGGCCAGCCGGTGATGGCATTTCTCGCAAACCAGATTGCCCAGCCCCACCACTTCTCCACTGTGATACACGCCGTGGTGGCTCAGATCCTTAAACACTTCGCGCCACTCCAGCTGGGTTTTATCGGTGATATCCGCCAGCTCCTGCCACAGGCTCTCTTTAATCACCCGGGTGAAGACGCTCTCTTCTTCTTCCTGCTGGCTCTCCTGATAGCTGATGGCGAACTCTTCCAGATCGCGGCGCACCGCACGCGTGACCTCATCGATTTCGTTACGGGTCAGTTCCCCTGCTTCAGTAATTTTTTTACGAGCCCCGTCAACCAAAGCGTCGATATCCCGCTCGCCGTTACGCAGCCGTTCGCTGAGCGTCGCGAGCAGTTCACGGTAATACTGAGCCACCTTATTCATCGCATTCCCTCCGAAAATCGGTAACATCATGGAGCCGCAGGCATCCCGGGCCCTTACGCATAACTATAGCTACTGCCTGATAATAGACGCTAATTTTGTCGTGCTGTGTTATCCAGGGCACGGGTCGTGTAAATTACGCTAAGGGCGCGAAGAAGCGCGGGATTTGCCTTCGTCTGGCGCTTAAGTACTGTTGTAGCGCCTTGCGATCGGCTATGCTATCGCCTGCCCAAAAACTTTAGTTAACGCTACCTTATGTAGCGGTGTATTCATCACAGGATTACAGGCTACCATGCAAGAGCAATATCGCCCGGAAGAGATAGAATCAAATGTTCAGCGCCTCTGGCAAGAGCAGCGCACCTTTGAAGTAAAAGAAGACGAGAGCAAAGAGAAGTATTACTGCCTGTCGATGCTTCCCTATCCTTCTGGTCGACTACATATGGGCCACGTCCGCAACTACACCATTGGCGACGTTATTGCCCGCTATCAGCGCATGCTGGGCAAAAACGTCCTGCAACCCATTGGTTGGGACGCGTTTGGTCTGCCTGCTGAAGGTGCCGCAGTCAAAAACAATACCGCACCGGCGCCTTGGACCTACGACAACATTAATTACATGAAAAACCAGCTGAAAATGCTGGGTTTTGGCTATGACTGGAGCCGTGAACTAACGACCTGCAAGCCGGAATACTATCGCTGGGAACAGAAATTCTTCACCGAGTTGTATAAAAAAGGGTTGGTGTATAAAAAAACTTCCGCAGTGAACTGGTGCCCGAACGACCAGACCGTTCTGGCGAACGAGCAGGTCATCGATGGCTGCTGCTGGCGCTGCGACACCAAAGTCGAACGCAAAGAGATTCCCCAGTGGTTCATTAAAATCACCGACTACGCGGAAGAGCTGCTCAACGACCTGGACACGCTGGATCACTGGCCGGATACCGTTAAGACCATGCAGCGCAACTGGATCGGCCGCTCCGAAGGGGTGGAAATCACCTTTGACGTTGAGAACAGCGACCAGAAGCTGACGGTCTACACCACGCGTCCGGACACTTTTATGGGCGCCACTTACCTGGCCGTTGCCGCAGGGCATCCGCTGGCGACGCTGGCCGCGCAGAATAACCCGGCCCTGAATGCTTTTATCGATGAATGCCGCAACACCAAAGTGGCGGAAGCCGAAATGGCGACCATGGAAAAGAAAGGCGCCGCCACTGGCTTTAATGCTATCCATCCACTGACTGGTGAATCAGTACCGGTGTGGATAGCCAACTTCGTACTGATGGAGTACGGTACCGGCGCCGTGATGGCGGTTCCGGGCCACGATCAGCGCGACTGGGAATTCGCGACCAAATACAGTCTACCGATCAAACCGGTCATTCTCGACAAAGAAGGCAATGCGCCGGATTTGAGCGCCGCCGCGATGACCGAAAAAGGGGTCTTGTTCAATTCGGGTGAATTCGATGGCCTCGATTTCGAAGCCGGATTTAACGCGATTGCCGACGCTCTGGCCGCGAAAGGCGTAGGCGAGCGCAAGGTGAACTATCGCCTGCGCGACTGGGGCGTTTCGCGCCAGCGCTACTGGGGCGCGCCTATTCCGATGGTCACCCTGGAAGACGGTACCGTTATGCCGACGCCAGATGAACAGTTGCCGGTCATTCTGCCGGAAGATGTGGTCATGGATGGCATCACCAGCCCAATCAAAGCCGACCCCAACTGGGCGAAGACCACCGTTGACGGTCAGCCGGCGCTGCGTGAAACCGACACCTTCGACACCTTTATGGAATCCTCCTGGTACTATGCGCGCTACACCTGCCCGCAGTACGACAAGGGGATGCTGGACTCCGATGCCGCCAATTACTGGCTGCCGGTCGACATCTACGTGGGTGGTATCGAACATGCCATCATGCACCTGCTCTATTTCCGCTTCTTCCACAAGCTGATGCGCGACGCTGGCATGGTGAATTCCAGTGAACCGACAAAACAGCTGCTGTGTCAGGGCATGGTGCTGGCGGACGCCTTCTGGTACACCGGCAACAACGGTGAGCGCATCTGGGTCTCCCCGGTCGATGCTATTGTCGAGCGCGATGAGAAAGGCCGCATCGTTAAAGCCACCGATGCAGAAGGCCACGAACTGGTTTACGCCGGTATGAGCAAGATGTCCAAGTCCAAAAACAACGGCATCGACCCGCAGGTCATGGTCGAACGTTACGGCGCGGACACCGTGCGTCTGTTTATGATGTTCGCAGCCCCGGCAGAAATGACCCTCGAATGGCAGGAATCTGGCGTTGAGGGGGCTAACCGCTTCCTGAAACGCGTCTGGAAACTGGCATACGAACACGCTCAGAAAGGTGCCGCGCCGGCGCTTAACGTCGAGGCGCTGAACGAAGATCAGAAAGCGCTGCGTCGCGATCTGCACAAGACTATCGCCAAAGTAACCGACGATATTGGTCGTCGTCAGACATTCAACACCGCCATTGCAGCGATAATGGAGCTGATGAACAAGCTGGCGAAAGCCCCGCAGCAGGAAGCTCAGGATCGCGCGCTGATGCACGAAGCGCTGACCGCCGTAGTACGTATGCTCTATCCGTTTACCCCGCACGTCAGCTTCGCCCTGTGGCAGCATCTGGGCGGCGAAGGTGATATCGACAATGCGCCGTGGCCTCAGGCTGACGATAAAGCGATGGTCGAAGATACCCGCCTGGTGGTAGTGCAGGTTAACGGCAAGGTTCGCGGTAAAATTACCGTTCCGGCAGACGCCACTGAAGAGCAGGTGCGTGAACGCGCGGGGCAGGAGCATCTGGTGTCCAGGTATCTTACCGGCGTCACCGTTCGCAAAGTCATTTACGTACCGGGTAAATTGCTGAACCTGGTGGTTGGCTAAGCACAGCAGGAGGAAGCGTGCGCTATCTGTTCACTCTGTTAGTCAGTCTGGCGGTACTGGTCACCGCCGGGTGTGGTTTTCATCTGCGCAGCACCACCCAGGTGCCGCATCAGTTGCACACCCTGATCCTCGATTCCAGCGATCCTTACGGGCCGCTGACCCGCGCAGTGCGCAACCAGCTGCGTCTGAGCGGCGTTACGATAGTCGAGAAAGATCCGCTGCGTCAGGACGTTCCGTCGCTGCGACTGGGCGGCGCAACCATCGGCCAGGATACGGCTTCCGTCTTCCAGGACGGGCGTACCGCCGAGTACCAGATGATCATGACGGTACGTGCCAACGTGCTGATCCCGGGTCACGATATCTACCCGATCAGTACCAAGGTTTACCGCTCCTTCTTCGACAACCCGCAGGCCGCGCTGGCTAAGGATGCCGAACAGGAGATGATCATTAAAGAGATGTACGATCGCGCCGCAGAACAGCTGGTGCGTAAGCTGGTTTCGGTACACGTTGCCGACGTACAGCGCACCGAAGAAGCCCAGGAGACCGCGACCCCCAGCGAAAACGCTGTATCCACGGAAAACAGCGCCAGCGACGAACGCGTCTCCAGCACCCTGATTCCCGCCGGTAACTGATGTTAAAACTCTGGCCGGAACAGCTCCGCGCGCAGCTCAATGAAGGGCTGCGCGCGGCTTATCTGCTACTGGGGAACGACCCCCTGCTACTTCAGGAAAGTCAGGACTCAGTGCGCCATGCCGCCGCGGAACATGACTTTGCCGAACATCATAGCGTGGCCGTCGACGCCTCTACCGACTGGCAGGCGCTGTTTGCGCTAAGCCAGGAACGGAGCCTGTTCGCCAGCCGCCAGACCCTGCTGCTCCAGCTTCCGGAAAACGGCCCGAATGCCGCCATTGCCGGAAACCTGGAAAAGCTGACGGGCCTTTTACACGACGATCTGCTGCTGATTGTGCGCGGCAACCGCCTGACCCGCGCCCAGGAAAATGCCGCCTGGTATAACGCCCTGAGCAAAAGCGCGGTACAGGTCAACTGCCAGACGCCGGAACAGGCTCAGCTACCGCGCTGGGTCACCGCCCGGGCGCAGCAGATGAAGCTCAGCCCCGACGACGCGGCCATCCAGCTGCTGTGCTACTGTTACGAAGGCAACCTGCTGGCGCTAAACCAGGCGCTGGAGCGATTGTCACTGCTGTGGCCGGATGGCAAGCTGACCCTTCCCAGGGTAGAGCAGGCGGTAAACGACGCCGCCCACTTTACCCCCTTCCACTGGGTGGACGCGCTGCTGGCCGGGAAAAGCACCCGGGCGCTGCACATTTTGCAACAGCTACGGCTGGAGGCGAGCGAACCGGTAATCCTGGTACGTTCGATACAGCGCGAACTACTGCAGTTAGTCAACCTGAAGCGCCAGTCTGCCCAAACGCCGCTGCGCACGCTGTTCGATCGGCATCGGGTCTGGCAGAATCGTCGGCCGCTGATGAGCGAAGCGCTTAACCGCCTCTCCACGCATCAGCTGTGGCAGGCGGTATGCCTGCTGAATCAGATAGAGTTAACCATCAAGCAGGATTTCGGCCAGTCTGTGTGGGCCGAACTGGAAAGTCTTTCCCTGCTCCTCTGCCACAACAGGTTGCCGGATCTTTTTATCCATGACTGATTTGTATGCGGTATACGGCGGAACTTTCGATCCTGTCCATTACGGTCATCTGCGCCCGGTGGAGGCGCTTGCCAGGATAGTCGGGCTGGAGCAGGTAACCATCATGCCCAATAATGTACCGCCGCACCGCCCTCAGCCGGAAGCGAGCAGCGAGCAACGTCGCGATATGGTGGAACTCGCTATCCGTAACCGCCCGCTGTTCCGGCTGGATGAACGCGAGCTACAGCGCGCCACCCCTTCCTGGACCGTGGAAACCCTGGAAACGCTGCGCCGCGAACTGGGGCCGCAGCGGCCGCTGGCTTTTATTATCGGTCAGGATTCTCTGCTGGGGCTCCCGGGCTGGCATCGCTACGAAGCACTGATGGATCTCTGCCATTTGCTGGTATGCCGCCGCCCTGGCTACGCGCCCGATATGCCGAACGCCGGACATCAGGCCTGGCTGAACCGTCACCTGACCCACAGCGTCGGGGAGCTGCATCAATTGCCTGCAGGCCGCATATTTATGGCCGATACGCCGCTATGGGATATTTCCGCAACTGAGATTCGCCAGCGTCTGGCCGCCCGTCGCGGCTGCGAAGCGCTCATCCCTGAAGCGGTACTGGACTATATCAACCAGACAGGACTCTATCGCTAGCGGCCAGGGGCCATTGACACCGCCTCTCAGGCTGTTATTCTCCGCAGCCGTAACCGCCAGATTGCTGGCGTCTTTGATATTGTTTTACAAAAATGGCGATGCAATCAACCGCTGCCGATGGGATGATAGCCCGCGCGAGCGTTCGTTGCGCCCTGCGCACAACAAACGGTGGCGTTGATTGCGACTGACTCAAGGGGAAAAACTTGCAGGGTAAAGCGCTTACGGATTTTGTTATCGACAAAATCGACGATCTTAAAGCCCAGGATATTGTTGCTCTGGATGTCCAGGGGAAATCCAGTATCACCGACTGCATGATCATCTGTACCGGCACATCGAACCGGCACGTGGTCTCTATTGCCGATCACGTCGTTCAGGCTTCTCGCGAAGCCGGACTGAAGCCGCTTGGCGTCGAAGGCGCTAATGCCGCCGACTGGGTGGTGGTCGATCTGGGAGATGTGATCGTCCACGTCATGCAGGAAGAGAGCCGTCGCCTGTACGAACTTGAGAAGCTCTGGGGCTAATGCGTGAAGCTACAGCTGGTCGCCGTTGGTACCAAAATGCCCGACTGGGTGCAAACCGGTTTTAATGAATACCTGCGCCGTTTTCCGAAAGATTTACCGTTTGAGCTGCTGGAGATCCCGGCGGGCAAGCGCGGAAAAAACGCGGATATTCGCCGAATTCTGGATAAAGAAGGCGAACTGATGCTGGAAAGCATCGGCAAGGGGAATCGTATCGTCACACTCGATATTCCCGGTAAGCCATGGGACACGCCGAAGCTTGCCCGGGAGTTGGAACGCTGGAAGCAGGATGGCCGCGACGTCAGCCTGTTGATCGGCGGCCCGGAAGGTCTGGCCCCGGCCTGCAAAGCCGCAGCGGAACAAAGCTGGTCGCTTTCGCCCCTGACGCTTCCCCACCCTCTGGTGCGGGTGCTGGTGGCAGAGAGCCTGTATCGCGCGTGGAGCATTACCGCCAACCACCCCTATCACCGAGAGTAAAGGTTTACCAGGCAGATAAAGCAGCGGATGAAATTACAGAAGAACTCTTTTCGTGACTACTCGGCCGAGTCCGCGCTTTTCGTGCGCCGGGCGCTTATCGCCTTTTTGGGTATCCTGCTGCTGACCGGCGTGCTGATCGCCAATCTCTATAACCTGCAGATCCGAAGCTTTAACGCCTACCAGACCCGTTCCAACGAAAACCGCATCAAGCTGGTGCCTATCCCGCCTACCCGCGGCGTTATCTATGACCGTAACGGGATACCGCTGGCGGTAAACCGCACCATCTATCAGCTGGAGATGATGCCGGAAAAAGTAGATAACGTGCAGGCGACGCTGGACGCCCTGCGACCGATCGTCGATCTCACCGATGAAGACATCGCCGCCTTTAAAAAAGAGCGCGCCCGTTCGCACCGCTTTACCCCGATACCGCTTAAGATCAATCTGGATGAAGTTCAGGTCGCGCGCTTTTCGGTCAACCAGTATCGCTTTCCCGGCGTCGAGATAAAAGGTTACAAGCGCCGCTATTATCCTTATGGGTCAGCGCTTACTCACGTTATCGGCTATGTATCGAAAATTAACGACCGGGACGTGGCACGCCTTGAAAAAGAAGGCCGGCTTGCCAACTACGCCAATACCCATGATATCGGCAAGCTGGGTATTGAACGTTCCTACGAAGATGTGCTGCATGGCCAGACCGGCTACGAAGAGGTGGAAGTCAATAACCGCGGCCGGGTGATACGCCAGCTGAAAGAGGTGCCGCCACTGGCCGGACACGATATTCAGCTGACAATCGATCTGAAGCTCCAGCAGTATATCGAAAAGCTGCTGGAAGGAAGCCGCGCTGCGGTAGTGGTGACCGACCCGCGCACCGGCGGCATTCTGGCGCTGGTTTCCACCCCCAGCTACGACGCCAATATGTTCGTTAACGGAATCTCCAGCAAAGAGTATTCAGGGCTGCTTAAGGATCAGAACACCCCGCTGGTGAACCGCGCAACCCAGGGGATCTACCCACCGGCCTCAACGGTGAAACCTTATGTGGCTGTATCGGCCCTTAGCGCTGGCGTAATCACCCGCAATACCAGCCTGTTCGATCCTGGCTGGTGGCAGTTGCCCGGCTCGGAAAAACGTTACCGCGACTGGAAAAGATGGGGCCACGGTCATCTGAACGTCACCAAGGCGCTGGAGGAGTCGGCGGATACTTACTTCTACCAGGTTGCTTACGATATGGGGATCGACAGGCTCTCCGCCTGGATGAGCAAGTTTGGCTACGGCCATTCGACCGGAATCGATATCAAGGAAGAGCGAACCGGCAATATGCCGACCCGCGAATGGAAGATGAAGCGCTATAAGAAACCCTGGTACCAGGGGGATACCATTCCCGTGGGTATCGGCCAGGGTTACTGGACAGCCACGCCGGTACAGATGAACAAAGCGCTGATGATCCTGATTAACGACGGCGTCGTGAAAGTGCCTCACTTCCTGATGGCCACCACCATCAATGGCCGTAAGATGCCCTGGCAGCAGCCTCATGAACCCCCGGTGGGCGATATCCACTCCGGCTTCTGGGAGATTGCCAAAGACGGTATGTACGGCGTGGCGAATCGGCCAAACGGTACCGCCCACAAATATTTCCAGAGCGCACCTTATAAAATCGCGGCCAAATCAGGTACTGCTCAGGTCTTCGGCCTGAAAGCGAACGAAACCTACAACGCCCATAAAATCGCCGAGCGGTTGCGCGACCATAAACTGATGACCGCCTTCGCCCCCTACGATAACCCGCGGGTGGCGGTGGCCATGATTCTGGAAAACGGCGGCGCCGGCCCGGCGGTGGGCACCATCATGCGACAAATCCTCGACCATATCATGTTGGGGGACAATAACACCGACCTGCCCGTGGCGAACCCGGCGGTCACGGCGGCGGAGGATCACTAACATGACCGATAATCCCAATAAGAAGTCGCTGTGGGACAAAATCCATATCGACCCCACCTTTTTGCTAACGGTGCTGGCCCTGTTGTTCTACAGCGCCCTGATTATCTGGAGCGCCAGCGGCCAGGATCCCGGTATGACAGAACGTAAAATAGCTCAGATCCTGATAGGCCTGACCATTATGATCGTTCTGGCCCAGGTGCCTCCGCGCGTCTACGAAGGCTGGGCGCCGTGGTTTTATATCATCACTATCATTCTGCTGGTGGCGGTGGATGCTTTTGGCGCTATCTCCAAAGGTGCCCAGCGCTGGCTGGATCTGGGCATCGTGCGATTTCAGCCCTCTGAGCTTGCGAAAATCGCCGTACCGCTAATGGTGGCACGCTTTATTAATCGCGACGTCTGTCCGCCCTCGCTGAAAAATACCGGCATCGCCCTGGTGTTGATCTTTATGCCCACGCTGCTGGTCGCGGCGCAGCCTGACCTGGGTACCTCTATTCTGGTGGCCTCTTCCGGTCTGTTCGTGCTGTTCCTGGCGGGACTAAGCTGGCGGCTTATCGGCATCGCGGTTCTGTTACTGGCGGCTTTTATCCCAATACTCTGGTTCTTCCTGATGCACGACTATCAGCGACAGCGCGTGATGATGCTGCTCGATCCAGAGAGCGATCCGCTGGGAGCAGGCTATCATATTATTCAGTCCAAGATTGCCATCGGCTCCGGCGGTCTGCGCGGCAAAGGATGGATGCACGGTACCCAGTCTCAGCTGGAGTTTCTGCCTGAACGCCATACCGACTTTATCTTTGCCGTACTGGCGGAAGAGCTGGGCCTGGTGGGCGTACTAATCCTGCTCACGCTCTATCTGCTGCTGATTATGCGCGGGTTATGGATTGCCGCCCACGCTCAGACCACCTTCGGCCGGGTCATGGCCGGGGGACTGATGCTGATATTATTTGTTTATGTCTTTGTGAATATCGGGATGGTGAGTGGTATCTTACCCGTCGTTGGGGTGCCGTTGCCACTGGTCAGTTATGGGGGCTCGGCGCTGATCGTCCTGATGGCCGGATTCGGTATTATTATGTCGATCCATACTCACAGAAAAATGTTATCGAAGAGCGTGTAAGAGGTACGAGGATGCGTAAACAGTGGATTGGAGTCTGTGTTGCGGCAGGATTGCTGGCGGCATGCAGCTCTGATAACAACAACAACCAGCAGACCAATACCGCCCCTCAGCCAGCGGTATGCAATGGCCCGAATGTTGAGATCACCGGCGCGGATCCCCGCCCGGAGGCCCTGAGTCCAACGGCGAATCAGGATTATCAGCGCGATGGTAAGCAGTACCGCATCGTTCAGGATCCCGCTAATTTTAGCCAGTCCGGCCTTGCCGCCATTGATAACGGCAGCGGCGGCGCCCGAATGACCGCCACCGGTGAAACATACGACGCCGGACAGCTGACCGCCGCGCATCCGACGTTGCCGATTCCGAGCTACGCGCGTATTACTAACCTCGCTAATGGACGAATGATCGTGGTGCGGATTAACGATCGCGGCCCGTATGGCGACGAGCGAATTATCGCCCTTTCTCAGGCCGCGGCGGATCGCCTTAATACCTCAAACAACACCAAAGTCCGGGTCGATCCTATTATCGTAGCCCAGGATGGTACGCTCTCCGGCCCGGGAACCGCCTGCACCACCATAGCTCGCCAGAGCTATGCCCTGCCCGCCCGCCCGGACCTGAGCGGCAACAGCAGTGGCGGTCAGCCGTCCGCTCAGCAGAATGATGTGATGGCGATGAGCAATAGCAACCAGGCGCCACAGCAGCAGCAGCAGCAGCAGCAGCAAAATAATGCACAGCCTGCCCCCCAGGGGGCCCAACAGCCGCCCGCGCCCAACTACCAGACCGCAACCGGCGAACATAACGCGCCTGTTACCGCGCCTGGCTCTATCCAGGGCGGCGCGTCAACCAGCGGTAGCTACGTAGTTCAGGTCGGCGCCGTCAGCGACGGCGGCCGCGCCAGTCAGTGGCAGCAGCAGCTTAGCCAGCAGTATTCGGTGCCAGGGCGAGTCTCCCAGAACGGCCAGGTATGGCGGATCCAGTTGGGGCCTTTCGCCACCCGCGGTGAAGCGGTGGAAGTTCAGCAGCGCCTGCTGAACGCCGGGCAACCTCAGAGTTTTGTGACCAGCGCCCAGTAATGGCGCCAGGCACCCGACATTGCGTCAATTTATGTCAATACCAGTAATAAATCCTGCGCAAAGTCGGGTGTCTCTCCCCAGGGCATTTGTTATAGTAAACCACTTTTTCATTCCATCACGGATGTTGCCAGTTCAGACCATGACCAGATCTCTATCGATTCGCTTTACCCGACGCCTGGCGATTGCCGCCACCGTTGCGCTGACCACTGTTTCCGCCGCTCAGGCTGAAGATATCAATATCAAAACCATGATTCCGGGAGCCCCGCAGATCGACGCAGAATCCTGGGTTCTGATTGATTACAATTCGGGTAAAGTCCTGGCCGAACACAACGCCGATGCCCGCCGGGATCCCGCCAGCCTGACCAAGATGATGACCAGCTACGTTATCGGTCAGGCTATGAAGGCTGGTAAGTTTAAAGAGACCGATCTGGTTACCATCGGTAAAGACGCCTGGGCCACCGGCAATCCGGTATTTAAAGGCTCTTCGTTGATGTTCCTGAAACCCGGAATGGAAGTCCCGGTATCCCAGTTGATTCGCGGTATCAACCTGCAGTCCGGTAATGATGCCTGTGTGGCCATGGCCGACTACGTGGCAGGCAGCCAGGATGCTTTCGTCGGGCTGATGAACAACTATGCGGGCGCGCTGGGACTTAAGAACACCCATTTTGAAACGGTGCACGGTCTGGATGCCGAAGGCCAGTACAGCTCGGCCCGTGATATGGCAAAGATAGGTCAGGCGCTGATTCGCGACGTGCCTAACGAATACTCTATCTACAAAGAGAAAGAGTTTACCTTTAACGGCATCCGCCAGATGAACCGTAACGGCCTGCTGTGGGACAAAAACCTCAACGTCGACGGTATTAAAACCGGCCATACCAGCAAGGCGGGCTACAACCTGGTGGCTTCCGCCACCGAGGGCCAGATGCGTCTGATCTCCGCCGTCATGGGCGGACGCACCTTTAAAGGCCGCGAGTCCGAAAGCAAAAAGCTGCTGACCTGGGGCTTCCGCTTCTTCGAAACGGTCAACCCGCTGCGCGCGGGTAAAGAGTTCGCCTCAGAGCCCGCCTGGTTCGGTAACAGCGATCGCGCTTCGCTGGGCGTGGATAAAGATGTTTATCTCACCATTCCCCGCGGCCGAATGAAAGATCTGAAGGCCAGCTACGTGCTGAACAGCGGTGAGCTGCATGCCCCGCTGCAGAAAAAACAGGTGGTCGGCACCATCAACTTCCAGCTGGACGGCAAAACCATTGAGCAGCGCCCGCTGGTGGTGCTCAAAGAGATCGACGAAGGCAACTTTTTCAGCCGTATCATCGACTATATTAAGCTGATGTTCCATCGCTGGTTCGGCTAAACGCCCCCCCTTGATATCGCCGCAAACGGCCCCATATTATCTGTATCAGCCACTCCCGCCCCGGCGGGAGTGATTCTTTTTTTCACACTGGAGCAACCATGAAAACCAAACTGAACGAGCTGCTTGAATTCCCCTGCACCTTCACCTACAAAGTGATGGGCCTGGCGAAACCGGAGCTGGTGGATCAGGTGGTAGAGGTGGTGCAACGCCACGCCCCGGGCGACTATAACCCGCAGGTAAAACCCAGTGCTAAAGGAAATTATCACTCGGTCTCCATCACCATTACTGCGACTCATATCGATCAGGTGGAGACACTGTACGAAGAGCTGGGCAACATCGAAATCGTGCGCATGGTTCTGTAACGCTGTCCGCCCGGCCCCCATGGGGTCGGGTCATTCCCCGGTTTTCCCGCTGTGATATACTCCCTCCACCGTTGATCTGCCGGAGACGCCGTTTTGTCTCAAGATACCGATACCATATTGATACGCCAGCTCGGGCTACAGCCCTGGGATCAGGTTTCCCGGGCGATGCACGAATTCACCGATACCCGCGATGAACAAAATGCAGATGAGATCTGGCTGGTCGAACACCCCCCGGTTTTTACTCAGGGCCAGGCAGGCAAAGCTGAACATATTCTGGCGCCTGGCAATATCCCCGTAGTACAGAGCGATCGCGGCGGCCAGGTGACCTATCACGGTCCGGGTCAGCAGGTGGTCTACGTCCTGCTGAACCTGCGGCGCCGTAAGCTGGGCGTACGTGAACTGGTCACCGTGCTGGAGCAAACGGTGGTCGCCACCCTGGCCGAGCTGGGTATTGAGGCTTACGCCCGCCCCGATGCACCCGGAGTCTACGTCGGACAACGTAAAATCTGCTCGCTGGGCCTGCGCATCCGCAAGGGCTGTTCGTTTCACGGCCTGGCGCTCAACATCGCCATGGATCTCTCGCCCTTTCAACGCATCAATCCCTGCGGTTATGCAGGGATGGAGATGACACAGGTGTCTGAATGGGTGCCGGATGCCACGCCAGAGCAGCTGACGCCGCGGCTGGTGGAAAACCTGATGAAATTGCTGGATAACGCCTCATATCGCTGGTTGCCGAACTGACTTGAGGAACGGCTATCTGACTGCCGGAACGCACAAAATAACAAATCTTTTACACCTTTTTGGCGCTTTCCGGCCAGGCACGGCTGCTTTCCAGGTTTCAGAAATGATATACTCCGGTAAACAAATTCAAAAATAGTTGATAAATACATCCGCATCTTGAATTTGAAGATTTTTGTCCCATCACCCACAGCTGGACTGGAATACGCACGCTATGAGTAAACCCATTGTGATGGAGCGCGGAGTCAAATACCGCGACGCCGATAAAATGGCCCTGATTCCGGTGAAAACCGTAGCAACCGAGCGTCAGGAGCTGCTGAGAAAGCCGGAATGGATGAAGATCCGCCTGCCTGCCGACTCCTCCCGTATCCAGGGCATCAAAGCGGCGATGCGCAAAAACGGCCTGCACTCCGTCTGTGAAGAAGCCTCCTGCCCTAACCTGGCCGAGTGTTTTAACCACGGCACGGCCACCTTTATGATTCTTGGTGCCATCTGTACCCGCCGCTGCCCGTTCTGCGACGTGGCCCACGGCCGTCCGGTCGCGCCGGAGGCCGACGAACCCCAGAAATTAGCCCAGACTATTTCCGACATGGGGCTGCGCTACGTGGTCATCACCTCCGTGGATCGCGACGATCTGCGCGATGGCGGCGCCCAGCACTTTGCCGACTGCATCAGCGCCATTCGCGAAAAGAATCCCAGCATCAAGATCGAAACCCTGGTGCCCGACTTCCGCGGACGCATGGATCGGGCGCTGGATATTCTTAACGCCACGCCGCCGGACGTATTCAACCATAATCTGGAAAACGTACCGCGCCTGTATCGTCAGGTTCGCCCGGGCGCCGATTACGCCTGGTCCCTGCGTCTGCTGGAGCGCTTTAAAGAAGCGCACCCGGAACTGCCGACCAAATCCGGCCTGATGGTGGGGCTGGGGGAAACTAACGAAGAAATTATCCAGGTCATGCGCGATCTGCGCAGCCACGGCGTAACCATGCTGACACTGGGCCAGTATCTGCAGCCCAGCCGTCACCACCTGCCGGTGCAGCGTTACGTCAGCCCCGACGAATTTGAAGAGATGAAAGCGGAGGCCCTGGCAATGGGCTTTACCCATGCCGCCTGCGGCCCCTTTGTGCGATCTTCCTATCACGCCGATCTACAGGCGAAAGGGGAAGAGGTGAAATAACGACTGTAACTTCTGGTTACATCTTTTCGCCCCGATAATAAAAAAACCGGCCCGCATGGCCGGTTTTTTTATCCGCAAAAGCCCCGAAAATCACTCTTTATGAGAGAGTCGCTCTGCCGGCGATTCGCTGCCCGCGGCAGGTTTCTCATCATCATTCATGGCCTTTTTAAATCCCTTGATGGCCGCTCCGAGATCGCCGCCCAGGGTGCGTAACTTCTTAGTACCAAACAGTAATACGATCAGTACACCGACCACCAGCAGCTTGGTAATGCTAATCTCGCCCATAGTTACCTTCTTAAATTCAAAAACTCACCGAAAAACCTGAAACTATTAACGGTCATTATTCGTCGCGACACAATAGCAATCTGTAACAGGGTGAATCAAGCGGGTGAATAAAAAGTCATGCCAGGCGGGGAGAGGCAAAGCGGCGATTAGCCAGTACCGGTAGATGGCGCCGAACCTCCGCCAGCCGCTCCGGGCTCAGGCTGGCGCAGGCCATACCAGGTTGTTCCCCAAGGCCTGCCAGCGTGACCCCTAACGGATCCACCACCCGGCTCAACCCGATATTACGGACGCCGCATTCATCCGCCGCCGCCACATAGCAGGTGGTGTCCAGCGCCCGGGCCGCCAGCAGCAGCTCCCAGTGCCGCTCTTTATGACCGCCGCGCACCCAGGCTGCCGGCATCGCCAGCACCTGCGCCCCGGACAACGCCAGACTCAACGCCAGCTCCGGAAAACGCAAATCATAGCAGGTCATCAGCCCCACTTTCATACCGGCCACCTCAATGAGCGGCGCCACAGCATTACCGGCATCCACCTTCAGGGACTCCTGGACATTAAAGGCGTCGTAGAGATGAAGCTTCTGATAGCTCGCCACAATCTCTCCGTTACGCAACGCCACCAGCGTATTGGCGGCACGTCCGTCCCGGGTCGGCACATGCAGAGTCAGCACCGTCGTTAACGACTTCCCTCTTCCCGCCTCTAACAACCCGCTGACAAAGGGGCCATCCAGCGGTTGTGCCGCCTTCACAACCAGCTCCGTATCGCTATCGCTGCGGGCCAGTACCGCCTCCGGCAATACCAGTAAATCTACCTGCTGCGCATGGGCCTGCGCCATCCTGGCGCGGCAGCTTTCCAGATTAGCTTCAGCGTCTGGCGTAACCGCAAATTGTCCGACTGCTACCTTCATCACTTCCCCCGTTTTTCCACCCCAGACTTTCCGTTAGTGCCCGGACGGCGCTACACTCTCACTACTTTAGTCATATTTACAGGAAGTGTGTGTGTTACAGATGTCATTAGCCGTATTCATTGGCGGGGGAATCGGCAGCCTGCTGCGCTGGATGCTGAGTATGCGACTGAATCCGGTGCATAGCGCCATTCCCGTCGGCACCCTGACAGCCAATCTACTGGGCGCTTTTATTATCGGTGCGGGCCTGGCCTGGTTTAGCCGTATGACCCAACTGGATCCCATGTGGAAACTGCTTATCACAACCGGCTTTTGCGGCGGCCTGACCACCTTTTCGACCTTCTCTGCCGAAGTGGTGTTTCTGCTGCAGGAAGGCCGCCTGGGCTGGGCGGCGCTGAACCTGCTGGTAAACCTGCTGGGCTCATTTTTCATGACCGCTATCGCCTTCTGGCTGTTTTCTGCCGCCTCTTCCCACGCCTGAGCGGAGGTTTTAAGGTCAGATTAAGCTTTCTTTGCCAGGATTCCGGTTCTGATTGCAGGAGGATTCAGCAATGAAAGAGCGAGTTAACAGCCTGGCGGCCGTAGGGGCTGGCGTTGCTATCGTATGTTGGTTTCTTTATGGTTACCTGATTAGCTGGTAACTGACCAGAGAACATAAAAAAACCCGCCCTTTGGGCGGGTTTTACAATTCGGTCTGACTACTAACTTACAGAGCGATTACGTTAGCAGCAGAAGGGCCTTTGGCACCGTCAGTGATTTCGAACTCTACGCGCTGACCTTCAGCCAGAGTTTTGAAACCGTTGCTCTGGATAGCGGAGAAGTGTACGAACACATCTTTGCTGCCATCTTCCGGAGTAATGAAACCGAATCCTTTGGATTCATTAAACCACTTAACGTTACCTTTAATCTTAGACATCAAAATTACCTTTACATGAAAAAACGACACAAATACCGTGTCGGGTACCAGTACATCAATTGTGGTGGCTTTTGTCCAGTCGAACTTTGATAAAAAGTGATAAAAGTCGCTAACTTTTTAGTACAGTCGCTCTTATTGCTTGTTTTTAAACGAGGTAGCGCCACATTGAGCATTACCTCACTTTTTATCAAAACTGAAAACGGAACCACGCGAAGTAGACGTTACCGTTGTTATAGGTTCCCGGAATGTAGGTCATCTGAAAGGTGGCCGGGCCATAGCCAATGGACGCCAGCGGCAATACTAACGGAATGGGAATGTACTTCCAGTTATCGCGCGCCGTGACACCCGCCGTATAGCCCAGGCCCAGGTGAAAATTATCATCGGTCAGCGGACGCCACGTGGCTTCCCAACCATAACCTGCTATCGGCTCCCACTTATTGTAGGAGTCTTTAAATGCCATGACATACAGACCGTGCCAGTTGCCTTTTTCATCCCAGCGGGACTGACCTATCCCCGCCCCCCAGGGACGCTCGTTATACTCATCGGTCTTATCCTTATCGTAAGCAAAGCGAGCGTGCCAGGTAATAGCGGGAATATAGAGATCGTAGTGCTCAGGTTCATGCCAGGTCCGGGAGACGTTATCGGTAAAGGTCGCAAACCACCCTTTACCGCCATCCTGGGCAAGAGCCGATGCGCTAATGAATAATGAACCCACTGCCGCAATAAAAAAGATAAAATAGTTGCGTAATAATTTCACGTTTTCTTCTACCACAATAAAAAAACGGTGACATGATAAGCAAGTTTAGCTGAATGAAAGCTAAATGCTCGCTCCCCTGATGACCCATTATTTTATTTGGTGGATCAATAGAACGTCTATGAAAAGACCGACTATTCAGGACATATCCTAATAAACAGTGAGGAATAACTGAAAGACAGAAGCGCCTCCAGCGCCCCCCAGGTAAGAAAAATCGTCACCGCGGTTCTGGCACGCTCTGAAACCCGGCATCCTTCTGTCACCAACTCTTTTCCGCTTAATTATCAGACAATTATTCACATAAATTTTACATTTGCCCCGCCAGTTATTGCGCTGGCTCACCCCACATGAAAAACGCTAAGAATTTATTTTGTGTTTCTCCCGCCTGCCGTCAAAATAGCTATCTTATTGGTTTACGCCATCGTACACGTGCGTCATTCAGCCCCCGGAACATTGACCGTCGTGCCTGAAACGCACCCTCAGTGTCTGTTACAGGTATTTGTTTTCACCGCTAAATATGTCACGCCGGATGAATACCGGCCCGCTGGGAAGATTATGTTAACGATATTTGAGCTATTATTTGGAGCCGCGGTGATTATCGGCGTGGCCAGCTACATCATTAAAGGTTATTCCGCCACCGGCGTATTGCTGCTGGGCGGCCTGATTTTGCTGATTGCCAGCGCTATTATGGGACACCCGATTCTGCCAGCCGGAACCCAAAGCACCGGTTACAGCGCCACGGACATCCTGGAATACGTTAAAGTGCTGCTGATGAGCCGCGGCGGCGATCTCGGCATGATGATCATGATGCTGTGCGGTTTTGCGACCTACATGACCCATATCGGCGCCAACGATATGGTGGTGAAGCTGGCTTCCCGCCCGCTGCAGTACATCAACTCCCCCCACCTGCTAATGGTCGTCGCTTACTTCCTGGCCTGTCTGATGTCGCTGGCGGTCTCTTCCGCCACCGGACTTGGCGTATTGCTGATGGCAACCCTGTTTCCGGTTATGGTCAACGTCGGCATCAGCCGCGGCGCTGCGGCGGCTATCTGCGCCTCGCCAGCGGCGATTATTCTGTCTCCGACTTCCGGCGACGTGGTGCTGGCCGCTCGGGTCGCCGAGATGCCGCTGGTAGACTTCGCCTTTAAAACCACGCTGCCTGTCTCCATTGCCGCCATTATCTGCATGGGCATCACGCACTACTTCTGGCAGCGCTGGCTGGATAAAAAAGAGCACATCGTCACCGAAATGCTGGACGTCAGCGAAATCCAGACCAAAGTTCCCGCCTTTTACGCGATTCTGCCCTTCTCTCCGGTGATTGCAGTACTGATTTTCGACGGTAAATGGGGCCCGCAGCTGCATATTATTACGCTGCTGGTGATGTGTATTCTGCTGACGGCGATTCTCGAATTTCTGCGCAGCTTCAACACCCGCAGCGTATTTGAAGGGCTGGAGGTCGCCTGGCGCGGTATGGCGGATGCTTTCGCCAGCGTGGTGATGCTGCTGGTCGCCGCCGGGGTCTTCGCCCAGGGCCTGAGCACCATTGGCTTTATCCAGAGCCTGATCTCCATCGCCACCTCTTTCGGCTCCGCCAGCATCGTCCTGATGCTGGTTCTGGTGATCCTCACTATGCTGGCAGCCATGACTACCGGTTCCGGTAATGCCCCCTTCTACGCCTTTGCCGAACTGATCCCTAAACTGGCCGCCCAGTCTGGCGTGAACCCGGGTTATCTGGTCATTCCGATGCTGCAAGCTTCTAACCTTGGCCGAACCATCTCTCCGGTATCCGGCGTCGTGGTGGCCGTAGCGGGTATGGCGAAAATCTCACCGTTCGAAGTGGTTAAACGCACTTCCGTACCTGTGCTGGTTGGCCTATTGGTGGTGATTATCGCCACAGAAATATTGATGCCTGCGGGCTGAGACTCCGCATTGTTTCATCACAACGGGGGCCAGTCGGCCCCCTTTTTATGATTAAATATGGCGATATAACGCAAATCACCGGAAACCCCATGAGAAACTGGATAGCCTACACGCTGCTGACCGGCGCCCTGGCCAGCGGCTACGCCCACGCAGAACCGCTAAAAGCCACGCAGTATGACGACTTCGATCGCTATGTTCTGGCGCTCTCCTGGCAGAACGGCTTCTGCCAGAGCATGCACGATCGCAATCGCAAGCTTCCCGCTGAATGCCAGCAGCAGGACGCACGGGAGAATAACGCGCAGATGCTGACGGTGCACGGCCTGTGGCCTGGTCTGCCGCGTTCTGTCGCGGCGCGCGGCGTGGATGAGCGCCGCTGGATGCGCTACGGTTGCGCCACTCGCCCGATTCCAGACATGGCGGAAGTTCGCGCGTCGCGCAAATGCGCCGCGCCCAAGGTTGGCCTGAGCGATGCCATGGCCCGTAAACTGGGGGAGGTCATGCCCGGCGCCGGCGGTAGCTCTTGCCTGGAACGCTATGAATTCGCCAAACATGGTGCCTGCTTCGGATTCAACCCCGACGCCTACTTCGGCACCATGGTGCGTCTGAACCAGGAGGTGCGCGAAAGCGACTTCGGACGTTTCCTTTCCGGGCATTATGGGAAGGTAGTCAGCCGCAAAGCGTTTAATGAAGCGCTGGCGCGTAGCTGGGGTAAAGCGAGCGTAAAGGCCGTGAAGCTGACCTGCCACGGCAATCCAGCCTACCTGACCGAAATGCAGCTCGGGCTGAAGGCCAGAACTATCAACCAACCTCTTGACGAACAAAGCTTTGCACCAGGCCCGCATCCGGGCAACTGTGCAAAAACTTTTCGCCTGGATGCCGCCGGCTTCTGAGGTACGCGCAGAGTCCTAAAACCTGAAGAATAAAAATTATTCCATCCATTTTTGTTCCGCGTTTAGCACGCCACACTCTGGCTAAGTTAACCAGCAAGAGGGATGGAATATGAACAAAACCGATCTGTGGCTTCAGGAAATGCAGGTAATGTTCCTTCACCAGCCGCTGCCCCGGCGCTTTCCAGCCTGGCTGTGGCTAACCCCCCGCCAGCGCAACGCCGTATTGCGTGAATTATTGCAGCCGCTATCTCCCCGGCAATAAAAACCACGACGATTTCGGTCTCAGCGCTTTCTCCGCAAGCAGGCCCAGAAAGCGCTATGGATACTCTATCTTTAGAAGATTCTGTCATATACAGATCGTATTTATGTGACAGCAATCGTAAATCTCAATCAATTAACGCGTTCAGCGTCCCGTTTTACTCCTGACATGTCTTTACGTAACGGCAACCAAATAACTACGCTGAGTCAATCCCTCCAACGGGGAGTTTGTTTCTAATGTTTGAGCCTCATCTCAAAATGTAAATAACGTAGTCGATTCCTGTAACCTCTTTATGAATGTTACCAGTATCATGTTACCGGTATCAGAAAGAACGGTTCGCCCCGTTTCCTGGATTGATAAGTAGAGGAACCAGACAATGACGGATATGACATACGCTTATGGCGCCGGAACGCTGTTGGGCATTGCCGCTGGCGCGGTCGCCCTGCTGCTGGTGCTGATTATGCGCTTTAAGGTGCACGCCTTCCTGGCACTGACGCTGGTCAGTATCATCGTTGCGCTGGTCACCAAAGTACCATTCGATAAGATAGTTCCCACGCTGCTGAGCGGTTTCGGCAGCACCCTGGCAGGCGTTGCGCTGCTGGTGGGACTGGGGGCAATGATCGGACGCATGCTTGAAATTTCCGGCGGCGCAAAAGTGCTGGCGGATACGCTGATCAATAAATTCGGCTCTCACCGTGCGCCGCTGGCGCTGGGCGTTGCGTCGCTGATGTTCGGTTTCCCCATTTTCTTTGACGCCGGACTGGTAGTGATGCTGCCGATTATCTTCAGCGTCGCCAAACAGTTTGGCGGCTCTACCCTGAAATACGCGCTTCCCGCCGCGGGCGCCTTCGCCGTTATGCACGCGCTGGTACCGCCGCACCCAGGCCCGGTCGCCGCGTCCGAACTGCTGGGGGCTAACATTGGCCTGCTGGTACTGGTTGGCCTTATCATTGCCATCCCCACCTGGTATATCGGCGCCTATCTGTATGGTCTGTACGCCGGTAAGAAATTCGACATAAAACTGCCCTCTTCTTTCCTGGGCGAAGTCGAAGCGGATCCCAACCATCGTCCGCCCTCTTTCGGTACCGTCATGGCGATTCTGCTGCTGCCGCTGGTTCTTATCTTCCTTGATACCGGTCTGAGCACCGCCATCGTTCTGGGCTGGGTCGATGCCGACAGCACCGTAGTCAACTTCCTGCGCATGCTGGGTAAAACTCCGGTGGCGCTGCTAATCACCACCTTCTGCGCGCTGCTGGTCTTCAGTCGCGACCACAGTCGCGAGCACCTTGAAAAAGTGTGCAACGGCGCCCTTGGGCCCATCTGCGGCATCATCCTGGTGACCGGCGCTGGCGGTATGTTCGGCGGCGTACTGCGTGCCAGCGGCATTGGCGACGCGCTGGCTGGCGTACTCTCCGACACCGGTATGCCGGTCATTCTGGCGGCCTTTGTTATCTCTACCGCGCTGCGCGTGGCACAGGGTTCCGCAACAGTCGCGCTGACCACCACCGCCGCGCTGGTGGCGCCAATGGTTCAAAGCGCTACCGGGCTGAGCGAGTTCGATCTGTGCTTCATCGTTATCGCCATCGCGGGCGGCGCAACCGTACTGTCCCACGTAAACGACTCCGGTTTCTGGCTGGTAGGCCGCTTCCTGGAAATGGACGAGAAGACCACCCTGAAAACCTGGACCGTTATGGAAACCCTGTTAGGCAGCATCGCCTTCCTGCTGGCAGCGCTGGGTAGCATAATTCTGTAATACGCGCCGCACCGAGTGTGAAGTTGCTCACTGTTCCAGGAGGCTCGCCGCCGCTATTATCACCAGGTCAACCCTCATCACTCAGATGGTGAGGGTTTTCTTTTGGGTATCTCATGTCCGGCAAAGGGCCGGATGGTTAACATGGAGTCTGTGATGTCCCGACCTGCAATTATCATTAACGAACTCGATGCGGAACGTATTGACCGGCTACTGGAACAGCCTGCGTTCGCCGACCTTCCGGTCGCTGATGCGCTAAATGCCGAGCTGGATCGTGCGCAGATGTGTAAGCCGGAAGATATACCGACCGATGTCGTCACCATGAACAGCCGGGTGAAATTCCGCAATCTGAACAGCGGAGAAGAGCACCTGCGCACCCTGGTTTATCCGGCCAGCCTGACCGATACCACCAGCCAGCTTTCGGTACTGGCACCGGTGGGTGCCGCACTGCTGGGACTACGGGTAGGAGACACCATTCGCTGGATGCTGCCGGGCGGCATCGAAACCCACCTGGAGGTTCTGGAGCTGTGCTATCAGCCCGAATCTGCAGGGGAATATCATCGCTGAATCGCGTTTCTGGAGGATGCCTGGCATCCTCTTTCCGTTCAGGGCCTTACGGGCCGACTTGTGAAAATCCTCACAGTTTCCGTTTTTCTCTTCATCCTGCATCACACTTCTTACAGCTGGCGCGCAAAAAATAAAAAACCCGTGTTTTATTAAGGAAAATCTTATCATTAAATGGAGGTTACTTTATGTACCAGACGATCCTGATGCCAGTCGATGTCTTTGAAATGGATTTATCAGATAAGGCCATTCGCCACGCCGAGTTCCTGGCGCAGCAGGATGGCAAAATTCACCTGCTACACGTGATGCCAGACGCTTCCGCCATGATGTTCCGCGGCTTTGCCTCTGAAATGCGCCGCTTTGAAGATCACCTGCGTAAAGAGGCGGAAGATAAGCTCCAGACGCTGGCCAGCCACTTTCATATCGATCCGGAACGCGTAATGACCGAAACGCGTTTCGGTAACGTGCGGGATCAAGTCAATGTCGCCGCCAAAGAGCTCCAGGCGGATGTCATCGTCGTCGGCTCTCGCAATCCTTCTATTACCACTCATCTACTGGGCTCTAACGCGGCCAGCATTATCCGCTATGCCCGTATCCCGGTGCTGGTGGTGCGTTAGCCTTTTAATGCAGATAAAAAAAAGAGGCTACCCGCAGGTAGCCTCTGGTGCTTTTGCTGTGTATGTCTTTAAACCTCTCCCAACGGGAGGGCCTTTTTTATTATGCCGTTTTGGTACGAATCAGGTAGTCAAAGGCGCTGAGTGACGCCTTCGCCCCTTCACCGGTGGCAATAATGATCTGCTTGTACGGCACCGTGGTACAGTCTCCCGCCGCGAAGATCCCCTTCACGCTGGTTTCGCCGCGGGCATCAACGATTATCTCGCCCATGCGGTTGCGCTCTACGGTGCCCTCCAGCCAGTTAGTATTCGGCAGCAGGCCAATCTGAACAAAGATCCCAGCCAGTTCCAGGCTATGGGTGGTGCCGGATACGCGATCCTGATATTCAAGGCCGGTTACGCGGGTACCGTCGCCTTTCACCTCGGTGGTCTGGGCATTCAGAATAATATCGACATTGCTCAGGCTGCGAACTTTATCCTGCAGAACCTGGTCCGCTTTCATTTCCGGCGCGAATTCCAGCAGGGTCACATGATCCACCACGCCTGCCAGATCGATAGCCGCTTCCACGCCGGAGTTGCCGCCGCCGATCACCGCCACACGCTTGCCTTTGAACAGCGGGCCGTCGCAGTGCGGGCAGTAGGTCACGCCGCGGGTACGGTACTCATCTTCACCCGGCACATTCATATTGCGCCACTTCGCCCCGGTAGCGATGATCAGACTGCGCGCTTTCAGGGTGGCGCCAGAGGCGGTTTCAATCTGATGCAGTCCGCCTTCGTTAGCGGCCGGCACCAGGCGAGAAGCGCTCTGAGTATCGATAACATCCACGTCGTAGTCGTCAACGTGCGCCTTCAGGGCGCCCGCCAGCTTCTGCCCTTCGGTCTTCGGCACCGAGATATAGTTTTCAATATCGACGGTATCCAGAATCTGACCGCCGAAACGTTCGCCCATCAGACCGGTGCGAATCCCTTTACGGGCCGCATAAATGGCTGCCGCAGCACCCGCAGGGCCGGAGCCGACAATCAGCACATCATAGGCCTCGCGCTGGTTCAGGGCTTCAGCGGCGCGTTTTTCCGCCCCGGTATCCACCTTACTGACGATCTCCGAAAGCGTCATGCGGCCCTGGCCGAACTCTTTACCATTCAGGAAGACCGCCGGGACGCCCATAATGTTGCGCTCGCTGATCTCATTCTGATAAGTGCCGCCGTCAATGGCCGTGTGTTTAACCCGCGGATTAAGTACCGCCATCAGGTTCAGCGCCTGAACCACGTCCGGGCAGTTATGGCAGGAGAGCGAATAATAGGTTTCAAATTCAAAATCACCATCAAGAGCGCTAATCTGCTCCAGCAGCTCTTTGGCCTCTTTAGACGGATGCCCGCCAGTCCACAGCAGTGCCAGAACCAGCGAGGTAAATTCGTGACCGAGCGGAGAACCGGCAAAACGCGGTCCCTGCTCCGAGCCGGGGTTAGTAATCAGAAAAGAGGGTTTACGAACCGGCAGAGAATTACGCTCCGTAAAAGAGACTTTATCTGACAGTTCTGAGATTTCTGCCAGAAGTTCCCTGATTTCCGACGACCGCGCGCTGTCATCCAGCGTGGCGATCAACTCAACAGGCTTAGTCAGTTTCTCAAGATAGGCCTTGAGCTGTGTTTTCATCGTAGTGTCGAGCATGGTATCTCCCTGTTGCTGGCAAGAAAAACGGGTGCAAATGCACCCGCAAGAATAGGTATGCGTGATTCAACCACCGTAAATAATCAGAGGCGATTATTCAGGGCGCCGGCGGTATGAAAAAGACGCAGGCCGCTCAGGCCGCGGAACCTGTCCGCGGACTAAGAGACGCAGGGGTTTAGATTTTACCCACCAGATCCAGAGACGGAGCCAGAGTCGCTTCGCCTTCTTTCCACTTAGCCGGGCACACTTCACCCGGGTGGGAAGCAACGTACTGAGCCGCTTTCACTTTACGCAGCAGGTCGGCAGCGTCACGACCAATACCTTCAGCAGTCACTTCAACCGCCTGGATGATGCCGTTCGGGTCTACCAGGAAGGTACCACGGTTGGCCAGACCTTCGTCTTCACGCAGGATTTCGAAGTTGCGGGACAGCGCCATGGTCTGGTCGCCCAGCATGGCGTATTTGATCTTACCGATGGTATCGGAAGTTTCATGCCATGCTTTGTGGGTGAAGTGGGTGTCGGTAGATACGGAGTAGATATCCACGCCCAGCTTCTGGAATTCATCGTAGTGGTCAGCCAGGTCGCCCAGCTCGGTCGGGCAGACGAAAGTAAAGTCGGCCGGGTAGAAGAAGAAGACGCTCCAGCGACCTTCAACGTCTTTCTCGGTAACTTCTACGAATTCACCGTTTTTGAAAGCCTGTGCTTTGAACGGTTTGATTTTGGTATTAATTAAGGACATCTATACTTCCTCCGTGTTTTCGATGGGGTATAAGGTATCGAATCTCTGCCGCTTCATCCAATCCGTTTGTGTTATTGAATTGATAAGCGATATCTATCATCTTGCCAGTAATCCATTGACGATGACAGGGAATGCCCGGACTGCTTTACCATCCAGCGCAAAGCAAAAGGGCCACCCGCGGTGGCCCTGGCACCCGTCCTGCCTGAATCTTCGACAACAGGTGTAATACTGACCCGGTGCGAAACAGAGTACAGCCTCCGGATTTAACCACTGCACGGAGCTACGGGTCAACGTGAAAACCGTAAGATATTGTCTATAGATCTGATAGGAGCACGCTATAAGTGACGGGAAAGGAAGATTTTCATATTTTAATAGCAAATATTGCGCAATATAAGCCAGTTAGCCCATATAACCGCCCCATTTTCCCGCTTTATACATTCCCTGACGCTAAAAATGCGCTTTTTCCGGCCAGCGCACCACAAACCGGAAATGACGCAGCACATAGCCATTCGTCAATTATCCATACCGGAAAAACCTCAATATTACGCTGCCTTTTCTGGAATCAGGCCGCTATGCCCCACACTGCGTGGCATAATCTGTTGCACTCACTCTATCAGAAGTGAAACCTGTATCACAAAACCTTGCTGTACAGCAGAATCATCCATCTCTACGCCGTTTTCCACCTCCCGGCCAGGCCGGGCAATCTCTTAACGTAATGGCATAACAGATTTTCCTAATCCCCGGAGATGAAGTATGTCGTATGTGAGTGATACCCCCAGGATGGAGTCCCCTCAGGAGCAGCGCGCCAGGCGAATGAACCTGTTCGTTGCCATTTCGGCCGCCGTCGCTGGCCTGTTATTCGGCCTGGACATCGGCGTTATCGCTGGCGCCCTGCCCTTCATTACCGATCACTTTACCCTGAACAGCCACCAGCAGGAGTGGGTGGTCAGCAGCATGATGCTCGGCGCCGCCATTGGCGCGCTGTTTAACGGCTGGCTCTCCGCCCGTCAGGGCCGCAAACTCAGCCTGCTGGCAGGCGCAATTTTGTTTATTATCGGTTCCCTGGGGTCGGCTTTCGCCCACAACCTTGAAGTGTTACTGATTGCGCGTGTAGTGCTCGGCATTGCCGTGGGCATCGCCTCCTACACTGCCCCACTCTATCTGTCTGAGATGGCGTCGGAACACGTACGCGGCAAGATGATCAGTATGTACCAGTTGATGGTGACTTTAGGGATCCTGCTTGCCTTCCTGTCCGATACCGCCCTGAGCTACAGCGGCAACTGGCGCGCCATGCTCGGCGTGCTGGCTCTGCCGGCGCTGGTATTGCTGGCAATGGTGATTTTTCTGCCAAACAGCCCGCGCTGGCTGGCGGCCAACGGCAAGTATGCCCAGGCGGAGCGAGTGCTCAGAATGCTGCGTGATACCTCGGAAAAGGCCCGCGAAGAGCTCGATGAGATCCGCGACAGTCTGAAGGTAAAACAGGGGGGATGGGCGCTGTTTCGCTCGAACCGCAACGTACGGCGCGCGGTCTTCCTGGGTATGCTGTTACAGGCAATGCAGCAGTTTACCGGAATGAACATCATCATGTATTACGCGCCAAAGATTTTCGAAATGGCGGGCTTCAGCAGCCACCAGCAGCAAATGATTGCAACGGTGGTGGTCGGTCTGACCTTTATGCTGGCTACCTTTATTGCCGTCTTTACCGTCGACAAGTCCGGCCGTAAACCGGCGCTGAAAATCGGCTTTACCGTGATGGCGATCGGCACCCTGATTCTGGGCTACTGCCTGATGCAGGTAGACAACGGCAATCTCTCTACCGGTATCTCCTGGCTCTCTGTCGGTATGACCATGATGTGTATTGCCGGCTATGCGATGAGCGCCGCGCCGGTAGTCTGGATTCTGTGCTCCGAAATTCAGCCGCTGAAGTGTCGCGATTTCGGTGTTACCTGCTCCACCACCACTAACTGGGTGTCCAATATGATTATCGGCGCCACCTTCCTGACGCTACTGGACAGCATCGGTGCCGCCGGTACCTTCTGGCTTTACACCGGTCTGAACCTGGCGTTCGTCGCCATCACCTTCTGGCTGATTCCTGAAACCAAAAACGTCACCCTGGAACATATTGAAAAGAAGCTGATGTCCGGTAAAAAACTGCGCGATATCGGGCGCTGACAGCCTTTCCGACATCACCGGAAAAGACGGCGTTCTGCCGTCTTTTCCATTAATGAGCCTTTACTCCGCCCTTAGCCACCAGGCCGCTCCCCGCATGGCGTGCGTACAGCGCGGTAATCATCGGCACCAGCACCGAAGTGACAATCACGCTGGTCGCCACCAGCGCCGTGGCGGACTGGGCCACGGGCGCGAACGCCGGATTCATCTGGGCGATAATCACCGGATTTGCCACTGCCGCTCCGGCCGAAGACGAAGCGGCGATACCCGCAGTACCGTTACCGCCGCCGATCAGGCGATCGGCCAGGATCAGCGGAATGCCGGTAATCACAATCACCGCCGCGCCCAGAAATACGCCAGGCAGGCCGGTATCCAGAATCACGCCCAGATTAATGGTATTGCCCAGCGCGAAGCCGAAAAACGGAATCAGCGTGGTGGTCGCCTTCCCAAAGAACTCCCGCAGACTGCTGTCCAGATTACCCAACGCAAAGCCCACCAGGAACGGCAGCACGGCGCCGACAAAGTGCTGCGGCTCAAAGGTCGCCAGCCCGGCCGAACCCAGTATCACCATGGTCATCAGCGGGCCAGACTCCAGCGACATCAACACGAAAGCGCCCGCCTCTTCTTTGGTGCCATACTGATTCATCAGGCTGGCGTACAGACCGCCGTTGGTCATATCCATGGCGGAAATAATAGCCAGCACTGAGATTCCGGCAAAAACGCCGCTGGTAATGCCGTGTTCCGGTATCACCATGGCAGCAAGCATCGCCACGCCCCAGGCCGTGGCGATTTTGGTCACCACCAGAGTTCCGGATTTACGCAGCACCGTGCCGGTGGCCCGCAGTTCAATGGAAGCGCCAATGCAGAAAAACCAGACTGCCAGAATCGGCACCGTGCCACCGATCATCCCTTTGGTGAAGGAGCCGAAATACTCTCCGGTTCCCGGCGCCAGAGTGTTAAGCAGTGCACCAAGCAGTAACGGCACCAGCATCATGCCGCCGGGGATCCTCTCGATCGCAGCTTTAATTTTCATTGTCGCTCCCGCTTTATTGGTTGGTGACTCAATAACCATTAGCACAACAAAACTGCGATCGATAAAAGATGAAATGACATTTCATTCGAATTTGTGAACCGGTGACGATTTAGTCAACGGCGTCACTATCGGCCTGGCTCTGCCGCCGCCCCCGGCCAGACTAGAGGTTTACCAGACGTTCCGCCGCTGCGCTCAGCGTCTCCGGTTGTTTGGCGAAGCACAGGCGAATCAGGGTATGGGGGAAGGGATCGGCGCAAAATACCGATAGTGGAATCGCGGCCACGCCTACCTCCGTCGTCAGCCAGCGGCAGAAGCTGACGTCATCGCTGTCGGAAATCGCGCCGTAATCCGCCAGCAGAAAGTAGGTACCTTCGCAGGGCAGTAATTCGAGACGCCCGGGTGCGAGCGTCTGGACAAAGGCATCGCGCCGCTGGCGATAAAAATCGGGCAGTTCTCGATAATGCTCCGGCTCGGCGCGTAGCATATCGGCAAGAGCGAACTGCGCCGGGGTGTTCACCGAAAAGGTCAGATACTGGTGCACCTTACGCACCTCGGCGCTCAGCGCTTCCGGCGCCACGCAGTAACCCACCTTCCAGCCGGTCATATGGAAGGTTTTGCCAAATGACGAAACGGCGATCGAGCGCTGACGCAGCGAAGCATGCCCCAACACGCTGGTATGTCCCCGGGGATCAAAACAGATATGTTCATACACTTCGTCGCTCAGCACGTAGATCTCATAGGGCGCGATAGCCTGCCACAGCGCCGCGAAATCCTCCTCGCGCCAGACCGTGGCGGTGGGGTTGTGTGGGGTATTGATAATCACCAGCCGGGTACGCTGCGAAACCAGCTCGCGAAACGCCTGCCAGTCCACCCGAAAATGCGGGGGCGCCAGCGACAGACGCTTCAGTATGCCGCCAGCCAGCTGCACTGCGGGCGCATAGCTGTCGTAGCTGGGATCAAAGCAGATAACCTCGTCTCCCGGGCGCACCAGCGCGGTAATCGATGCGAACAGCGCTTCGGTGGCGCCAGCGGTCACAGTGACTTCGGTTTCAGGCTCCGGCTGCCAGCCATAAAGTTCCCGGGTCTTATCGGCAATCGCCTCGCGTAGCGCGGGGACGCCAGTCATGGGAGCATACTGATTGGCGCCGCGCGCCACGTGATGCGCCAGACGTTCCTGCAATAATCGCGGCCCGTCAAAATCCGGAAATCCCTGAGAAAGATTGATGGCCTGATGCCGGGCGGCCAGCGCGCTCATCTGAGTAAAAATCGTGGTTCCCAGCGCCGGCAGACGACTCTGGGGCTTAAGTGGGGTGATGTTGTTCATTATGCTGCCCTTTCGCTCAATTCGATGGGCCTGTTTGTAACAGGTATGTTGCTGCCACTATAGCACGGTGTTAATATTTGGCAATCGAGACGCTTAGACGTCCAGACAGAAACGGAGTCCACGATGCCTTATCAGCCACTCAACGCCCTGGTCGACACCTGCCGCTGGATAGGCGCCCGGGGTTGGGCCCCCGCTACTGGCGGCAATATGTCGCTGCGCGAAGACAGCGACCACTGCTGGATTAGCCAGTCCGGTAAGGATAAAGGCAGCCTGACCGCCGACGACTTCCTGCGGGTGGAGATCGCCACCAGTCACGCGCCCTGCGGCGGCCGTCCGTCGGCGGAAACCGGTTTGCATACCCTGCTCTATCGCCTGTGGCCCGAAGCGGGCGCAGTACTTCACGTACACACCGTTAATGCCACCGTGCTGTCGCGCCTGATCCGCGAGCCTGAGCTGGAACTGACCGGCTACGAAATGCAAAAATCCCTGCGTGGCCAGAACAGCCATCAGCAGCGCGTGACGATCCCTGTCTTCGATAACAGCCAGGATATCGACGCCCTGGCGCAACATATTGCCCGCTACGGCGAACGCCATCCCCTGCGCTATGGTTTTCTGCTGCGCGGCCACGGGCTCACCTGCTGGGGCCGGGACGTCGATGAGGCCCGCCGCCATCTGGAAGGGCTGGAGTTTCTGTTTCACTGTGAAATGCAGCGCCGGCTGCTGGAGAGAGTATGATTCGCGCCATTGTGACCGATATTGAAGGCACCACCAGTGACATCCGTTTCGTTCATGACGTGCTGTTTCCTGTGGCCCGTCAGCGTATGGCGGAGTTCGTCAGCCAGCAGCAGTCCCGGGAACCGGTGCGTTCGCTGCTCAACGACCTGCGCAAGGAAATCAACCAGCCCGAAGCCAGCACCGACCAGCTTGTCGCCACGCTGGAAGACTTTATGGCTCAGGATCGTAAATCCACCGCGTTAAAAGCGCTCCAGGGCATGATCTGGCGCGATGGCTACCTGAACGGCGATTTTAAAGGCCACGTTTACGAAGATGTCCCCCCGGCGCTGATGCGCTGGCAGGCGCAGGGCATTACTTTGGGAGTTTATTCCTCCGGTTCGGTAGAGGCCCAGAAGCTGCTGTTCGGTTACAGCTGCGCCGGGGATCTCAGCCCGTACTTCAGCGCCTGGTTCGACACCCACGTGGGCGCCAAGCGGGAAGCCGACGCCTATTGCGCCATCGCCGGACTGCTGGGGCTGGCGCCGGATACAATTCTGTTTCTGTCCGATATCCACCAGGAGCTGGATGCCGCACAGGAGGCTGGCTGGAATACTATCCAGCTGATTCGCGGCGAACAGGATCCCCTAAGCCGTCACCCGCAGGTTCAGCGATTCGATCAGATTTCCCCGGAGAACATGCCATGAGCGCACTGACTATCTATGCCAGCCATAACGCCGCCACGCCTGAGTGGCACAGCACCGAAGGTCAGGCCATCGCCGAACGGCTGGCCCGGCACGGCGTACGTTTCGAACGCTGGCGCGCCGACCGCGATCTGGGCGATGCCCCAACGCCGGAAAGCACGATTGCCGCCTATCAGCACGCTATCGACCAACTGGTGGAGGAAGAAGGCTACCAGAGCTGGGACGTTATCAGTATGCGCGCCGATCATCCCCGGAAAGCGGAGATGCGCGAAAAGTTTCTCCAGGAGCATACCCACGGCGAAGACGAAGTACGCTTCTTTGTGGAAGGGCGCGGCCTGTTCTGTCTGCATCTGGACGAACGCGTCTGGCAAATACTGTGCGAGAAAGGCGATCTGATCTCGGTTCCGGCCGGCACGCCACACTGGTTTGATATGGGCCCAGAACCGAACTTCACCGCCATTCGCATCTTCGATAATCCCGAAGGCTGGATAGCCAGCTTCACCGGCAACGATATCGCCGACCGCTTTCCGCGCCTGGGGTAATCCGCTAACGCGACGTTCCGCCGGGAACGCCGCGTTATCTCAGATACGACGCAATGCACCGTCACGCACCGCCTGAGGCGTAACGACGCCGCTGTCCAGCACCCAACCGCTAATCAGTTCCGCTGGCGTTACATCGAACGCAGGGTTGTAGACTGCGGCCTGCTCCGGCGCCCAGCGCACTGCGCCAAAGCTGCCCGCCGCGCCAGTGACCTCATCCGCCGCCCGCTGCTCGACCGGAATGGCGTCGCCGTTCGGGCAATCGGGATCGAGCGTGGTACGCGGCGCCGCAACGTAGAAGGGGATCCTGTGCCAGCGCGCCAGCACCGCCAGTCCGTAGGTGCCAATCTTGTTCGCAACGTCGCCGTTAGTAGCGATACGATCGGCGCCGACCCAGACCGCATCCACCTCCCCTTTCGCCATCAGGCTCGCCGCCATGGAATCGCAAATCAGCCGGTAAGGGACGCCCAGCTCCCCCAGCTCCCAGGCTGTCAGACGCCCGCCCTGAAGCAGCGGTCGGGTTTCATCCACCCACACCTGTTTAACCTTACCCTGCCGCCAGGCATGGGTAATAACGCCAAGGGCGGTGCCCACGCCAGCGGTGGCTAATCCACCGGTATTACAGTGGGTCAGCAGCCGACTGCCCGGCGTCACCAGTTCGCTGCCCGCGCAGGCGATGCGCTCGCACAGCTGACGGTCTTCTTCCACCAGCGCCAGGGCTTCACGCACCAGCGCGGCGCGGTACTCCTCCGCCGCCAGCGCCAGACGCATCCGATCCAGATTATTCATCAGATTTACCGCCGTAGGCCTGGACGCCCGCAGGGTTTCCAGCCCCTGCTCCAGCGCTTTCCGCCCCATGCCCTGCTCCGCCAGTAGCGCCAGCAGCAGGCTGGCCGAAAGACCGATCAGCGGCGCGCCGCGCACCTTCAGCGCCTGAATACAGGCCACCAGTTCGTCGACGCTGTCCACCGCCAGCCAGTCACTGCGGGCAGGCAGCGCCTGCTGATCGAGAATCCATAACCGGTTATCCGCCACCCGCAGGCTGGTCGTCTGTAGTGTCTGCATAAAGTTAAATCCATGTTGCGTTGATGTGTCACATTGTGGCAGGATGAAATCCAGAAGTATAGACGTCTGAACGGCTTTGTATCGGTAACAGAATGAGGACTGGAGACATGTCGCACTATCACACCTTTACCCCCACAGACGCGCTGGATTACGCGCGGGAGCATGGGGGACTGGCAGACCCTTCCGCCCTGGTAGCGGCCAGCGAGGTAGGCGACGGCAACCTCAATCTGGTATTTAAAATTCTCGATCGCGACGGCGTCAGCCGGGTCATCGTCAAACAGGCTCTGCCATGGGTGCGCTGCGTGGGAGAATCCTGGCCGCTGACGCCGGATCGGGCGCGGCTGGAAGCCCAGACGCTGCTGGAACACTATCGTCACGCCCCCCGGCACACGGTGAAAGTGCTGCACCACGACCCGGCGCTGGCCACCATCGTGATGGAAGATCTCTCCGATCATAAAATCTGGCGCGGCGAACTGATCCAGGGACGCCACTACCCTCAGGCTATCGATCAACTGGCGGAATATCTGGCGCAAACCCTGTTTCATACCAGCGATTTCTGGCTGCCGCCCCACGATAAAAAGCGCCAGGTGGCCAACTTTATCAATCCGGCGATGTGTGAGATCACCGAGGATCTGTTCTTTAACGATCCCTATCAGGAACATCCGCGCAACAACTACCCCGAACAGCTGGAGCCGGAAGTCGCGCAGTTACGTGAAGACAGGGGGCTGAAAGTGGCCGTTGCGGCTCTGAAGCACCGCTTTCTGACCCATGCAGAGGCCCTGCTCCACGGCGATATCCACAGCGGCTCGCTGTTTGTGGCCGACGGTAGCCTGAAGGCCATCGATGCCGAGTTTGGCTATTTCGGCCCCATCGGCTTCGATCTGGGCACTGCCATGGGCAACCTGCTGCTGAACTACTGCGGTGCGCCGGGTCTGCTGGGCATTCGCGAAGCGGCGGACGTCCGCGAACAGCGGCTCCAGGATCTGCGCGAGTTATGGCTCGGCTTCCACCAGCGCTTCCTGGCCCTGGCCCGCGACAAAAGTCGGGATGCGGCGCTGGGCCGCCCCGGCTACGCCGAAGCCTTTCTGCAAAAGGTCTGGTTCGACAGCATCGGTTTTTGCGGCACCGAACTGATTCGCCGCAGCGTGGGGCTTTCCCACGTAGCGGATCTGGAAGAGATTCAGGATGAGCGGATGCGGCTGGCCTGTACCAGCCACGCGATGACGCTGGGAAGAACGCTGATTGTGCTGGCCGACAGGCTGGACAACGTGGACGAACTGATTGCCCGAATTCGCCAGTACAGCTAATGAAAGATACAGCCCCGCCGCATGCGGGGCTGGCAGACGCTTATGCCGTTGCTGCGGCAAACCCGGCGCGCAGTTCATCGACCGGCAGATAACGACCGATAATCACCAGCCGGGAAAAGGCGCTGTCTGGCGATTCCCACTGGGCGCCATAATCAAAGCCCACCACCTTGTGAACTCCCTGCACCACCAGACGCTGAGGATTATCCGCAATCGCCAGCACCCCCTTATAGCGCAGCATATCGTTGCCGTATGCCTCGATGCACTGCTCCATAAAAGCGCCAATTTTTTTCAGATCCAGCCGCCCGGCTTCAAACACGTGCGCCTGAATAGCGTCATCCCAGGAGCGCTGCTGCTGGGGGGAGTGACGGAACGGCATAAAGCGCCGGGGCTGTTCGGCACCGGCGCGAATAATGTGAAACCCTTCACTAACCGGGTTCGCGTCGCTCAGTTCAAAAGCGCCGATATCCAGCCACAGCTCCGCCGGACATTCGCCGTTGGTAATATGCAGAATCTCCGCCTTGCTGTTAATGCGATGAATGCGCGCCAGCGCCGCCTCGACCTGCGCCTCGTCACACAGATCAGCTTTGGTCAGCAGAATACGGTCGGCGAAACCAATCTGAGCCGCCGCTACCGGATGCTCATCCAGCTGGCGCTGGACATGCTGGCAATCGGCCAGCGCAATAACCGCATCCAGCCGCATGGCTTCACGCAGTCGCTCATCGACAAAGAAGGTTTGAATCACCGGCCCGGGATCGGCAAGTCCGGTGGTTTCGACAATCAGCCGGTCAAACTGAATATCGCCCCAGGCGCGCTTATCCAGCAGTTCGTTCAGGGCGGTGCTGAACTCGCCGCGCACGCTACAGCAAACGCAGCCGTTAGAGAGTTCCACCACATTCACGCTGTCGCCGCCGCGCAGCAGCGCGCCGTCGATATTGACGGCGCCGAATTCATTTTCCAGTATCGCGACGGGGGCGTCGCCGTGGTGAGTCAGAAAATAGTTGAGCAGGGTTGTTTTGCCTGCGCCGAGAAAACCGGTCACCAGGGTGACCGATACCACATCATTCATATCAGGGTCCTTCTTCCCTTCATACGTCAGGCTGCAGATGCGTTGGCTACGCCCGTTCCCCCCAGTCACATAGCCATCTATGCTCCCGGGGATGATGAGCCTTCGGCTCACCCTGCGGGCCAGCGCAAACGCTGTTCAAACCGGTAAACCGGTTTGTCACTGGCTTGCCGCCTTCCTGCCGCCTGAACTATTTTGGGTATTTTTATACCATCAGCAGCAGCGCGCGCCGCCTTTTCCGCCGTATCGCGCATCCTGGCGATCGCGGAAAAACTCTTCATAGGTCATTGGCGTCTGCTCCGGGTGGTTCAAACGCATATGCTGTACGTAATTATCGTAGTCAGGTACCCCTACCATCAGTTTTGCCGCCTGACCGAGGTATTTACCCGCTTTTGCCAGAGAATCAAACATCTGTTGTTACCTCCATATTCCACCCTCACCCTAACCCTCTCCCAGAGGGAGAGGGGAAAAACCGGGGACCTTTGCCCTCATCCCTTTGGGAGAGGAGAAAAACGAGTGACTAACTGCCCCCTCTCCCCTTTGGGGAGAGGGGCGGGGTGAGGGGATTCACCAGAGCGCTCTGAAGTGCTCTCACCCTAACGAACCAGCCTCCCACGAAGGAGAGGCTTTGACAATATTTAGTGCGCGTTTTTCGCCTGAGCTACGATCTGGTCGACATTTTCAGGCATCGGCTGGTACGGCGTTTCACGCGCCGTCGGGCTTTCACTCTCACACGCCTGACGCGCGCACTTCAGCGAAAACAGCGCCAGCACCACGACCACCACCATAAAGTACAGGGTCAGACCGGCGTCCAGACGGTTATTGAACACCAGCTGGCTCAGCTGCGACTGAGTATACTGAGCCGGAATATTACCGCTGTCGATCATCGCCTGGAACTTATTGGCCACCGCCAGGAAACCGACCCGGGCATCAGCGCTGAACACTTTCTGCCAGCCGGCGGTCAGCGTGCAGACCAGCAGCCAGGCGGTGGGCAGTAACGCTACCCAGGCATAACGCTGGCGCTTCATCTTAAACAGCACCACGGCGCACAGCAGCAACGCCATCGCCGCCAGCATCTGGTTGGCGATGCCAAACAGCGGCCACAGGGTGTTGATGCCGCCCAGCGGATCCACCACCCCCTGATGCAGAAAGTAGCCCCAGGCCAGCACGCACAGCGCGGTCGCCAGCAGGTTGGCGGGCAGCGATTCGGTACGCTTCAGTGAGGGAGAGATCGTGCCCAGCAGATCCTGCAGCATAAAGCGGGCGGCCCGGGTGCCGGCATCTACCGCAGTCAGAATAAACAGCGCCTCGAACAGAATCGCGAAGTGATACCAGAAGGAAACGTCCATCAGGCCACCCAGCGCCCCGTGCAGAATATAGGCCATGCCCACCGCCAGGGTCGGCGCACCGCCGGCCCGGGAAATAATGCTCTGCTCACCCACTTCTTCGGCAATGCGATGCAGCACATCCGGCGTCACCGTAAAGCCCCAGCCGCTGACCACCTGAGCCGCAGAGGCCACCGCGTCCGCAACGCCCGCTGGCGCCAGAACGGCCATCGGGCTGTTCATGGCGAAGTAAACGCCGGGATCGATAATACAGGCCGCCACCAGCGCCATTATCGCCACAAAGGACTCCATCAACATGCCGCCGTAACCAATCAGGCAGGCCTGATTTTCGTTAGCCAGCATCTTCGGCGTGGTGCCGGATGAGATCAGGGCATGAAAACCGGAAACCGCGCCGCAGGCGATGGTGATAAACAGGAACGGGAACAGATCCCCGGCCCACACCGGCCCGGTGCCATCGACAAATTTGGTGATCGACGGCATGGTCAGGGTCGGGCGCATAATCAGAATGCCGATAGCCAGACCGACGATGGTGCCAATCTTCAGAAAAGTGGAAAGGTAGTCGCGCGGCGCCAGCAGCAACCACACCGGCAGCACCGCCGCTACAAAGCCGTAGCCCACCAGAATCCAGGTAAGCTGAACGCCAGTAAAATCAAACCAGGAAGCGAATTCGCTCTCGGCCACCCAACCGCCGGAGATTATGGCGAAGACCAGCAGCACCAGACCGATAATCGACACCTCGCCAATACGGCCAGGGCGCAGATAGCGGGTATAGATCCCCATAAAGATCGCCAGCGGAATGGTAAAGGCAACGGTATAAGTGCCCCAGGGGCTGTGAGTCAGCGCTTTGACCACAATCATCGCCAGCACCGCCAGAATGATCACCATAATCATAAAGCAGGAGACCAGCGCGATAACTCCCGCCACGTTGCCCATCTCTTCTTTCACCAGTTCGCCCAGGGAACGCCCATCGCGCCGGGTGGAGACAAACAGCACCATAAAGTCCTGCACCGCCCCGGCCAGTACCACACCCGCCAGAATCCATATCATCCCCGGCAGGTAGCCCATCTGAGCGGCCAGTACCGGCCCCACCAGCGGCCCGGCGCCAGCAATGGCGGCAAAGTGGTGGCCGAACAGTACCTTCTTATCGGTCGGTACATAATCAAGGCCGTCGTTGTGACGTACCGCAGGCGTCATGCGGGTGGCATCCACCGATAGCACGCGCCTGGCTATCCAGATTCCATAAAAACGATACGCGATCAGATAGACGCAGACCGCCGCCACCACTATCCATAGCGCGTTAATCTGCTCCCCGCGATTCAGGGCGATATAGCCGAGTGCAAAAGCCCCCAGCAGCGAAAGCGCCCCCCACAGAAGGTATTTCCCTGGATTATTCATTGTCTTATCCGTTGTGTTGGTCAAATAAAGAGGAAGATGTGTGTCAATTTGTATCTATAACACGCGACTGGATTTAACAATAAAGAAACGATAGAAAACAGGTTTGCCACTTATCATTTACATTACATTGCTAGCGGGATCACTAAGCAGAGCCAGGCATGGGGAGTCTTGCGCACTCAATATTGAGGAAAGGGTCTCCTGGTAAACCAGAAGACCCTTTATAAAGACGCTTGTGGCTATGCCAGCCAACATCCCCTGGCTCCAGGTGCTACTTACCGGATTCGTAAGTCATGAAAGCCGCCACCTCCCGAGCCCCATCCCGGTATCGAATTTCTCATAGCGATTTCCGGGTCAGGTAGCTGAATATCAACAGCGTAAAACACAGGATATAAACGCGCCAGATTAGGGTGCCGCGCGGTAGCTTCATTGCCTTCTTCTCCTTGCTTTCAGCGGGTAAGGGGCGACGCTGATGTGGACTGGACATAGGGTAAGCCTCGGTTTAATTGAAAAATGACTCGGGGCTTTCTTCTTTCTGCCACACAATAAAGCTTGCCGCTGCCATGAGGTAAAAAGCTTTCAGCGCCGCGCCGATAACAACGAATAATCTCCCGCCTGGTTGCCAGGGTATGCAACTGTGCGATTAAGACAGAGAAAAAGTGTAACGCCCCGTGGAAGGGGGCATGTTTGCAGGAACAACGCCTGCCCTCCTCCCTGAGAGCAGGCGTATCTGGTGAAATTAACCGATGACCGCCGTAGAAAGGCGGCAGGTGCAACTGCGCTTGCCGCGCGCATCGAAAATGGCTATCTCCCAGCACTGACTGCTGTTGCTCAAATGCAGCGGGCGGCACACGCCCCGCACCTTACCGGAAGAGACGGCGCGGTGATGGCTGGCGCTCAGTTCGGTGCCCACCACGCACTGCCCCTCGCGGCTTATCAGAAACCCGGCCATGGAGCCCATGGTTTCGGCCAGCGCCGCCGAGGCCCCGCCGTGCAGCAGACCGAACGGCTGAACGGTGCGCTGATCGACATCCATCTCCGCCTCCAGTTCGTCGTCACCGATGCGGGTAAAGACAATTCCAAGATGCCCCACCATAGTCTGTTCGGCCATCTGGTTCAGCGCTTCCAGCGTCATCGCCCGTTTCCAGATCATCTCAGGCCCCCAGCGTTGAGCCGCCATCCACCACAATATCCTGTAGCGTGATATGGCTGGCCTGTTTAGAGGCAAGGAACAGGATGGTGTCGGCTATCTCCTGCGGGCGGGCTATCTTGCCGAGCGGCACGCCCAACTTAAACTGCTGCGGATAGCCCTGAATGCGCTGCTGCTCAGCGTCCGGCGTGGTCCACATAGCGCGTTGCATATCGGTATCGGTCGAGCCTGGCGACACCAGGTTGCCACGCACCCCATACTCTGCCAGCTCCAGCGCCACGGTCAGCGCCAGACTTTTCAGGGCCGCTTTCGACGCGCCATAGGCCGACATGCCGATGCGCGGAGTATGAGCCGCATCCGAGGCCACCGTGACCAGAGCCCCGCCCCGCTGGGCACGAAACTGCGCCATGGTAGCGCGAAAGAAGTTAAAAGCGCCGCCGACGTTTACCGCAAAGGTATCCTGCCAGTCGTTAAGTGGCAGTTCATCTGTAGCGCCCATCCGCAAAATCCCGGCGGCGTTCACCAGCACGTCCAGCCTGGCGGTATCTTTTAACAGCCGCTGACAGATCTGCTCCACCTGAGCGGCGTCGGCCACATCCACCTGCTCGGTGGCAAAAGGGTACTCCGCCTGTTCAAAGGCGCGATCGAAGCCCACTACCCGGGCGCCGGCTTCATGGAACGCCCGCGCGGTGCTGTAGCCAATGCCCCTGGCTGCGCCGGTCACCCAGACCGTCTGACCATGAAAATCTACCTTCATGACTTCGACTCCCGACTCAATAGCGCCCACCAGGCGTCCAGAGTCGGCTCTTTGGCGAGCATCACAAAATCGATATCGCCGTGCGCCTTACGCCAGCGCGCCGCCAGCGCCATCATGCGCACCGAATCCAGACCGTAATCAATCAGGTTTTCGTCATCTTCCGGCTCGTCGGATTCATCCAGCAGCGGCAGGATCAGGGCGCGCAGTTGCTCTTTACTCTGGGGAACCGGCAGCAGATCGCAGGTATTCACTACGCGCCCGCTGCGCCCGGCGATGTATTTCAGCGCCATCAGGTGCTCTTCACGGCTAAAATCGGCCAGCGCATCCGCCACCATAAAGGGTTTGATATCGCGCATAAAGGCGTCGGTGGCGGTGGTCATACAGCCTATATGGGCATAGACGCCACAGATGATCAGTTGGTCGCGACCGGTCTCCTTCAGCGCCTGCTCCAGCGGCGAACGGATAAAAGCGCTGTAGCGCCACTTCACCAGCACGGTATCCTGGTCATCGGGCGCCAGCCGCGCCACCACGCCCTGCTGTTCGGGGTGGTTATTAATGCCCGGCCCCCACATATCGTTAAGCAGCGCGCGATCCTCATCGCTCTGCTCTTTCGGCTGGGCGGTGTAGTAAACCGGAATATTGTTCTGCTTGCAGTAGTCGCGCAGTGCCGCAATATTGGCGATCACCTGGTCTATCATCGGGCAGTTGTCGCCCCAGAAATTGATAAAGTAATCCTGCATATCGTGGATCAGCAGGGCAGCGCGCTCCGGCTCGAAGTCCCAGCTCACCTTGTTTTCCGGGATATCCGCCGCGGTCGGCAGCGCATAGGCGTTCAGTTTTGGAATGGCCATTTTCGTTCTCCTTTTATTTTGTGGTCAGCCGACGTTCGGCAATCAGCTGGCGCAGCCGCTTTTTATCGGGTTTACCGACGTGAGTCAGGGGTAACTCGTCGACGATCTCCACCTTATCTGGCAGCTTGTACTCCGCCACGCCCAACTCGCGCAGCCAGCGGCGCAGCGCCACCGGACGCACCGGACTGCGGGCCACGATAAAGGCGCAGCTCTTTTCGCCCATCAGCTCGTCTTCCATCGAGACCAGGGCGGCGTGGAGCACGGCTTCATGGCGATGCAGCAGATTTTCGATCTCTTCGGCGGCGATCTTCTCGCCGCCGCGGTTGATCTGATCTTTTTCTCGCCCCACCACGCTGATGTAACCCTGCTCGTCAATAACGATCAGATCGCCGGAACAGTAAAATCCGTTGGCGTCGAAGGCTTTCGCGTTGGCTTCCGGGCTCAGGTAGTAACCCCGGAAGGTATACGGGCCGCGGGTCATCAGGCGCCCCACCTCACCGGCCGCTACCGGGTTGCCTTCTTCGTCGGCAGCCCAGACCTCATCGTCCGGGCACATCGGGCGCCCCTGAGTAGTGAAGATATGTTCGTCGTCATCGTCGAGCGCCGTGTAGTTCACCAGCCCTTCCGCCATGCCGAACACCTGCTGCAACTGACAGCCGATCTCCGCCGGAATGCGACGCGCCAGGGCTTCGGGCAGACGGGCGCCGCCCACCTGCAGCAGGCGCAGCGAAGCGAGCTGCCTGTTATCGCCCCACTCACGAATCGCTTGTAACCACAGGCTGGCCGCTGGCGGCACCAGCGCGGCGACGTCTATCTGATGGCGCTCGATAAGCGGGAAGCACAGGTTGGCGCTCGGATCTGCCGCCAGCACTACGCAGCCTTCACCGTAAAAGACCCCCAGCGAGCCCGGCGAACTCATGGCGTAGTTATGGGCGGCCGGAATAGCGCACAGGAAGCGGGTATTTTCATCGAAGCGGCAGATTTCCACGCTGCGGCGAATACTGTAGTAGTAGTCGTTGTGAGTACGGGGAATCAGTTTCGGGGTGCCGGTGCTGCCGCCGGAAAGCTGGAAAAAGGCCACTTCATCGGCGGCCGAGGGGGTCGCGACAAAGTTATCTTCCTTTGCTGCAATCAACCCTTCCAGCGAGCGTTCGCCGCTGTCGCCACGCAGAATGGCGGTGGTCAGCGACGGAAAGCGCGCTACCAGCGTCATCAGATAATCGTCGTCGCGAAACAGGGCATGTTCGCGATCGGCTATCAGCAGCTTCGGTGCAATCTGGTCGGCGTAGGCCTCCAGTTCGGTTTTCTGATGGCTGAACAGCGCGTTCACCGGCGCAACGCCAATCTTCAACAGCGCGAAGAAGACGATATAGAGCTCGGCCACGTTACCCAACTGCACCAGCGCGGTATCGCCGGTGGTCAGTCCCTGACGCTGTAGCGCCCCCGCCAGACGAGTCGCCGCCTGTTCCAGTTCGCGATAGCTGAAATGGCGCTCGCCTTCGATAACCGCAGTGCGATCGCTCTGCGCGTGACGGCTCAGAATGTCGGTCAGCGGAACATCAATCCAGTAGCCTTTTTCGCGGTAAGCGGCGGCCAGCTCTTCCGGCCAGCGATTAAAAGGAATCGTCATACCCTTTCCTCAGTTCAGTCCAAATACGTTGAGCATGGTCGACAGCTTGGTACCAGTCTCATTCCACTCCGAAGTCGGGGATGAATCAGGCACAATGCCTGCACCGGCAAACAGCCGAACCCGCCGTTCATAAAGGCGCGCGCAGCGAATAGTCACCACCCATTCACCGTTTCCGGCATCGTCACACCAGCCGACAATGCCGCCAAAGAGTTCGCGGTCGAAGGGTTCCAGTTCGCCTATCAGGCGCTGTGCCGCATCGTTGGGGAAACCGCTCAGCGCCGGAGTTGGATGCAGCAGGCAGGCCAGCGACAGCGCGTTTTCGCGACCATCGCGCACCTGGCCTTCGATCGGTGTCGACAGGTGCCACAGCTGCGGCGTGGTTATCAGTTCCGGCCGTTCCGGCAGCGCCAGATAAGAGACACGCGGCGCCAGCACCTCGCGCATGGCGTCGGTCACCAGTTGATGCTCATGGCGATCTTTACGGGAATTCATCAATGCCTGACCGACCGCTTTATCCTGTTCCGGGTCGGCCACCCGCTTCGCCGACCCCGCCAGCGGCAGCGAGCTAAAGGCGTTGCCGCTCATACGCAGCAGCAGCTCCGGACTGGCGCCCATCAGAGCTCCGCCGTCGGGCAGCGGCACGTGGAAGTTATAGCTGGCGGGATTCAGCGCAATCAGGCGCTGCATCAGCGCTTCCCTGTCGACAGCGTTTTCTGTGGCGATATCGATAAGACGCGACAGCACCACTTTATCGATACCGGGCTGGCTGGTGGCATAAGCGCCGCGCGCCACCATCTCTTCAAAAACCGGTTGTTGCGGAATCTCCTGACGACCCGTCACCACCGGCGCGCTAAAGGCGGTGGCGGCCTCTTTCCGATAGTCGATACGAGAGAAAGTCGAAACATGCTCCGGAATGAACAGCGATGACGGCTTACGGGTATCAAAGGGAATGGCGCCAACCACGACCGGTCTGGCAACTCCGGCGGCCCGCGCCGATGCAAACGCCTGGGCCAGACCGCGCTGGAACGAACCTCGCGGATCCGCGCCTTCGGCGGCGGGAAGCTCAAAAGAGGCGAAATGGCCGGATGTCGCCAGACACTTCCAGGGCGACATAAAGAAAAATCCGTCGGTTGCCGGCACCGCAACCGTCCGTTGCCTCTCCTCAGCCACGATAGTTTCCATTCAATCCTCCGCAAAAATGATAAGAGATTTGATAATTATTATCATTTGTATTCTGATGCGTAAGCTACGTTCTGAAACCGCGTCTGTCAACAAAGGTAAAAAATTTTTAACATTCCCATCCCTTGCACGCCGTCGCGCTTAGCATGAAAATGAGAAACATTATTAACAACAGCCACAGGATGCCCTGCCGTGAAATACACCTTTGCCGCTATGCTTGCGGCCTTACAGATTACGTTGGCTCTTTTCGCCATTTCCCCGGGCGCCAGCGCAGCCGCCTGGCCGCGTGAAGTGACCGATATCCGCGGCACCCATACCCTGCCCCATGCCCCGCAACGCATCGTCTCTACCAGCGTGACCCTGACCGGCTCGCTGCTGGCCATTGACGCCCCCGTGGTCGCCAGCGGCGCCACCACGCCCGGCAATCGCTTTGCCGATTCCCGGGGCTTCCTGCGTCAGTGGAGCAGCGTTGCAAAAGCCCGCCAGCTCCAGCGCCTGTATATCGGCGAACCCAGCGCCGAAGCGGTAGCCGCTCAGATGCCGGATCTGATCCTGGTCAGCGCTACCGGCGGCGACTCCGCTCTGGCGCTCTACGACCAGCTTTCCACCATCGCTCCCACCCTTATTGTTAACTACGACGATAAAAGCTGGCAGGCGCTGCTCACTGAACTGGGGCAGATAACCGGTCACGAACAGCAGGCCAAAGCGCGCATCGACAGCTTCAACCAGCGGGTAGCGCAGCTTAAACAGCAAATCAAACTGCCGCCCCAGCCGGTCAGCGCGCTGGTCTTCAATCCGGCCGCCCACAACGCCAATCTGTGGACTCCCGCGTCAGCCCAGGGCCAGTTGCTCAGTCAATTGGGCTTCACCCTCGCCACGCCGCCGGCCAGCCTGCATACCAGTAAGAGCCAGGGCAAACGCAGCGATATCCTGCAGCTGGGCGGTGAAAACCTGGCGAATGGCCTGAATGGCCAGAGTTTGCTGCTGTTCGCCAACGACGAGCGCGACGCCGCGGCACTGATGAAGGATCCGCTGCTGGCGCATCTGCCAGCGGTGCAGCACCATCGGGTATGGCCGCTTGGTACCGAAACCTTCCGCCTCGACTACTACAGCGCCAGTCACCTGCTTGAGCGACTGGCGCAGCAGTTTAAATCATGATGCTTCTTCTACCGGCGCCTGCGCAGGCGCCTGGTAGAAACGGCGCAGCTGGCTGAATAGCAGCAGCACCAGAACCCCCGCCAGCGCTAATGCAAAACCGCTCACGCTGGCGGAGCTGACCGGCGTAAGCGCTACCCCCATTCCCCCCAGCAGCGCGGCGCCAATCGCATCACCAGTCACGTTTTGCGCCGTCCACAGACCGTTAATACGGCCCAGCATCTGATCCGGCGTCTGGGTCTGGATCAGGGTGTACTGCAACAGCGAACTAATAGCGCTCAGATAGCCAAACAGCGCCAGGCAAAGCGCCCCACTCTCCCAGACCGGCATCAGACTAAACAAGCCGATAGCCACAAATGACGCGATAGTCGCCCCCATCATCACCAGCCCCGGCCGCGCGCAGTGGGCAACAGAGCCACTGGTCAGTGCGCCGATCGCCGCACCGAGCGGCACCGCCGCATACAGCAGACCAATCTGCGATTCGCTCATCGACCAGTGCCCTGCCAGCGCCGGGTACAGCACCCGCACCGCGCTGGCCATGGTCAGCAGCGCGCCGATCAGCGCCACGCCCCCCACCAGCGGGTGGCTTAACAGAAAACGCAGCCCTTCAACCAGCGATCGCAGCGGATGCTGGCGCGGCTGTTCCGGCGGTTGCTGGCGCGGAAGCGTCAACAGCGGCAACAGGGTGATAAAGGTGCCCGCCGCCGCCAGACCATAGTTCCAGGCCACGCCGCCCCAGGCGAGCAAAAGACCGCCGAACATCGGCGAAATCACCGAGCCCAGGCGCACCGTCAGCATGGTGATAGCCCCGGCCTGCATCAGGTTTTCACGCCCTACCAGACCCGGCGTCGCCGCCAGCAGCGCCGTCACGCCGATAGAGGCGAAAAGTCCGTCCCAGATCCCCAGCAGATAAATCACCGTCAGCGAAGGCTCGGGCAGCATGGCATTCAGGCACAATCCAATAAAGCCGATACCGCAGGTACTGCGGGCCAGCAGAATCAGGCGCTTACGCTCATAGCGATCCGCCAGAACGCCGCCCGTCATCAGCCCCACAAACATCGCGCTGCCGGTCAGTGTGACAGCCAATCCCACCTGTAGCGTGGAGCCCGTAAGTTGCTGGATCTGCACCGGCACGGCCACGCCGAGCAAACCAAGAGAAAGGATAGAGATAAAACGCGCCAGGAATACCGCACGGAAGGCGGGGTGGCTTTTTAACAGGCTGAGATTCAGCCATAACGAATGTTTAGAATTTTTCTTCATTACATGGCCTTATGCAATTTTCCTTACCAGCTCTGAGGCGGCTCATGCTACCATAAACGAACAATAGTGATAACGATAATAAATATCATTATCGATTTTCAGGATTTGCGTTTATGTCGGCTTCTCGCTTGTCAGCACGCGGCGCTGTGCTGTTGAGCCTGGTAATAGTACTGGCGCTAATGGCGACCCTGAGTCTGCTGATTGGCGCCCGTCCCCTCTCTCCTGATGTGGTATTACAGGCGCTGGGCGGCCAGTGCCGCAGCGCCGATTGCGTTGTGGTACTGGATGCCCGTCTTCCCCGAACCCTTGCCGGCCTGCTGGCAGGCGCCGCGCTGGGCGTCGCTGGCGCCTTAATGCAGACGCTCACCCGCAACCCGCTGGCCGACCCTGGCCTGCTGGGGGTCAACGCCGGTGCCAGCTTCGCCATCGTGCTGGGCGCCGCCATTGGGGGAATGTCTTCGCCGCTTTCGCTGCTGGGTCTGGCCTTCGGCGGCGCGCTGCTGGCGTCCACCGTAGTAGCCCTGACCGGTAGCCAGGGCGGCGGTCAGCTAAGTCCGGTGCGTCTGACCCTGGCGGGCGTGGCCCTCGCCGCGGTGCTGGAAGGCTTAAGTAGCGGCATCGCACTGCTTAACCCGGCGGTTTACGATCAGCTACGCTACTGGCAGGCTGGCTCTCTGGATATTCGCACCTTTTCCACCCTAAAAATTATCGCCCCGATGGTCGCCGCAGGGCTGGCGATGGCGATACTGCTGGCCCGGGCGCTTAACAGCCTGAGTATGGGCAGCGATACCGCCACCGCCCTTGGCAGCCGGGTGGCGCGCACCCAGATCTTCGGACTGTTAACCATCGCCCTGCTGTGCGGCAGCGCCACCTCCCTTGTCGGCCCAATTGCCTTTATCGGCCTGATGATGCCCCATATGGCCCGCTGGCTGATCGGCCCCGATCACCGCTGGTCGCTACCAGTGACTCTGCTGGCCACACCGTCACTTCTGCTCGGTGCCGATATTCTGGGGCGCCTGCTGGTGCCCGGTGAGCTTCGGGTATCGGTGGTCAGCGCCTTTATTGGGGCGCCGGTATTGATCTGGCTGGTTCGCCGCAGGCGGTCAGGAGCGACAATGTGAACCGTCTCTCTCCCCGTCTTATCACCATGCTGGCCCTGCTGGTCGCCCTGAGTCTGGGCATGGGGGGCTGGAGCCTCGCCAGCGGTGCGGTTCCGCTTAGCGCCCGCCAGGTACTGGACGCCCTGCTCGGTCAGGGGGCGCGTAACGTCTCTCTGGTCGTGGTGGAATGGCGCCTGCCCAGAGTGTTGATGGCGCTGCTTATCGGCGCCGCGCTTGGCGTGAGCGGCGCTATCTTCCAGTCGCTGCTGCGCAATCCGTTGGGCAGCCCGGACATCATGGGTTTTAACACCGGCGCCTGGAGCGGCGTGCTGGTGGCGATGGTGCTGTTTGGCAACCACTACACCGCCATTGCCTTTGCCGCCATGGCGGGCGGTATTCTGACCTCGCTGGTGGTCTGGCTGTTCGCCTGGCGCAACGGTATCGAAACCTTTCGCCTGATTATTATCGGCATCGGCGTGCGCGCCATGCTGGTGGCCTTTAACACCTGGCTGCTGCTCCAGGCTTCGCTGGAAACCGCACTTTCCGCCGGACTCTGGAACGCCGGTTCCCTCAACGGCCTGACCTGGGGCAAAACCCTGCCCGCCGCGCCGCTGATATTGTTAATGCTGCTGGCTGGCGCCCTACTGGTACGCCGGATGCGAATTATGGAGATGGGCGATGATACCGCCAACGCGCTGGGGGTTAGCGTTGAACGTTCACGCGTTCTGCTGATGCTGGTGGCGGTTCTGCTGACCGCCAGCTCCGTGGCGCTGGCCGGGCCTGTCTCCTTTGTGGCGCTGGTGGCGCCCCACATCGCCCGGCGTCTGAGCGGCACCGCTCGCTGGGGCCTGCTACAGGCCGGCGTCTGCGGCGGCACATTGCTGCTGGCGGCGGACTTGTGCGCCCAGCGCCTGTTTATACCCTACCAGCTTCCGGTAGGCGTAGTGACCGTCAGTATCGGCGGCCTGTACCTTATCGCCTTGTTGATTCAGGAGTCCCGCAAAAGATGACCACAGTAACCCGACTGCGCGGCGAACAGCTTCGGCTGGGCTACGGCAAACAGATTGTGGCGGATAACCTTAGCGTCACTATTCCGGAAGGAAAGTTTACCGCCATTATCGGCCCTAACGGCTGTGGTAAATCGACGCTGCTGCGTACCCTGAGTCGCCTGATGAAGCCAATGCACGGCCACGTCTGGCTCGATGGCGAACAAATACAAAACTTCAATACCAAAGAGGTGGCCCGACGTATCGGCCTGCTGGCCCAGAACGCCAGCGCGCCGGGGGATATCAGCGTACGCGAACTGGTGGCCCGCGGGCGTTATCCCCACCAGCCACTGTTTTCCCGCTGGAGCCAAAAAGACGAAGAGGCCGTACGTCAGGCCATGCAGGCCACCGCCATTGCGCCACTGGCCGACCAGCCGGTGGATACCCTGTCCGGCGGCCAGCGCCAGCGCGCCTGGATTGCCATGGTGCTGGCCCAACAGACCGAAATCATGCTGCTGGACGAACCCACCACCTGGCTTGATATCAGTCACCAGATAGACCTGATGGAACTTCTGAGCGAGCTTAACCGCAATCAGGGCTATACCCTGGCGGCAGTGCTGCACGACCTGAACCAGGCCTGTCGCTACGCCACGCATCTTATCGCCCTGCGCGAAGGAGCCATCGTCGCCGAAGGGGCGCCGAAAGAAATCGTCACCGCAGAACTTATCGAACGCATCTACGGGCTGCGCTGCATGATTATCAAAGACCCGGTGGCCGGCACGCCGCTGGTGGTGCCGCTGGGGCGGGGTTAATCGCACCTGGTGGTAGCAAAAGCTAATCTCGTCCACACTTACCTGTGGAGAAAAAGAGGAGTCGCTATGCCATACCAAACCACCAGCGTTCTACCGGATAACGTCCGGAATGTGCTGCCGGCCCACGCGCAGGAGATCTACAAAGAGGCGTTCAACAGCGCCTGGTATCAATACAAAGACCAGAAGGATCGGCGTGACAATGCCAGCCGGGAAGAGACGGCGCATCGCGTCGCCTGGGCCGCGGTAAAAAACGAGTATCAAAAGGGCGACGACGATAAGTGGCACAAGAAAAAGTAACCAGTAAAAAACGGGTGGCCCGAGCCGCCCGTTGGGACTGCTGACACCCCCTGACCGAACGCATTCGGCCAGAATAATCAGTAAAATAAACAAGGAAAATCAATCCATTGATTGTCGGCTGATAACGACAAAGAGGGAAAAACCACGTTTTTCCCTCTTTGTCATCAACCTGGCGGGCGGCCTGAGCCGCCCGTTTCGTCTGTGCTACCGGATTAATCCAGCGCCAGCACCTGTTGCAGTACCGGGCCGATATGGCTAAAGGCATCCGGGGCGATGATATCTACATGGGCGCAGTCCACCGGGAAGACGGCCAGCTCTCCCACCCACGGCGCCCAGGCGGCCTGGGGCTCCAGTCCAGGCAGAAGGGTTCGTTCGGCGACAAACAGCGTCGCTTTACCGTCGAAATGCACGCTGTGGGCGCTGGTCAGCAACCGTACCGCATCGCCGTAGTTACCCTCAATGGCGTTGAACAACGCATCGGAACCCTGCCCCTGCTGAGCGGCGATAAAGGCTTCACGTTCGCGTTCAATCTCGGCCAGCACGGCGGGATCCAGTTCGTTCGCCCCCTTCTCTTTCCAGTTTTGGGTCTCCGGCGGCCAGGTGTCCAGCAGCCCCAGGAAGGCCACCTCTTCGCCTGCCTGGCGCAGCCGTGCGGCAATGCCCTGCGCCAGGGTTCCCCCCAGCGAATAGCCCATCAGGTAATAAGGGCCATGGGGCTGACTGGCGCGCAGCGTCTGCAAATGTCGCTCGCAAACCTGATCCAAACTGGCGGCCTGCTGCATCGGCCCTTCCGGGCGCGGTGACTGAATGCCCATAATCGACCAGCGCGGATCCAGCCAGCGCGTCAGCACGCTGAACTGCCAGGCGAAGCCGGAAGCCGGATGGAAGCACCACAGGGTTGGGCCATCGGTTTTGCGTAGCGGTAAGAGGGCTTCGAAACCCGCGCGGCTGGCCTGCTCTTCGTCCTGCCCGGTAAGCAACCCGGCCAGCCCTTCCACCGTCGACGCCACCATGACCTGCCCCACGGTCACAGGGCGTCTCAGCTCGCTACGCAACTGCGCCGCCAGACGCATCGCCAGCAGAGAATGGCCGCCCAGCGCAAAGAAATCATCCTGGGCCGAATTAACCTCACACTCCAGCAGGCGCGCAAAGGCGTCCGCCACGGCACGCTCCAGGCCTGGTTCCGGCGCCCGCCCGCCGCTGTGCTGCGCCAGTTGAGGCAGCGGCAGCGCTTTCCTGTCCAGCTTGCCGTTGGCGCTAAGCGGAAAGGCCTCCAGCTGTACCAGCGTCACCGGCACCATATGAGGCGGCAGTTGCTGCTGGAGCTGTTCACGCAGGTACCCGACATCAAGCGCCGCGCCAGAGGACGATACCAGATACCCCACCAGCTGGCGGGCATCGCCGCCGCTGGCCGCTCCCGGATTGAGCACGCAGGCGTGGGTCACGGCACGGGCTACATCCGGCAACCCCTGCATTACCCGGTCAATCTCCCCCAGCTCGATACGCTGACCGCGCAGCTTGAGCTGATCGTCGCTACGCCCCAGATATTCCACGGCGCCGTTCGGCAGCCAGCGCGCCACATCGCCGGTGCGGTACATCCGCTCGCCGGGCGCGAAAGGATCGGCAATAAAGCGGCTGGCGGTCAGGTCCGGACGCGACAGATAGCCCTGAGCCAGTTGAATGCCGGTCAGATAAAGATCGCCGGCAATCCCCGGCGCCACGGGCTGCATATCGCCATCCAGAATACGCAGCCCGGTATTCCATACCGGCCAGCCGATCGGCACGCTGCTGCCGGTCACCGCAGCCAGATGTTCACCGTAAGCGGGATACCAGCTCACATCCACCGCCGCTTCGGTCGGCCCATAGAGGTTATGCAGCGGCGCCCCGATCAGCCGTTGCCACTCCCGGCAAAGGTCGGCGGGCAGCGCTTCGCCACTGCAGAACACCCGCCGCAGGCTGGCGCAGCAGCCAACGGCCTGTTCATTGTTCAGCGCCGCCACAAAGGCCGAAAGCATCGAAGGCACGAAATGGGTGGTAGTGACCTGCCAGCGGGCGAACAGCTGCTGCAACGCCTGGGGATCGCGATGCGCCTCCGGCGGCGCCATCACCAGCCGCGCCCCCACCATCAGCGGCCAGAAGAACTCCCAGACCGATACATCGAAGCTGCACGGCGTTTTTTGCAGCACCACGTCATCAGCCCCCATCGGGTAGTGGTTCTGCATCCACAGCAGGCGGTTGACGATAGCCTGCTGTCCCACCATCACCCCTTTCGGGCGGCCGGTAGAGCCGGAAGTAAAGATCACATAGGCCGTGTGTTCCGAACGAGAGATCCCCGGCACGGCCTGATCGATTTCACCGTCGAGCGGCTGGGTCAGACGTAGCGCCGTCAGCCCTGGAAGATCGGCAAAGCGCTCCGCCTGCCGGTCGTCGGTAATCATCAGGCGCGGCGCGGCGTCTTCCAGCATCATGCGCAGCCGTTCATCCGGGTAGCCGGTGTCCAGCGGCAGCCATGCGGCCCCCACTTCGACAATGGCCTGCAGAGCCAGCGACAGAAAGACCGAACGCGGCTGAGCCACCGCCACGATATCACCGGGTTGAACCCCCTGCTCAATCAACTGGCGGGCCAGCAGCAGCACCTGGCGGCGCATTTCGCGATAGCTAAACTGCCAGTCATCGTCCGCCAGCGCTGGCGCATCCGGCGTTAACCGTGCCTGACGGGCGATATACTGACTCAGGGTACCCGGCTCCAGCATCCGTTCGGTGGCGTTCACCTGCGCAATCAACGCCTTTTCATCGTCAAGCATAACGTCGGCCTGGCGGCACGGCAGCTGCGGCTCCCGGGCAAACTGCTTTAACAGCCGCGGCAGACGCGCGATATGGCGCGCCAGAACCTCTGCGTCGTAGCGTTCGTTATTGGCCAGAACCTCCATCGATAGCTCGCCCTGCTCGCCCAGATACAGCGCGATCTCCAGATCGCGTACCGGGCCGGAGGCAAGCTGATGGGTAATCCCCTCAATGCCGTCAAAATCCAGACGATAGTCGAACATCTTCAGGTTAATTACCGGGCCGTAGAGCGGCTCGCCGTCCACCACCCTTCCTGTATCGCGCTGAATCTGTTCGGCGTCGTAGCGCTGATGGCGACGCAGTTTTTTCATCTGCTGCGCCAGGTCGGCGGCAAGGGTCATCAGCGTGGCATCGGGAGCGATACGCACCGCATAAGGCAGCACGTTCAGTACCGGCCCGGTAGCGCACAGCGCCGCAGAGCCGATCCGGCGCATAAAGATAAAACCAGCGGCGAATTCAGCCCGGTTGCTAAGGCGCCCCAGCCACAGGGAGATCAGCGCCAGCGCCATATCGGCGCCGGAAAGCGACTGACTCTGGGCCGCCAGATGGCGAAAATCATCGCTATCGAAGACGACCTTGTGACGGATCAATTGGGTAGTGGAGCCCTGACCGCTCAGGGGCAGATCCGACAGCGATGCCGGCGGCGGAAGCTGACTTGCCTGTTCCGCCCAGAAAGCCGCATCGCGCTGCCAGGCAGGCGCCTGGCGGTAACGCTGATACTCCTCAACCACTTCCCGGAACGGAATGAACGGCGAAGGCTCCGGCGCCTGCTGGCGGCGCAGCGCGGTATAAATATTGGCGATACGCCGGGTAATGGCGGTAAAGCTAAAGCCGTCCACCACCATATGGTGATAGCGCTGATACCAGTACCAGCGCCGATCGCCAATGCGTAGCAGCTCGTGATGATAGAGCGGTTTGCCGCTGGCCAGACGCAAGTCCTGAGCGAGATCCCGTTGCATCCTCGTACGCGCCGCCGCAACAGGATCGTCACTGGCGCGCAAATCCACAATCCCTGGCTCATCAAAACGGAAATCGTCATCAACCCACTGGATCGCTTCGCCGTCGCGCTCGCCAAAGCGCATCCGCAACGTATCCGCTTCGGCCATTCCGGCCAGAATCGCCTTGGTCAACAGCGCGCAGTCCAGCTCGCCGTTCAGCTCCACGTAGTGGGCCACGCTCCAGGCATTGGCCTGGGGTGAAAGTTGATCCGCCATCCAGATTCCGGGCTGGGCCGCCACCAGCGGCATCTCGTTTTGGGTAATGACGGGCGTAATGACCTCTGAGTCTGTCATTCGTAACCTCTACTGAAGACGGCGGGAAACAAAATGGGTGGGCTGCAGATCCTGCCAGTGGCTGTCGAGCCACTGATAGCATTGCTGCTGGCTCTGTGGACCGGTCACCGCATGCCACCCCACAGGTAGGGCACAGTGCGACGGCCACAGGCTGTACTGCATCAGATCGTTTGCGAGAATAAGAAATTGTCCTAAGCGGTCGTCGAAGGGATTATTGTGTTCCATGCCTTACTCCTGTCAATATCAAGGGCGCAGACGTGCCATAGTGCTGCTATGAGGATGGCGCCGCACTCCACAAAGCGCGCAGTCCATCGATCAGACCGCCCCGCCAGCAAAGCGCATCGTGCCCGCCTTCCACCTCGCGCCAGAAAAGTTGCCGCTGTGTTTTTTGTAATAAAGGCACCAGATGCTGATGCGCCTGGTGAATCACGGGTTCACGCAGCCCCGCCTCCAGAAAAATTTTGACCGGCTTCTGGCCGATAGCCCCTTTGCGCAGACTCTCTACCAGCCAGCCGGGGGTATCACCGTCGCCGCGATTCGGCCACCAGAACGAGCCGGACTGGCTCAGGGCGCAGCCGAAGCGCTCCGGCCAGTGCAGGGTGGCATACAGGGCTGACAGGCCGCCGAAACTTTGCCCCGCCACCACGGTAGTTTCCGGGGCTTCCCGCCAGGCCTCGTCGCGGCGTACCAGCGGCAACAGCTCTTCCTGCACCGCCAGCCAGAAGTCGGGATTACAGGGCAGTTCGCGGCCGCGATGAACGTTATCGATAGCGTCGATCAACACATAAAGCGCTGGCGGCAGCTCGCCCGCCCGGGTCTGCGCCTGAAGCGCAGGCCAGACCGGCATGCTCTGCGCCCAGAACTGACCGTCGAGCAGAATGGCTAACGGTCGCTGCTGCGGGTTCTCTGCGCCGGTCGCAAAGATCCAGACGCGCCGCTGATTACCCAGACGCTGGCTATGCCACTGAATACAGCGGGCCGGCAGCGCGGCGGGATGCGTCTCTTCCCAGCCTGGCTGGGCCGGCGCCAGAGGCAGATGCAGCGCCGATACCGGATGACCGCGCCCGCCGCGCCAGCTGTGGGGATTAAAAGGATCGGCGATGGCCTGAGGCAACAGCTTGCGCCAGCCTTCACGCAGCGCCTGACGATCGGGAACCGCAGAGAGCGCCTCTGGTGAAAAATCCTGTTCGCGGTCAGAAGGAATCAGGCAGTAGCTGCCGCGCCAGGCGGCAGGCAGCCGGGTGTTCCAGCGCCAGACATCGGTGCCGGGTATCCGGCTCAGACTGACGGGCTGCGACCGCTGATGATGATCGGTGACGCCGGTAATATAGAGCCAGACGTGACGCACCCGGGAGCGCCGCTCGTCACCCGCCGGATCGCGCCAGAAAAAACTGACCATGCATTGCGTATCATCCAACGGCTCTACCGCAGGGATCCCCTGCTGCTGTCTTGCCTGCCACCAGGCTTCACTTCCGGTTACCAGCGCGTCCACTAAAGCTTAACCCTATGTTAATCAAGGTAAAAAGAGAGTCAGATCGAAAATAATAGATAATATTATTGATAATTATTTTCATTTGCAATAGCGTATTTCGGCGCAGCGGCCGGAAGACGCCGTCATGCAGGAAAAACAATAAATAAGCGCCTTACCGCCTTCCTCATCACCGGAATGGTGGTCTTTGGCTGTATCAAAACAGGCATTAGCCTCCTTCCCGCTGGGGACACAGCAACGGTAAGGGTGGCAGAGAAAAGCAGGACTCTCGATCCATGAACAAGAAGATTCAGTATTCACTGGCCATGCTGATTAACTTCAGTGTCTACGGTGGCGCACTATCGGCGCAGGCGGCAGACCCCGCCACGGCGGAAGAAAGCAGCGCCGACGCTTCTGGCAACGTTAGTCAGGGCGGCGTATCCGACACTGCCGGCACGGGCGATACCTCCCCGATTAGCGACGAAGACACCATGGTGGTGACCGCCGCTGAACAGAACTTACAGGCCCCCGGCGTTTCCACCATCACCGCCGACGAAATTAAAAAGCGCCCACCCGCGCGCGACGTTTCGGAAATCATTCGCACCATGCCGGGAGTTAACCTGACCGGTAACTCCACCAGCGGCCAGCGCGGCAATAACCGCCAGATCGATATTCGCGGTATGGGCCCGGAAAACACCCTGATTCTGGTGGACGGCAAGCCCGTCACCAGCCGCAACTCGGTTCGCCTTGGCTGGCGCGGCGAGCGCGATACCCGCGGCGACAGCAACTGGGTACCGCCGGAGATGATCGATCGCATTGAAGTGATTCGCGGCCCGGCCGCGGCGCGCTACGGCAACGGAGCGGCCGGTGGCGTGGTAAATATCATCACCAAACGCAGCGATAAAACGTGGCACGGCAGCTGGAATACTTACTTCAACGTTCCCGAGCATAAAGACGAAGGCTCAACCAAACGCACCAACTTCAGCCTCACCGGTCCCATGGGCGACGCACTCAGCTTCCGCCTGTGGGGAAACCTCGACAAAACCCAGGCCGACGGGCGACTGATTAACGAAGGGCACCAGTCGGAGCGTACCGGCATTTATGCCGATACCGTTCCCGCCGGTCGCGAAGGGGTCATCAATAAAGCCATTAACGGCCAGCTGCGTTGGGAATTCGCCCCCATGCAGGCGCTGGAATTCGAAGCGGGCTACAGCCGTCAGGGCAATCTCTACGCCGGAGATACCCAGAACACCAACACCAATGACCTGGTGAAAAAGAAGTACGGTTCAGAAACCAACCGCCTCTATCGTCAGACTTACTCAGTCACCTGGACCGGCGCCTGGGATAACGGCGTCAGCACCAACACCTGGGCCCAGTACGAACGCACCCGTAACTCCCGCCTGGATGAAGGTCTGGCGGGGGGAACCGAAGGACTCTTCTCCAGCGATGACTACGTGAATATCGATCTCAGCGATATCATGCTGCACAGCGAAGTGAACATCCCGTTCGACTTTCTGTTTAACCAGAACCTGACGCTGGGTAGCGAATGGAACCAGCAGAAGATGAAGGATAACGCCTCCAATACCCAGAATCTGGCAGGCGGCGGGGTTAACGGAATCAGCGATAACCGCAGTCCCTACACCCAGGCCCAGATCTTCTCGCTGTTCGCCGAAGATAACATCGAACTGACCGACTCCACGATGCTGACGCCAGCGCTGCGTTTCGACCATCACAGTATCGTCGGCAACAACTGGAGCCCGTCGCTTAACCTGACCCAGGGACTGACCGACGATTTGACCCTGAAAATGGGCATCGCCCGGGCCTACAAAGCGCCGAGCCTCTATCAGACCAACCCCAACTATCTGCTCTACAGTAAAGGCCAGGGCTGCTTCGCCAGCGGTACCCCCTGCTATTTACAGGGTAACAAAGACCTGAAGGCGGAAACCAGCATCAACAAAGAGATTGGCCTGGAATTCAAACGCGACGGCTGGCTGGCCGGAGTGACCTGGTTTCGCAACGACTACCGCGACAAAATCGAAGCGGGTTACTCCCCGGAGTACACTAACGCTTCCGGCACCAATATCTACAAGTGGGAGAACGTGCCTAAAGCGGTGGTGGAAGGGCTGGAAGGCACCCTGAATATTCCGGTGAGCGATACCGTGACCTGGAGCAACAACCTGACCTGGATGCTGCAGAGTAAGAACAAAGAGACCGGCGATCGCCTGTCGATCATCCCGGAATATACCCTGAACTCCACCCTGAGCTGGCAGGTGCGCGAAGATCTGTCGCTGCAGAGCACCTTTACCTGGTACGGCAGCCAGACGCCGAAGAAATACAACTATAAGGGCGAGCACGTGAGCGGCAGCGAAAGCGATAAGGTCAGCCCCTACAGCATTATGGGTCTGAGCGCCACCTGGGATGCCACCAAAAACGTTAGCCTGACGGCGGGCGTCGACAACCTGTTCGACAAACGCCACTGGCGCGCGGGCAATGCCCAGACAACCGGCGGCGACAAAGGCTATATGGCGGGCGCGGGCGCCGCAACCTTTAACGAGCCCGGTCGCACCTGGTATATGAGCATCAATACTCAGTTCTGATGCGATAAGGGAGGGCTTTTGCCCTCCCTTTTTCTTACCGTAAATGATATCCGGCGGCCTCGCTATCCCAGCGCCACAATCTCCTGATAAAGCGCGGCCGGTATCGTTACCCCTTCCACTTCGCTGCGGGCCCGCTCCCGGTGGCGACGTTCGCCAGGAATCCGCGCCCCCTGAGCGGTCATGGCGCCAAACAGGGTTTCACTTCGGGCCAGATGGGCGTTCGCTTCATCGCCCAGAAAACGTTGCGGATCCATGGCGATAATCAGTTCGCCGCCGTAAGGCAGCCCCCCGGCACCGGCGTCGAAATCCAGCGACTCCTGGCTGGTCATATCGCCAATCAGCGGCCCGGCTATCAGCTCAACCATGGCCGCCAGCGCCGATCCTTTATGGCCGCCAAACGGCAGCATGGCCCCTTCCAGAATCTGCGCCGGATCGGTGGTTTCCCGCCCTGCGCTGTCCAGCCCCCAGCCAGGCGGCACCGACTTCCCGGCGCGGCGATGCAGGTCTATCTCGCCGCGGGCCGCCGCACTGGTCGCCATATCGAAAATAAACGGCGCCTTGCCCGGTCGCGGCCAGCCGAAGGCCAGCGGATTGGTGCCAAACAGCGGCGTAGTGCCGCCAGCTGGCGCCACCCAGGCATGGCTCGGCGTACAGGCCAGCGCCACCAGCCCCTGCTCTGTCAGCGGTTCAATATCAGCCCACAGCGCGGAAAAATGCACGCAGCGATTAATCGCCAGCGCCGCAATACCGCACTGGCGCGTCTTTTCCACCAGCAGCGGCAGCGCCTTTTCCCATGCCAGTAGCGAAAAAGCGCCAGCGGCGTCGACTTTCACCAGCGCCGGTGCCGAATCCTGTAGCCTCGGCTGCGCATCCGGCGACACTTTGCCCACGCGCAGCGTTTGTACACAGCCGGGAATGCGGTACAGGCCGTGAGAAGCGCAGCCGTCGCGCTCGCCGTTTACGGTATTACGGGCCACCGCCGCGGCGTGAGGTTCGCTAAAACCGTTGTGGCGCAGTATCCGATACGCCAGGTCGTAAGCCTCATCAAGGGTCAGGGTTATCGGTTCCATCTTGCTCCTTTATTACTCTTCTTCATCCCCGCTAAAGTTGGCGCGAGGCAGGCAGGTATGTACGCCCCAATAGTAAATAGCCAGCGACATCGCCGCCACAACAATGGTATCCCATGGATGGCCCAGCACGCCGATGCCGCCAAAGCTCCCCAGCCAGGAAGCCAGCATAATCAGCGCATAAAAAGCGATCAGCCACAGCGATGACCATACCTGCTGACGCAGGCTGACCGTACCGGTCGGCACCCGCTTGCGGCACAGTACATAGATAATGAACATCAGGATCTGCAATCCCAGCAGCCAGGAGAGCGTGGCCCACCCCGACCAGTAAACAATCAGCGCCGAAATCATAAACGACAGCGGCCCGATAATCGCGAAACCGCGCACCCTGAACGGCCGCGCCAGATCAGGCGCGTTACGCCGCAGCCCGCCAGCGGTGACCGGCGCTATCGCATAGCTCAATACCAGCGCCGCCGATACCACGCTGATAAGCTGCTCCCAGGAAGGAAACGGCAGCGTCCAGAATACCGACAGTCCGAAAGTCAGCCACAGCGCCGGGCGGGGAATGCCGGACTGACCATCAATGCGGGTAAAGACTTTGTAGAAAGTTCCTGCCTTCGCCCAGCCGTAAATCACTCGCGGTGTGGCATTCATATAGATATTGCCGGTGCCCCCCGGCGATACCACCGCATCGCACACCACCATAAAGGCCAGCCAGCCCAGACCCAGCGTCATGGCGATATCGCGATACGGTAGCGAAAACTGACGGCAGATCTCCCCCCAGCCGCCGCTCAGAAGCTCGGTGGGAATGCTGCCGATAAAGGCCAGTTGCAACAGCACATAGATAATGGTGGAGAGCACCACCGAGAGGATCAGCGCCACCGGAATGGTGCGCTGGGGCCGCTGCACCTCGCTCGCCACCGAGATAATCGGCGTCAACCCCAGATAGGCGAAGATAATACCACCGGCGCTAATCGCCGCTTCCACCCCCGCCGCCCCGAACGGCGCAATCCCCTGCGCGGTCAGGTTTTCGGGGCGGAAAAAGGTAAACAGCGTCACCACTACCGCCAGCGGCACCAGAAACTTCAGCACGCTAATAATGTTGTTAGAGCGGGCGAAGGTTTTCACGCTGTAGTAATTCAGAGCGAAGAAGAGGCACAGCAGGATAAACTGCACGCCCCAGCCCAGTAGTGTGGGATCGCCGGAGCCAGGCTGGCTCAGGGAAGGAAACCAGGCCGCGGCATACTGGCGGGCGGCCACAATCTCAATCGAAATCAGGCTGGAGAAGGCTATAAGCGTGATAAAGCCCAGCAGATAGCCCAGTAGCTCGCCATGCGAAAAAACCGGATAGCGGATAATGCCGCCCGCCCGCGGCAGCGCCGCCCCCAGTTCACAGTAAACAATGCCCAACAGAAGCACGGCAAAACCGCCGATAAGCCAGGAGGCTATCCCGGCAGGGCCGGCAATGGTCGCCACATGGCTGGCAGCGAACAGCCAGCCGGAACCGAAAATAGCCCCCAGACCAATAAAGGTCAGATCGGTCAGCGTCAGCTGCTTTTTAAACTTCCCCTGCGCCGCCGCAGGCGCAGCGCGGGTATCGGTCGTGTGAAGAGTCATAAGGGTTCCGCCTTTTGATTAAGGCTGCACGGGATCGCGCGTCAGCGCGCCGTTAACCAGCCGCAGCAGGTTGAGGGGGTTAGCATCCTGCAACGCGGGAGGCAGCAGCGCTGCAGGAACGTTCTGCAGACACACCGGCCGCAGGAAACGATCGATAGCCAGGGTTCCCACCGAGGTGGTGCGGGCATCGGACGTCGCGGGCCAGGGGCCGCCGTGCACCATGGCGTCGCACACCTCCACACCGGTGGGATAGCCGTTAAACAGCACCCGCCCGGCCTTATCGCCGAGCAGCGGCAGCATCCGCCGGGCCAGGAGCGCATCGGCTTCATCGGCATGCAGCGTGGCGGTAAGCTGCCCCTGTAGCGCGGCCAGCAGATTCATCAGGTGGCGTTCGTCATCGGCTTCCAGTACCAGCGCCGACGGGCCAAACAGCTCTTCGTGCAGTAGCTCATCCCCTGCCAGCCAGGCGTCGGGATCGGCGCGCCACAGCCGGGCGCTGGCCTGACGATCCGCTGAGGGCCCCTGAGCCAGCGGCGTCAGGGCGGCATGACTCTCACGCCGGGCCACGCCCTGTTGATAGTGCGCAAGCGCCGCCGGGTTCAGCATGGTCTGGGGGGCGCTCTGGCCGACCGCCTCAGCTAACTGACTCAGAAAGTGCGAGGTTTCACCAGTGCGCATCACCACAATCAGCCCGGGCTTGGTACAGAACTGGCCGCAGCCCAGGGTAAAGGAGGCCGTCAGATCCCGGGCAATCTGCGCGCCGCGCGCCGCCAGGGCGTGTGGCAAAATCACCAGCGGATTGACGGCGGCCATTTCGGCAAAGACCGGAATCGGCTGCGAGCGCCGCTGGGCCAGTTCAATCAGCGCCTTACCGCCGCGCAGCGAACCGGTAAATCCCACCGCCTGAATTGCCGGATGCTGTACCAGACGTGCGCCGATATTCCCGCCAAAAATCAAATTAAATACCCCAGGCGGCATACCGCTGCGCGCCGCCGCGCGTACTATCGCGCCTGCGGTCAGCTCCGCCGTTGCCATATGGCCTTCATGGGCCTTAAACACCACCGGGCAACCGGCCGCCAGCGCGGCGGCGGTATCGCCGCCGGCGGTGGAAAACGCCAGTGGAAAGTTACTGGCGCCAAAGACAGCCACCGGCCCCAGGGCCACCCGATACTGGCGTAGATCCGGGCGTGGCAGCGGCGTCCTGTCGGCCTGCGCCGTATCGATACGCGGTGCGAAAGCATCGCCGCGCCGCAGTACCTGAGCAAACAGACGCATCTGCCCGCTGGTACGCGCCCGTTCCCCTTTTAGCCGCGCCAGCGGCAGCGCCGTTTCCTGATGCACAACATCGAAAAAATCCTCATCCAAAGCATCCAGCTCATCGGCAATCGCCTCCAGAAACCCGGCGCGCGCCTGCGGCGACGTCTGTCCATAGTCGGCGGATGCCGCCTGCGCGGCGCTGGCGGCGGCATCCGCCTCGCACTGGCTTGCGGCATGAAAGCGCCAGCCGGTGGGCTGAGCGTCCGCCGCCCGCAGGCTCACCAGCGACGCTTCGCCGCTGCCGATGCGTTCCCCGCCGATAAACTGCTGTCCGGTTAGGTTAACCATGACCACCTCCCGTTACAGACCGACTTCCGGAAGCGCCGGGCGGTTTTCCAGCGCCTGCTGAACTATCTGCTCCACGTGGCGACGATCGTCCCCTTCCAGCGCCAGACGCGGCGGACGGGTAATTTCACTGCCGCGCCCCAGCAGCGCTTCGCACAGCTTGATGCACTGCACCAGATCCGGACGCGCGTCGAGGTGCAGCAGCGGCATAAACCAGCGATACAGCGCCATCGCCTCTTCATAGCGCTGCTGCTTCGCCAGCCGGAACAGGGTCTCACCTTCGCGCGGGAAGGCGTTGGACATGCCGGAGATCCAGCCCTGAGCCCCCATGGCGACGCTCTCGACCACCACGTCATCCAGCCCGGCAAACAGCACAAAGCGTTCCCCCACCGCGTTGCGCAGATCGGTAAAGCGACGGGTATCACCGGAGGAGTCCTTAAAGCAGACGATGTTGTCACAGTCGGCCAGGGTCGCCAGAATTTCCGGCGTGACGTCGTTTTTATAGATTGGCGGGTTGTTGTAAACCATGATGGGCAGATCCACGGACTGCGCCACGCTGCGGAAGTGGGCCGCCGTTTCGTGCGGCTTCGAAGAATAGACCAGCGCCGGCATCACCATCACGCCGTCAACGCCCACCCGCTGCGCTTCGCGCGCCATTTTGCTGGCGAACGCGGTGGTGAACTCCGCCACCCCGGCAATCACCGGCACCTTTCCCCCGGCGGCGTCTTTGGCCACTTCGATGATCTGCACCTTTTCTTCGGTGGTAAGAGAGGTGTTCTCCCCTACGCTGCCGCACACCACCAGCCCGGAAACGCCATCCTGTACCAGGTTTTTCATCACCGCGTGGGTGGCGTCCAGATCCAGGCTATAGTCGCTACGGAACTGGGTTGTGACCGCCGGGAATACTCCGCTCCAGCTAATCGCGCGTTGGCTCATGGTCGTTCTCCTTGTCGTTATTTGTTAATAGTTAGTGAACTTTTAGTGATTTCACGTAACAGATTGACGACTCCGAACCTGAACCGCTTGACGGTTTTCCCACTGCGCGGCGACGAAATTGGCACAGTAAACTAAAAATGTGCGCTCAGTTCACTGCCCAGCGTCAGCCGGAAATCCCGGGGCGTCGAGCCGGTCATGGCCTTAAACTGGCGGCTGAAAGCGCTGTGGTCGGTATAACCGCACTGCAGGGCGATATCGGTAATCGGCATATCGCTGGCCAGCAGTTCGGTGGCTTTTTCCAGCCGCACCTTGTGAATCATCTGGCGTGGCGTCAGGTGGAAGATGCGCTTGCAGTAGCGCTCTATCTGGGCCACCGACAGACCGCTCAGCGCGGTGAGTTCCTCCATAGCGATCGGTCGCCCGTAGTGGGTGCGGATATAGTCATCGATAGCCGCCAGCTGCTGCCACGCCGGATGACGAGCGCTGGCCTCCTGCAAATCGTGCGAGATTCCCGCCATGCCGATAACCTGGCCGCTGGCGTTGCGCAGCGCCAGCTTTTGGGTCAGGCACCAGCCGGTGCGGCGACCGCTGTAGAAATGCAGCTCCAGCCGATCGCGCAGCGTAATGCCCTCATTCAGCACTTTCAGATCCTGTTCGGTGTACCCTTGCCCCAGACGCCGTGGAAAAACATCCGCCGACGTCTTGCCCAGTAGCGGCGCGATGTTGCGCAACCCACAGCGCCGCGCCAGAGTCAGATTCGCCAGCAGATAACGCGCATGGCGATCTTTGACGAAAAACACCACCCCTGGGATGGCGTTAAGCAGGGGGGCAATCAGCGCCAGCGCATTGAGCAGCGCCTGGATATTTTCGGGGCGCTGGCGCGCCAGTCCTTCGCAAAACCGGCTCAGCTCGGCCGGGGCAAACTCTTCACTCGCTACCGGGTTCGACATGACGGAATTCATGGCGGCATCTCCTGATGGATTTGCGCATATTTATTAACTTGTAATTAACAACACAAGCGAACAAAGAGAGAAATGAGATCGCAACGAAACTTTGTCATGGAAAAATATTCACCACAGACTCAGATCCATCATGATATAGCACGATCATAATTTAATGATAAATAACAAATTATTATGAATCCGCATGGCAAAAATGGTGATGGCTATGCTGATTTCGCTATTACACGTTATGAAAATCATCAAGCCCGGACGCCATTTCTTCATTCAGCATAAATCAACACATCGTTAACAATTCAGGAGTTGCCTGATGAACAGCGCCCCCGCTTTTTTGCGTATTATCGATTCACATACCGGCGGCGAACCTACCCGACTGATTGTGGATGGCTTTCCAGATCTGGGCCCGGGCACCATGGCACAACAGCGCGATCGCTTTGCTGAACGCTTTGATTACCTGCGCCAGGCCGTGATTCTGGAGCCGCGCGGCAGTGATGTGATGGTGGGCGCCCTGCTGTGTCGTCCGACCAGTCCTGCCGCCACGGCGGGGGTGATCTTTTTTAATAACAGCGGTTTTCTGGGAATGTGTGGCCACGGCACCATCGGGCTTATCGCCTCTCTGGCCTGGCTTAAAAAAATCGGCCCGGGAGAGCATGTCATTGAGACGCCGGTCGGTGACGTTCGCGCCACGCTTCACGACGATAACAGCGTTTCGGTGGAAAACGTTCCCGCCTGGCGCTGGCGTCAGGGAGTACGGGTCGCCACCCGCTATGGCGATATCAGCGGCGATATCGCCTGGGGCGGTAACTGGTTCTTCCTGATAAGCGATCATCCCCTGAACATCGATACCGCCAGCCTGGCGGCGCTCACCGACTTCGCCACCGCGGTACGTCAGGGGCTGGAGCAGGCGCAGATCCGCGGCGCCGACGGCGGCGTTATCGACCATATCGAGCTGTTCGGGGCGGATCCCGATGCCGACAGCCGTAGCTTCGTACTCTGCCCGGGCCTGGCCTGGGATCGCTCTCCCTGCGGCACCGGCACCAGCGCCAAGCTGGCCTGCCTGGCCGAAGACGGCCTTCTTGCTCCGGGCCAGCTCTGGCGCCAGGCCAGCGTCATCGGCAGCCAATTCAGCGCCAGCTACCGCCGCCAGGGTCAACAGATAGTACCAACCATCCGCGGCTCGGCCTGGGTTTGTGCCGACACCCGGCTGCTGTTTGACCAGCGCGACCCCTTCCGCTGGGGTATCCAACTGTGAATGCCCCGGACGCTATCGTCGTCGGCGCGGGCATCGTCGGCAGCGCTTGCGCCTGGCGCCTGGCCCACCGCGGGCTGCGCGTGACGCTGGTGGATAACGGACGCCCCGGAGCCACCGCCGCTGGCATGGGGCATCTGGTTTGTATGGACGATAATCCCGCCGAACTGGCATTAACGACCTGGTCGCTGGCGCTGTGGCGCGATATCCTCCCCCGGCTCCCTGACGACTGCGCCTGGCGCGACTGCGGTACCCTGTGGCTGGCGCAGCGGCCGGACGAGATGGAACAAGCGCTGCGCAAACGGCAGCGGCTGGCGGATTTCCAGGTCCGCAGCGAACCACTAAGCGCCGCCGCCCTTACCGCCCGGGAGCCTGCGCTGGGTAACGGGCTGGCCGGGGGCCTGTGGGTGCCGGGCGATGGCATCCTCTATGCGCCAAAGGTGGCGCGCTGGTTTATTGAGCAGGCCGGAGAGCGCCTGACCCATATCACCGGCGAAGTCGTCACGCTGGAAGAACCCCGGGTGCTGTTGCGTGATGGCCGTCGACTACAGGCGCCTGTCATCCTGCTTGCCTGCGCCGACGGCGCTAACGCGCTGCTGGAAGAGCAGTGGCTGCGCATTAAAAAAGGGCAACTCGCCATTACCGATCGCTACCCTCCCCGCCTTAACCACCAGTTGGTGGAACTGGGTTACGGCGCCAGCGCTCACGCGGCGACAGGGAAGTCGGTCGCGTTTAACCTTCAGCCGCGCCCGACCGGGCAGCTATTGATCGGCTCTTCCCGGGAATACGACAACCGCGATCCCCGGCTCGATCCCGACCTGCTGGCTGCCATGCTGCGCCGCGCCTGCGACTTTCTGCCCTGGCTTGGGGAGCTCAATCTAATTCGCTGCTGGAGCGGCTTTCGTAGCGCCTCGCCGGACGGCCAGCCGCTGCTGGGGCCGCATCCGCACCGCCCCGGCGTCTGGCTGGCGCTGGGGCATGAAGGGCTGGGCGTCACCACCGCACCGGGTACCGCCTGGCTGCTGGCCGATCTGATAGCCGGTAACGCAACAGATATCGATGCCGCCCCCTGGCTGGCATCACGGCTGAATCAACAAGAGGTAAATCCATGACGCAGACGATTAGCCTGACCATCGATGGCGTAGCGATAACGGTCGTCGATGGCACCAGCGTTGCCGCGGCGCTGTCCCTCACCTCGTTTCCTGCAGCGCGGCTTTCCATCAGCGGCCAGCCGCGCCCGCCGTTCTGCGGTATGGGCGTCTGCCAGGAGTGCCGTATCACCATCGACGGTAGACGGCGTCTGGCCTGTCAGACTCCATGCCGCGCCGGAATGCGGGTGGAGCGCGAGGCGGAATTAAGGAGCGAAAAACATGGATGAACTGCGCTGCGATATTGCGATTCTCGGCGCCGGCCCGGCCGGTCTGGCGGCGGCACTTGGCGCTGCCGCCAGCGGCCGAAAGGTGACGCTTCTTGATGATAATCCCGTTCCTGGCGGCCAGATCTGGCGCGACGGCCCGGGAGTCAGTCTGCCGAAAACGGCCCGAAAGCTACGCGCTGCGGTGAGCGAAAACCCCAACATCAGGGTGCTGAACGGCGCCCGCTTCATCGCCTGCCCGCAGCCCCGCACCCTGCAGTACGAACGCGGGCACGACAGCGGTATCCTTCACTGGCGGCGACTGATTCTGTGCTGCGGCGCCCGGGAGCTTCAGCTCCCCTTCCCCGGCTGGACGCTGCCCGGCGTAACTGGCGCAGGCGGGCTTCAGGCACTGCTTAAACAGGGGCTTTCCGTAGCCGGCGAGCGGATTGTCATTGCCGGCAGCGGCCCGCTGCTGCTGGCGACGGCTGCCAGCGTGCGTCAGGCTGGCGGCAAAGTCGTCGCCATCATAGAGCAGACGCCGCTGCACCGCGCCCTGAAATTCGGCGCCGGACTGTGGCGCTGGCCGGAAAAAGTCAGGCAACTGGTGGGACTGGCGGATTATCGCTGGCGTCCCGCCAGCCAGGTCAGCGCCGCTCTGGGCGACGATCGTCTGACGGCGGTGCGCATCCGTCACGCAGGTGGCGAACGGGAACTGACCTGCGATCGTCTGGCTACCGGCTACGGCCTGATCCCCAATATCGAACCCGCCCTGCTATTTGGCTGTCCGCTGACGGGCACGGCCATCGCCGTGGATGACTATCAGCAAACCGGCATTCCCGATATCTTCGCCGCCGGCGAATGCACCGGCGTGGGAGGCAGCGAACTGGCGCTGGCCGAAGGTACTATCGCCGGTTACGCCGCCGCCGGAGACGTCGCCCGGGCGCGTAGCGGCTTTGCCCGCCGCGAACGGTGGCGACGCTTCGCACGGGCTGCGGAAAGCGCATTTACGCTAACGCCACAGCTTGGCGAAATCTGCACCCCGGAAAGCCTGCTATGCCGCTGCGAAGAGGTTGCTACCGGAGCTATCGGCGACGCGCCAGACTGGTATAATGCCAAAATGCAGCATCGCTGCGGTATGGGCGCCTGCCAGGGACGCATCTGCGGCGCGGCGGCGCGCTGGCTGTGGGGCTGGCCGCTATCGGTTCCCCGCGAACCGCTATCGCCGACGCGGATCGACACTCTGGCGAATACCCCGCCGCCGGACAACTCGGAATAAACTTATGTTCGCCAGGACAAAGTTTCGTGGATGATAACGCCATGGCCGGTTATTTTCCCGGCGCTATCATGGAGTTATTAATGAAGAAGCTTTACAGCTTAGTTGTGCTGGTTGCGCTTGGCGCGCTCAGCGGCTGCGTTTATCACGATCGTGACTATCATCATCGCGACGGCCACCGTCCACCGCCTCAGCACCACCATGGCGATTACGATAGGGGCGACAGAGGCGATCGCGATTATCGCCACCATCGCTAATCCGCCGCTGGCCATGCCTGGTTAAAGGCGGCCAGCAGTTTAGTCAGCACGGGCGGTGCCAGCTCTCCCGGTTTCCACAGAGCCACCATAAGTTGGGAAATGACGCCATCCCCCATATCAGTATTCACCCGCACCACCCCAGGCCAGCTATCAGCATTCATATGCTCAGGTAACCAGGCCCAGCCTTCCCCCGTACACAGCAGTGCCTGCAACATATCCTGCTGATTGACCCGCAGAATATCGTCGGCAATCTGCAAACGCCGCATCAGCCACTCCGGAAGATCCAGAAACGGCATTAGCTGGGTGCGAGAGGCCAGATGAAACTGCGATACCTTTCCGGCGGGGAAGAAATCCTCCCGGGCATAGACCGCCAGCGAAATATTACCTATAGCCCGCCAGTGCAGGCGATCGTTAATCGAACGGTTCATCACCTGAAAGAGACCGACATCAGCACGCCCCTGCTCCAGCCAGCTCTCCGCCTCAATCCGTTCGCCAGGAATCGGCTCCAGCCGAATCTGACTCGCTTCCAGACTGCTACGCAGGCGCAGCAGGAAATCTCGTGGCGTGAAACACGATGGCGGCGATGGTGACAATGTGGCCCACTGGACCAGCCGCTATGGAAGCGTAGCCATCTATGCAGATAACGTTTTCCCTATGGACGGGATGAATGAAAAAGGGCTGGCCGGTCATACCCTGTTTTATATGAACGGCAGCCAGCAACAGCAGGACAATCGGGACAAACCGGTACTCGAAAGCCGTGCATGGCTGAGCTATATCCTGGATAACTACGCGACGGTGGATGAAGCCGTGAAAGGAATTCAACATGACGTACGGCTGGTAGCCAAAAAATTGCCGGTGGATTACGCTACTGATACCAAACATATCGCTATTGAGGATCTCAGCGATGATTCCGCCATTATTGAAATCGATAATGGCCAGGTTCATATTTATCATGATAAATCTTATCGGGTAATAACTACCCCCCCCTCCTATAAAAAAAACTGGAGAATCTGGCGAAATATAAAAATGCCGATCGTAATCAGATTCCTGGAGGTCTGGATGCCGAGCAGCGTTTAGTTCGCGCCAGTTATAACCTGAAAAACCTGCCTCAACCGGATAATAAAAATCAGGCTCAGGGGTTTGCACTCTCGGTCGTTAACAGCGTGGCCTATCCTGTCGGTATACCGGCAGAGCCCGACGAACAGAAAGTATCGGATATATATCAGAAGTACAGTAAACAGCCGCAGTACAATAAGGGAATCGGGACTTACTGGCCCACAGTTTCCGATCTGAGCCACGGTGAATATCACTTTAAGTCCACCTTTGCCGCCTCTCAAGTCCAGGTAAATATGAAAGCGATTAATTTTAGCGCAGGTCAACCGGTAAAAAGGATCGATGATCTGAACAACTATGCACAAAAAGGATGGCAGGGCGACATCTTGCAGTACGCTCACTAACCTGAGGGTACCGGCCCGAGAACTATCTGGCCCTACAAATCAGAATAAAAAACTATAAAAAATTAAAAACCTGAATTTAATTCTTTATATTGCGTCATTTCATTTATATCTATCCCATCCTCTCCTGACGTATCAGAATAGTCTCCAGTTTCCAGAGGCCTGCCGGCACCTCCCGTCTGGCATCTGACAATGCAGCTGAAACAGGTATTACCATTAACTGAAAATATCCGCAGATCGGAAAAAAAACGCGGCAGATATTTCGTAAATCGATGCCCCATTACCGGGTATTGAATCTCAGCATCCTCTGGGAATTATGCATCCCTGTGGAACAACCAGTATTTATTCAGGATCCAATATTGACCATGACTACGCAGCCAAAAACTCTGATTTATGTTTTTAGCGAAAATTACTATCTGTGGGTCGGTACTCGTATATCACTGAGCTGGCTTCTGCCTGCCCGCCCGCTCTTTACCTGGATATCGTCACCTTCGCTTTCCGCACTGGACGGGCTGGGAAAACAGCCTGGAAAAGATCTGCGCCGGGTGTTAATTGCTGAAGCAAGCCAGGTAGACACTCTTAAGCTGCTGGTACCCAAAGATGTACGGGTATTACCCGATAATCTACCGCTCGCCGAACTGCTGGCGCAAATTAACGCGCCTGTGGAAAAAAAGCGCCGCGGCCCTCACCTGACCCGTTCCGAATGGCAGGTCTGTTTATCCATCAGCCGCGGCGTTACGGCACAGGAGATAGCCCGCATACTCAATAAATCGCCGAAGACGATTAACGGACATAAGCGTAACGCCATGCAGAAGATGCGCTGCCACTCTAACGCCGATCTCTGGTCAAGAATAACGCAGTTTGTTTAATTGCTATTTAATAATGACATGTTATTCATAGCTCGTTATTTTTAGCGGGTGAAAGTTAACCTCTTAAATAAAAATTCACTGTCACAAATCAATACTGACAATTAATTCAAACAGAATATTATCGATATTGCTACATCATCAGGAATCATCCTGAGGTTCCGTCCTTTTCCTTTTGATACTCAGACGGGAGTCGTTACGCTGTATTAGGTTAACACTCCATGTTACTCAGCGGTCGGCTGTTGCAGCTGACCGTTGCCTTCTAAAGGAAAAGTGATGAAAGGGCAGTTCCCAACACAGAAAAAAACCTCACCCCCCATCCCTACAGCCAGGTACATCTCCCGCTTGCGGGATGAGTCACTGTGTCACACAATGCCATTAAGAAATTACCTATTGATGTGATAGAGTCGAAATCAACGGCTGTGTTATAAGCGCAACCAGAGTATAATCTTGCCATAGCACATCCATTAGCTGACTCTCATTGAAGCCGCATATTCACCTCTGCCCGTGTCCGATTCTTCTGTGACGGAACGTTTAATGAAATATCTGATAGCAAACGCCTTAATTTATCGCCCGGAAGACGGCGTATTAATGCAGCCCGGGCGCGAAGAAGAACTCGTCACGCTTACCGCCACCGCTAATGCCATTCTGTCGTTACTGGTGACGCGTCACGGCATCGCCATTGAGCGCGAAACTTTTTTAAGCGAAGTCTGGGACGTTCGCGGTCTGCGCGGCTCCAATAGCTCGCTGAATCAGTACATCAGCATTCTGCGTAAGACCCTGGCGGTTTTTGCTCCCGAGCACCAGTTCATCATTACCGTGCCAAAAATCGGCTTTATGCTTAATCCAGAGCTGAGCGTACAGCGCCAGTCCGATGACGATGACTTACCTGCCGTCGGGTTACCAAAGCCCCGCCCGAAGCCGAAAAAGAAACGCTGGTTATGGCCGGCGCTGCTGATACTGCTTACGCTTATCAACTTCGCCTTCGGCATGGGGAAACTACTGGTGGACAGCGCCGAATCCCGGGTGGATGCGCTGCCCCTGACCAAAATCGGCCAGTGCCCTATCTATACGCTGCGCCCGCTTCCCGAAGCCTGGCATGAAGAGGCTATATCAATGGCGCACCGCATACTGCAAAAGGTCAGGCTCCCTTCCTGCCAGCCCAATACCGTTTTCTATTTCTTCGTGCAGGACAGCATTTTCTACGGCGAAGGCGGCAGGGTCGTCCTTACCCGCTGTGTCCGCAACGCCGGTAAAGCGGTGACCTGCCATACCCAGTATTACTACGAGTGGTGATTATGAGCCTGACACTGCGCCGTACCATTTTGCTGTTTGTCGCCATTAACCTCGTCATTCTGCTGACCACGCTCTTGCTGTATCGTCAGCAGGCATATCTGAATATTGACTGTCAGGGTAACCTGACCATGGAAGATAAGCGGGGCAATAATACTTTTACCCTGGATTCGCTGGTGGCGGTTCACTTCGCTCCCAATGGCCGGGGCGATTTTAATCTGGCCGGCAACGTCACCACCCCGCAGGGGCAGTATGCCGTTTCCCGCCAGGAGAGTTTTAAATGGCGACGGGTACGCAACACGATGTATGAAATCGAGATCGTCGAAGTCTTGCGCTACGGACTGGATAACGTGCCTCCCGGCACTTTTGAACGCTATCTGCTGGGGATTGGTCTGCATCAGAAGCGGCTGGTGAAGATCAGATATACGCCGGACAACGGCATTATTATCGGCAATCTCTATTCGCCGCTGTTTGTTTGCTCGAAATAGATTCCAGATATGCGCCATACCGGTTGCCCCTGGCGGATAAACAGTTAAAATCAGCTAACAGTCTTTATCCTCTGCTATTTTCTGTTATCTGGTAAATATGAGGTTCCGGTTCTATGGTATGTAAGACGCACCGGCAGCTGGCCGGTATCGCGATTCTGTGCCCGGATGATCCCCTGCCGCTGCCAATTCAGCAGGCCACAGAGGCGTTACGCCAGGGCGATACGCTGGATCAGGTAATGATCCGTCTTAATCAACAGGGCATTCTGGCCTGGCGTCAGGAGCCCTCTTCCGACCCCCTCTACGATAGTTGCTGGGTTCGACCTGGCGATGGCCTTCAGGTGATGATTGCCTGTTCCTGGGTGCAGGTTCCTGTGCATTAATCATCCGCCCGGCGCGGGTTCCAGGCGCCGGGCGACAAAGCGGCTCAGCGGCGGCCCCACCATCAGTACAATCAAAAAGCGCCCGGTCTGCATCGCCATCACAAATGGCATATCCACTTGCCCGTCCGCCGCGATAATCGCCATGGAATCCGCGCCTCCCGGGCTGGTCGCCAGGTAAGCGGTAAGCGGATCGATGCCGGCGAAATGAACCAGTCCCCAGGCCAGGCCGCAGCACAGCAGCACCAGGCAGAAAATTGAGAGCAGCACTCGCGGAAAAGCCCGGGCTACGTGACGTAAAATCTCCCGGTTAAAGCGCAGGCCGATGCTCCAGCCCACCAGCGTCCATGCAATAAGCAGCAGCCAGGGCGGCAGAATAATCGGCGACAGACCGCTATCCTGCATCACTACCCCCAGCACCAGCGTTATCAGCATAGGCCCTGCAGGCAGCCGTAAAAGCCTCGCCAGACCAAAGCCCAGGGCAATAAGCCCCAGCGTCATGGCGAAATGCCCGCTATCCAGCGTCGGAAAAAAAGGCTGCGACTCGGGGGCGGGAGCGCTTTCCAGCCCGCCCCAAAAGCGGGTCACCAGCGTGGCGATCAGCACCACCACCACCACCCGCAGATACTGCATAAACGCCACCAGCCGCACATCGGCGCCAAAGCTTTCGGCCATTAGCGTCATGGCCGAAGCGCCACCAGGGGAAGAGCCCCAAATAGCGGTGGAGCCAGGCAACACTTTAAGTCTGGCCAGCAGCCAGCCCAGAACCAGGCTGATAGCGATTACCGAAAAGATAGACCCCAAAAACAGCGGCCACTGACGCGCCATCTCCTGAAAAATCTCCAGCGGAATTGCCCGGGCGATCATTGCCCCCACTACCGCCTGAGCCAGTGAAAACAGGGGCTTAGATATCCTGACCGGCCGATCCAGTACGCTAAAAATAATCCCGGCAAGCATGGCTCCCATCAGAATCGCTGCGGGTATACTTAGCCACTCCAGTACAGCCATCAGGACGGCGGAAACTCCCAGCATCGAACACCAGCGCAGCAGCGACCGTTCGGCCATAACCTCTCCTTCATCTTTTGCTTTATTCCCCGGGGAGGGTTTTACTGTCCACAGGGACCCATTGTCAGACTCAGGACTGAAAACATGACGAAAAAAAGCGCACTGTTCAAATTTTTTCTTCCCATACTGCTACTTACCATAATGGTATTCCTGTTCTGGCGGCCGGAGCCGGATCCCCGGGAGCAGGCCTGGTACGTCTCGGTATATTGCCGCGCGTCGGCGGGCAGCGCTACCAGCGAGAGTCTGCAGACCGCTGTAGAAAGCAGCCGGCCAGGAGCGGGCCGCCAGCGCTTTAACCGTCAGGCCGCCAGCGAAGTTCTGGGCGCCTGGAAAAAACTGAATAAAGAGCAGCAGCATATCGCTCGCCGTGACGAAACTCAGTGCCGCCGCCTACTGCTGGATAAGCTGGCACAGTAAGCAGCTACATTGGCTGCTGGCCTTCCAGCAACCGGGAAAGCGACGCCACCACCCGACGAGCGCGTCGGGAGAGCGGCCATTCCGCACGCTGGATAAGCCACAGGGTATCCACCACCCGTACGCCGCAGTCCAGCACCCGAATAGCCTGTTGCTGACCAAAGGCCTGACGCGCATAGCGTGGGATAACCGTAAATCCCAGGCCCCGGGCTACGAATTCAAGAATCAGCCCGACCTGATTGCTAAAGCCGCTTACCGGCAACTGGCCCAGGCCGGAACACCCCGGAAAGCGACGACTCAGCAGTCGCATTGCCATCGACTGGCCGTCGGGATGATCAATAAATCCCAGCGCCATCAGGCCATCCCAGTCATCGCCTTCATGACTGCCGGGTACCACCAGCTCCAGCGGCTCTTCGGTAAAGCGGGTAGCCTGAATGCGCGGATCGTTCGGATGGACGCTCATCACGCCTATTTCATAACGATTCTGCACCACGGCTTCCAGTACTTCGCTGTCCGGCGCAAAACGGTGGCGCATCACCAGTTCGGGGCTGGCACTTTGCAACGACAGCAGATGCGCAAAGATCATCAGGCCAATACTGCCAGGGGTGATAATGGTTACCTCCCCTTTATCCGACTCACCTTCGGTCAGCCGCAGGTTCAGCCGGCGACTGGCACGATCGAGCTCCTGGCAGTATTCCAGCAGCGCCTTGCCAGCTGGCGTCAAATCCAACTGGCGGGTTTTACGCACCAGAAGCGGCCCCAGCTGATTTTCCAGATGGCGAATATGCTGACTGACCGCCGCCTGGGTAATGCCCTGCTGCTCGGCGGCGCGGGTAAAACTGCCGGTTTCGGTCAGCGCCTGAAACGATCGTAACCAGTGCGGGTTGTACATAACGAACTCTTATAATTGATATAACCAAATCGCTATTTTCATTATACCCGTTTAGCGCGACTATCAAGGTACGATAAAAAACCGGTGACAGGAGAGACAATGAACGATAGCTATCAGGCCTGGCTGTGGCACGGAGGCGCAGGGCCACAGGCGCTGACTCAGGAGATCCTGCCGCTGCCGGCGCCGGCGCCCGGCGAAGTTCTGGTGCATAACCGCGCCATTGGGCTGAATCCGGTGGACTGGAAAGTGCTCGACAGCCAGTTGGATAGCATCCCGGGTGTGGATGGCGCAGGCGTGGTCGTCGCCGTGGGAGAAGGTGTCCCGGAACACTGGACTGGTCAGCGAGTGGCCTATCATCAGAGCCTTAAGCGCCATGGCAGCTTCGCCACCCATACGCCGCTGGCCGTCAGCGCCGTTATGCGTATTCCCGCTGAGCTGGATGACGTACGCGCCGCAGCCTTCCCCTGCCCCGGGCTTACCGCCTGGCAGGCGCTGGAAAAAATTCCCGCCCGCCCGGGTGAACGTATTTTGATAAGCGGTGCCGGCGGCTCGGTAGGGCACTGGTTGACACAACTGGCTCGCCAGCGCGGTTTTATCATTGAGGTCATGTGCAATGCACGCCATCGCGAACGTCTGCTGGATTTGGGCGCCAGCGCCTGGCATCCCGGCCCGCTGGCGAGCGACGCCCTCTTTCCGCAAACGCTACGCCACCGCTACTTCGCGGTTTTCGATGCCGTTAACGGCGAACACGGTTTGCGGATGGGCGAAGCGCTGCGCGCCAACGGGCATCTTATCAGCATCCAGGATCGCAGCACCGACTGGCCCTGCCCACCGTTTGGCCGCGCGCTTTCACTGCACGAAGTCGCCCTGGGCGCCTTGCATTTCCACGGCGACGACCATGACTGGCAACGGCTTACCCGTCAGGGCGAACGGCTGCTGGAAGCGCTGGCCGATGGCGCGCTACACGGCGAATCTATACTGGTGCATAACTTCGCCAGCCTACCCGCACAGCTCGAAGCGCTTAAGCAGCGCAGCTTCAGCGGCAAGCTGGTTATTAACCTGTAGGGAATACTATGTCCGCACTTTTTACACCTTTTAAGCTAAAAGACGTCACGCTGCGCAACCGCGTAGCCATTCCACCCATGTGTCAATACAGCGCCGAAGAGGGTGTGGCCAATGACTGGCACCGCATCCATTACGCGGGTCTGGCCCGGGGCGGCGCAGGTCTGGTTATCGTCGAAGCGACAGCGGTATCGCCGGAAGGACGGATCACCCCCGCCTGCCTGGGGATCTGGAACGACGAGCAAGCGGAAAAGCTGGCTCAGATTGCCCGCGATATCAAAGCCGCCGGGGCGGTTCCCGGCATTCAGATTGCCCACGCCGGGCGCAAAGCGAGCGCTAACAAGCCCTGGGAGGGCGACGACCATATTGCGGACAGCGATCCGCGCAGCTGGCAGACCCTGGCGCCTTCCGCCATCGCCTTTGGCGAAAATCTGCCGAAGGTGCCAAAGGCCATGAGCCAGGAAGAGATCCACCGGGTCACCGCCGACTTCGCCGCCGCCGCAAAACGCGCCCGGGATGCCGGGTTTGAGTGGCTGGAGCTACACTTCGCTCACGGCTATCTGGCCCAGAGTTTCTTCTCAATCCACTCTAACCTGCGCGATGACGAATACGGCGGCTCGCTGGCTGGACGCAGCCGTTTCCTGCTGGAAACCCTTGAGGCAGTTCGCGGCGTCTGGCCGGAAAATTTGCCGCTGACCGCGCGCTTTGGCGTGATTGAATATGACGGGCGGGATGAAGAGACGCTGGCCGAGTCGATCCAGTTAACCCGTCAGATGCGCCAGGGTGGTCTGGATCTGTTGAGCGTCAGCATCGGTTTTTCCACTCCAAAAGCGCAAATCCCCTGGGGGCCGGCCTTCCTGGCTCCGGTGGTGCGTCGGGTGCGCGATGAAGCCAGTTTGCCGGTGGCGTCGGCCTGGGGTTTCGATGCCGCATTGAATGCTGAACGCTGCGTGGCAACCCACGACCTCGATCTGGTGATGATCGGCCGCGCCTTCCTGGCCGATCCGCATTACACCCTGCGCCTGGCGCAGCAGCTTAAGGTCGAGCGCCCCACCTGGGTTCTGCCCGCGCCATACGCCCACTGGCTTGAACGCTATCGCCTGAGCGAATAAACCGCGTGCGGGAATAAAAGAATGGGGCCTTTACCAGGTCCCATTTTTTCGGCAACCAAATGCCCTAACGCTATTGTCACCTTTGCGCAGGCGTCAAAAAAAATTCACGACATCAGGGAGCGGGAAAATAACATTTAACGACGTTCGATTAACGAAAATCAGGTCTCTGATTTACTGAACAGGGCATTACAAAACGGGCAGATTAATTTTTTATTTTTCTGGACGCGCGGCGCGCTATGTTCGGAGGCTTTACTGCATTGCGGACAGGTAATTTTCATTAGAAAAGATGAAGTGTTATTACTTTATCGATGATACGCCATAAGCATTTCCTGTGTAATTAGAGGGCGCCAGCCTACGCGATCCCACCGCTAAAAGCTATGAAAATTCATCTTAAAAAACCGATAAATACGTTTTTATCTGCTTTTAAAGGGAAAAATAAAAGTCATAGACAAAACGTGCGTTTAATGCATCACGGCACCACTCTCCGTATGAAACAGATAAATCTCAGACGGCGACAGCCAGGATAATGACCGGGTATTTTGTGGTATCGCGCTTTTTAATCTCTGGTATCGAATAAAAATAAAAAAGCGCACCGTACCGAATGATGGCAGCGATGCGCGTAAAACAATGGAGATTATTCCATCGCGCTCAGTTCCGGCGCCCGGGCCAACGAGTCACGGGTAATTTCCGCAATGGATTTCGCACCCGTCAGGGTCATGGCCACCCTCATCTCTTTTTCGATTAGCGTCAGCAGGTTTTCAACACCCGCCTGGCCGTGGGTCGCCAGCGCATACAGAAAAGCGCGCCCCAACAGCACGGTATCGGCCCCCAGTGCGATCATCCGCACCACATCCAGCCCGTTACGAATGCCGCTATCAGCAAGGATAGTCAGATCGCCCTTCACCGCGTCAGCAATCGCTGGTAGCGCCCGGGCGGAAGAAAGCACGCCGTCGAGCTGACGACCGCCATGGTTAGATACCACAATGCCATCGGCGCCGAAGCGCACCGCGTCTCTGGCGTCTTCTGGATCGAGGATGCCTTTAATCACCATTGGCCCGTCCCAGAATTCGCGAATCCACTCCAGATCCTTCCACGAAATGGAGGGATCGAAATTTTTCGCCAGCCAGCCGATATAGTCCTCCAGACCGGTAGGATGCCCACGGTAGGCAGAAATATTGCCCAGGTCATGAGGGCGCCCGTTCAGGCCGACATCCCAGGCCCACTGAGGATGCGTGACCGCCTGCCAGTAACGACGTATCGCGGCGTTAGGGCCGCTCATGCCGGAGTGAGCATCGCGATAGCGGGCCCCCGGGGTCGGCATATCGACGGTAAAGACCAGCGTCGAGCATCCCGCAGCTTTGGCGCGTTCCAATGCATTGCGCATAAAACCGCGATCCTTCAGTACATAAAGCTGGAACCACATCGGTCGGTTAATGGCCGGCGCCACCTCCTCAATGGGGCACACCGAAACGGTAGAGAGCGTAAAAGGGATCCCTTTCGCCGCCGCAGCCCGGGCGGCCTGCACTTCGCCGCGCCGGGCGTACATACCGCACAGCCCCACCGGTGCCAACGCCACCGGCATCGACAGCCGTTCATCGAACAGCCGGGTATCCAGGCTGAGATCCGACATATTGCGCAAAATACGCTGACGCAGCGCGACGCTCGCCAGATCCTCTACGTTGCGCTTCAGGGTATATTCAGCGTAGGCACCGCCATCCATATAGTGGTACAGGAAAGGCGGCAGCACGCGCTGCGCCGCGGCGCGGTAATCACTGGCAGCGGAAATAATCATGACGGAAAATCCTTACTGTTAACTTCATCATCCGGTAGTCTCGTAACACGGGCCTGCCGGGCTTGTTCTTCGTCGAGGGTTTTGATGGTGGTGTAAACAAAAGCCAGGTGCTCCTGAACCTCGCGCCGCGCACGCTCCGGGGAGCCGTCCAGAATCGCCTGCAGCAGCGCATGATGCTGTTCGGTTAGCTGCGCGAAGATCGGCGGTCGGGTATACATCCGCTGGCGGCTTTGCATCACCGACGATTGCAGCAGTTCAAAGAAGCCGCGCATGGTTTGCAGCAACACCAGGTTATGAGAGGCTTCGGCAATCGCCAGATGGAAGCGTACATCCGCCTGGGCCGCCAGATCGGGATCGTCGCTGTCTTTAAGCTTAAGGGTGGCGTCGAAGCAGTAGCGCAGTTTTTCTTTATCGGCTTCGGTGGCGCGTAGCGCCGCGTGCCAGGCCGTGCTGGCCTCAATGGCGTGACGCGCTTCCAGAATATCGTAACGATAATCAGGATCGCCCGCCATTAGCCCCCGCAGTGGCTGAACGATATGGCTTTCCGACCAGGGTTCCGGTTGCCAGCGCACATAAGAGCCGCCGCCCCGGCGACTCACCACCACGTTGGTACTGCGCAGTTCACGCAGCGCTTCACGCACCGTGTTACGTGAAACGCCCAGTTCTGCGGCCAGTAATCGTTCGGAAGGCAGGCGCATGCCCGCCTCCAGCTGTCGTTCTTCAATCAGCCCCCTGATACGTTCGACCGTCAGGTCCACAAGGCGCCGCGTTACGGTTTCTGTCACGGAATCATCCAGGTTAGCCAGTAAGCCTGAAGCGTCACCAGTACGCCTACCATGCAGGTGAAGATCAGACTGTGTTTAACGGTAAAGCGGAACAGCTCCGACTCCTTACCCACCAGACCCACTGCGGCGCAGGCAATGGCGATGGACTGCGGCGATATCATCTTCCCGGTTACGCCCCCGGCGGTATTGGCGGCCACCAGCAGCAGATCCGACACGCCAATCTGCTGCGCGGCGGTAGCCTGCAGGGCGGCGAACAGCGCGTTCGACGAAGTATCAGACCCGGTCAGAAACACCCCCAACCACCCCAGGAACGGCGAAAAAAAGGTAAAGCCGCTGCCGGTATGAGAGAGCGCCAGCGCCAGCGTCGAAGAGAGCCCCGAATAGTTAGAAATAAAGGCGAAAGCCAGTACCATGCCGATAGAGTAGATGGGCAGCGCCAGCTCCTTCAGAGTTTCACCGAAGGTTTCCAGCGCCGCTTTCGGCTTCATGCGCAGCCAGGCGACAGAGAGCAATGCCGCCACCAGAATGGCGCTGCCGGTCGCCGAAAACCAGTCGAATTTGAAGACGGCCGCATAGGGGGTGCTTTCCGCCACCACCGGCGGCATACGGGCCACCAGGTTATCGAGCCAGGGCACCGAAACGCTGGCCACCCACCCCGCCAGCGGGCCGTCGGCGGTAAACAGCGCTTTGAAAGGCGGTATGCTCCACAGGGTGACCGTCGCCGTCAGAAACAGAAACGGCGACCACGCGCGTATTACCTGACGCAGCGTGTAGTTGCCCCGCGCCAGCGTCTGATCGGTCACCGATGCGCCCACATCGTTAAAACGGAAGATGCGTTTCGGCTGCCAGCGGCGCAGGAACAGCGTCAGGCAGCAAAGTGACGCCAGCGACGAGATAATATCCGGCAGTTCAGGGCCAATGAAGTTAGAGCTCAGATACTGGGCGATGGCGAATGAACCACCGGCAACCAGCACCGCCGGCCAGGTCTCCTTCACGCCGCGCCAGCCATCCATAATCGCCATGATCCAGAACAGCACAATCATGGTCATAAAGGGGAGCTGACGACCGACCATCTGCCCCACCTGGAAGCTGTCCAGCCCCGTCACCTGACCGGCGACGATAATCGGGATCCCCATAGCGCCAAAAGCCACCGGCGCGGTGTTAACAATCAGGCACAGCCCCGCCGCATAGAGCGGCTTAAAACCCAGCCCCACCAGTAGCGCCGCAGTGATCGCGACCGGTGCGCCGAAACCGGCGGCCCCTTCCAGGAAGGCCCCGAATGAAAAGCCAACAATCAGCATTTGCAGTCGCTGATCGGGTGTTATGGAAAGGATCGAGCTACGGATAATGTCAAACTGCCCGGTTTTAACCGAGATCTTATAGACGAAGACCGCGGCAATAATGATCCAGGCAATGGGCCACAGACCGTACAGGAAGCCGTAAATCGCCGAAGCAAAAGCGTAGGCTACCGGCATACGATAGAGGAACAGCGCCACCAGCAGCGCCAGGACAACGGTCAGAGTGCCTGCGATGTACCCTTTCATCTTGAGTTTTATCAGAGCAAAGAAGAAAAAGACGATAGGGATAACGGCCACCAGGCTCGAAAGCCATATATTGCCAAGGGGATCGTAGTCTTGTTGCCAGACTTGCATGTGTGTTCTCCAGAAGGTGAGTTCTTCTTTTCAGTCCTTTGGCGGCGGTACATCCTGTTTATGCGCGCGCCTGTTACTTGTGCTTCACAATTGGTTGGGCCAACCGTGACCTGTAAGCTTTCTGGCAACAGATAGTTAATGCATTGTTAATTTAACACAACGGTTTTGTATTGATTTTTTAGGTTATGCGACAAGTCATCAGGATTCGGCCGCAATTGGTTGGGCCACTTTTTTTTCGAAGAAAGGCCTGGTCGCCAGGGACCAGGTTCAGGAGGACAGGCAGAATCTGATAACAGCGGCGTTATCCCGCCATCTGGTTATGCAACAAGCGCAGCAGATGGACATCGGACTTACAGCCGGTTTTCTCCATAATCAGGCGCTTATAGTGGCTGACGGTTTTTACCGATCGCTTAATGGTCCGGGCAATTTCGCAGGGGGTCATCCCCCGGCGCATCAGCGCCAGAACCTCCTCTTCACGCCGGGTAAACAGCGTGTCGTAATGGCGTTTATGGTAGCGGTAGCTGCGTTCGATATGACTCAGGCTGCCGCTGCTGTTTTTCATCATCCTGACCAGTTCATCAGGGCGGCAGACTGAAGGCACCAGTACAAAACTCAGTTGCGGATAGTGAAAATTAATGCACCTAAGCACTTCCTCATCCGCCATAATGTACAACACATCATATTTATCGTATCCCGAATTAACCAGGTGATAATCCTGCGGTTGGAGAGTTTCCAGAATAAATGAGCCAGATTGTATTTCGGAAAAAGTTTTTTTCAGTCCGTAACTCAAATAACCATCACGCGTAATTAGATAAAGAGCTTTACGAATCATCTGTTCTCCCTTTCCTGACAGGTAAACACTGACCTGTAAGGCGATTCCAGTTCACCTCACAAAGCACGGCCAGGCCTGAAGCATCGCGGCAAAAGTGGCGATGCTGGCTGGTTACATATTTGTTATCCTGATGATAAAGCAAATCAGGGGTAAAAGGCAGGATGTGACGCACTAAAAGATAATTCCGGGCGTAAAGTGTATTGCAAGCTAAAAAGGAATTAATAATGATCAGATATTTCAATTCCACTATTTTATCTTACGCGATTAGCCCGAAAAAAACGGCTCAGGCCCGGCAGATAAACCACGGGCCAGACAGGCCGCGTAGCAGTACGCCATTCGGGCCAATACGCTGTATTTCCATGTAAAAATGCGGTGTATAGATCTGCGCAAGCAGCTGTTCCGGGGCGCTATCAAGGCTGTTTTTCATCTCTACGCGACGCAGACGCACATCGTAGATTTTATCACTACGCTGATAGCGCCAGCTAAAAGACAGCTTGCGATTCACCAGCCAGCTTTGTTGACCGTGAGACAGCACGCCGTACAGATTAACGAATCCTTCACCATTGCCCTGCATAAAAAGCGTGGCGGTAACATCCAGCGTCACCTGCCCGTCCGGCCGAGCCACTGTGTGTCGTACTTCCGCCTCACAGCGTAAATCTAACGGCGCCGACTGGCGCCAGTAGAGCCAACCGGTAACCCCCAGCGATATCACCAGCGCGCAGAGCGCGATATAAACAGACTTCATACGCTGTTCCATCTCTGTAACTTCACATTCTCACAGCGGTTATAGCGACGATCGGCGCCGCGCTGACACCAGGCGACAAAGGTCATGCTGCGTTGGCTGCTATCGTGACTGCTGTAACCAACCACCACATCCAGGGGCTGAGCCTGACAGTCGAGCTGAATACCCATAATATTCAATGCCCTCTGTTCCAGCCCTTCAGGTAACATACTGTCCGGCAGCGCATAAAAATGGCAATGATCCCGGTTGCTTAAAGGGACGGGAATCAGGGGAAGCGCTCGTCGAGCGTTGATGAACTGATGGCCCAGAGCCCCCAATACCAACAACGCCCCCGTCACCAGCAAGCCATACCCCAGATAGCGCCACCATCGAGCGCCTGTCGGCGCGCCATCCGGCATCGCTTCTGGCGAATCGCCGGGCCCGGATTGCGGATTATTTAATAAGGTCACATCGGCACTGAACACCACCCCCTGCTTCGGCAGGGTGGTAATGATATTGGCCTGCGGTTCCAGCGCGGCAATCTGCTTACGTAAAATACTCAGGTAATTATTAAGATTACTATTCGACGCACGAAAACCATATTCTCCCCAGACTCTTGACAGAATCTCATCGCGAGAAACCAGGTTGCCATTATTTTTAATAAGCTCACTTAACAGCCGCACTGCGGGAGAAGGTAACAGTAACGTATTTTCATCTTCGCCATTCAGAGACAATGTCTGAGCAGCCTCATCAAAAAATAATGAGTCATTAATTACATAAATTTGATTCATAACTAACCGGTTCCCTAAAAATTCGGTAAGGGAATAAATATCCAATGGCAAAATAAATAATTCACAACCACGGAATCAGCGGTGATAATTCTACCCCGTCATGCCTTTTAACCCCACCAGACAAAACAGATTATAAATCTATTTTTTTAGAATAAAACAAGAACAAAAAACTATATTCAAAGCAAAATCACTTGTAAGTAGCCTAACAATAACGCCTGTTATTAGAATTAAAATCTGCAAAACACAAGTACCGCAGAGTGTGGTTTCCTGACCACCATACACCTGCTGCCCGCTAACAAGCTTATCCACACAAGGGATTAATAATGAAGGAGATTACTGCGATACGGCTCCAGCCGCTTATGTATTTAAAGCAGAATAAAATATACGGCTATGAGGTATTATCGGAATTAGATCAGACGGCAGATTATACTCAATGGTTTCAGCGACTACGCAGCGACGAGCTGGTAGCGCTCTGGCGCTGGCAGCAGGGCTGCCTGACGCCATTAATGCCGTCGGTAAAATTGCTGCAAAATATGACGCTGTCCGTTCTGACATCGCCCGTGCTGATTCAGGAAATCACTGCCCAACCCAGCCGGAGTCAGCTCGAACTTCAGGATCCGGAAAATTTACAGAACATGGACGAAGCGGCGATAAAAACGCTGCAGGCGAATTTGCTGACGCTACGCGCTGCACGGATTCCTTTGTGGCTGGATGACTATCGTCCTGAATATGACGTTCAGCTTGAACGACTGGCACTGCTTTTCGACGGTATCAAAATCGACTATCACGAATTCCATGCCCGACGGCGTTCCCCCGCCGCCCTGGCGGCGCTGATCGCACAGTCCCGACGCTTCGGCAAAATGACGCTGGTAGAAGGTATTGAAAATAAGAAAGATATGGAAACGGCATGGCTGTCGGGTGCCTGCCTTGGACAAGGGTTCTTCTGGCCGGAAGTAAAAATAAGCCCCCACGGCGCCGCGTAAATCGAAAAGGCGTATCCGGCAGTCCGGATACGCATCAGAAGGATTAATCGTAAGCGAACATCACCTGGGCGGTCGCCACCACCCTGCCCGGCTTGAGAGCCGATTTATCATAAAGCCGGTATCCAGCGACCATTTGAAGATTGTTGCGGCTCTGAAGCGGGCTCCCCTGGGTAATGGACAGCAACTCTGTAGCGCCGGCTGCGGGCCCAAGACCATTGGCGATCATCACCGGTTCTCCAGTGATTTTACGTAATGCGATCCCTACGCCTTCGGCATCGCTGTCGTCATTCACCATAACATCACCGGTACTGCCCGTTCCCAGCACGTCGTTACTGGCGATCCAGACCCGAATATTGCGCGTGGCGCTATCTATTCCCGAAGGGGTATCGCAGGCAATGGGGAGCGTGAAGCGCCGCTCGCCGGACATCCCGCCTTTCAGTAATTCATCCATAGAAACCGGCCTCAGATTCACCATGACGTCATGAGCCAGCTCACAGGTGGTCTGATTAGGCGCAAACTGAAACGACACCCTTTCAAAGGCCAGAAAATGATCGGTATTCCATGAGGAAGACGGATAGTTATTCATCATGGCATCCCAGGCCTCCTGGCCATAAGTGGATTTATTACCGCCGTTGCCGAAACTATTATCCGCACCGCCGTGCCCACTCAGAACCGCCGGCACCAGAGAAACAATGCCGTCACTTATCACTTTGGTAACCCCTGCGGCTTCCGGGCCGGGGGGATTATCGAGCAGCTCCGCAGTCAGCGTATAATCGGTCTGGTATCGAGCCAGGCGCCGTACGCCAGGAAGCGGGCCATAAACATTCATCTTTTTCACACCGGTGATTTTCGACGTAAATTTAATCCAGTACGCCTGTTCATTATTATTGTGAGGGTTAATAAAATGCGCATACACAGGGTTATCGCCAAACGGTGAAAAGAAAAATAAAGTATCGCTGGCACTGCCGAAGCGACAGTTCATTTTACCTTCCCAGGTGGTACGCCATGAGAAAGAGACCTTTTTATTATTCAGAAAAGACTTTGACAGGTTGGAGAATTTCACCGACTCCTGTACCCGCTTTTTCTTAATAAAAATACCATAGGGCGCGCAGGAATTTCCCAGAACGCCACGATCTTCCTCGTCCGCGCTGGCCACAGCCGGAAACAGGCTGACCATCATGATAAATAGCAATAGAGACCTGAACATAATTAATTATCTCCCTGAGCGTCCCGGCAAATATTGATAGCCGACGGCTGCGGTTTTACTACCCGACAGCGATGACGCTGTCGGGGCTTGTCGATATAGAGTTCATCAGGCAGCCGATCGGCCTTGATGTAGCCCTGCCCTCCCTGTCCGACATAGCCCACCTCGTTGCCGGCCCGGTCATACAGTACCGAACCGAAGCTCACCGGCTGGCCGTTTTGACGCTGCAATGTGAAGGCGAACAGCCGCCGCGTGTCGGTACGATAGGCCACCCGTGAGATGCTGCCTTCATAAGGCGCCACATGAGCGATATTGCCCAGGATATCCGCGCTATCAATGGCGGCTTCATCCTGTTCCAGTTGGAAATGGTTCATACGGTAAGCTACCGCACCGGTCACCAGTGCCTGGCCGTGACGATTGGTGCGATTCTCGTTGCTGCCATTGATCCTGGCGTCCACCACGCCCGGGGCATCGACAATCACAAAACTGTTGCCGGTATCCGGGCTGGCCAGTACGCCTCCACGCCAGGCCAGCAGGCTGCCGCTGGCGCCCATGCTGAGCTGGCGCGCCTCGCTGGCTTCGCTCATGCTGGTACTCCATTGCGCGTAGCGAGTCTTCCAGTTAGCGTAGAGATCGGCCGAGCGCGATCGCCACTCGCGATCGTGCGACAGCTCCAGACTGTAATCCACGTCACTATAGGTTCCGTTTACTCCTACGCTGGATGTGGCGTAGCGGCCATTCACCATACGGCTACGGGTGCCGATACTGGCGGGATTATCGAACAACGAAAACGGTACAGTGACCGACAGATTCAGCGTCTCTTCACTGGTACGGCGCGCTGCTCCCCCTGAAATCGCGGTGCCCGCATGGCTGTATTCGCTACGCCCGAACGACACCACATAGTGAATAGCGTTGTAGTGATTGCTATAGCTCAGGGTGTACTGACGGCTTGAAGGCTGGCCATCGCGATACTGGCGTAACCAGATATCGGCCGCCAGGCGTCCACCATCTTCCCCCAGCGGCTGCGTCAGCGACAGACTTACTGCCTGTTTACTGCTGCGGGTTCCTCCCGGTCGTATCGGGATATCACGATCGTTCAGGATGTAATCCTGAAACGACGCATAATCACGGGTGCGGTAGTACCAGGACGCCAGAGTCACGTTAGTGCGAGTCGCCAGATATTTGCTCCATGCCAGCGCATACTTTTCACCCCCCTTGCGCGCCCTCTTCAGCCGGTAGCGAGCCTGTTCGACCGAAGCGGTGATAGACCCGATCCCTGGTAGAGAAATCGCGCTGCCCACCACGCCTGACTGGTAATGAGATGCTGCCAGTACCCCTCCAAATCCGGTCCAGTAGTTATTGATGCCACGGCTGTAATCCCCCTGAAAGAAGGCCGTGTTATCCGCCACGCCTTTAAGGCGAACCTGGCCGGCGTTAACCACAAAGTCATCGGTTCCCGGTCGTAGCATGGAAGAGATCGCGGCGAAAGGCACCGTAAAGGTTTCTACTCGTCCTCCGGCGTAGCGCACATGCACTTCCAGCTCCTGACGAGAACCGCCAGGCATAAGATCGCGGATAGCGAAAGGGCCAGGCGGCACCGGGATCTGATAGATCTCATGACCATCCTGATAAACGCTGACTACGGCGCTGGCCGAGGCGGTTCCGCGGATCACCGGCATGTAAGTCTGCTCTTTATCGGGCAGCATTTGCTTGTCCTTTTGCAGGGTCACGCCGCGAAACGCGATGTTATCGAACCTGGAGGAGCGGCTATACATATCGCCGACGCTGAGCAGCGAAGTGAGCGCCACCACCGGTTTTTCCACATAGCGCGAGCTGGTATTCCATCGGCTACCGCCATCGCTATCGTGCTGCCAGGCGGAATTATCGATCAGATGCCAGCCAAACAGGTTAAGCCCGCTATTCAGCGCCAGGAACAGGCTATCGCTGGTTTCCCGCTGTTGGCCTTTGCCTCTCAGCGCCCAGCCGTTGAGGTTATAGCTGGTATAGAGACCGTTAATGCCCGGATCCCATTTTTCGGGAGCCACCCAGTTTTTATCGTTGCGAACTACCCAGGCCTGAGGGATGGTTAAATCCAGGCGCATCTCGCCAATTTTCAGCCGCCAGGTTCCGCCGTGCAGCAATGAAGGGATCTCAATATCCTCATCGTCGTCGTGTCTGGCGAGCCACTCCAGGCCGGTAATTCCCAGTTGAAGCGCCTCGCGCTTTTTCAGTATCAGGCGAGTCTGCGGCCCTTCGCCAATGCGTACCGGAAATTTACCTTTCCACTCGTCATCAAGATAGATGTCCAGCTCGTACCATCCGGGTGCAACCACGGTAGCATGGTTATTCCAGTCTTTGTGGGCCGAGTCCCCTACCAGCAAACTGCTGTTAAAATTGACCGCGTTCGTATTCAGAGGCCACAGCGCCAGGGTGACGGCATTAAGCAAAATAGCCTTACGCAGTCCGCCAACGATTCCCGTTTTCACATTCACTCCTGTTCGCTAGCCCTCAATCAACGCATTACGCTGACTACCAAAATCATCCAGCCGCGATATGCGGTATTTCTTGCCGTGTCCGGCGGCGCGCTTCAGGGGAAAACAGCTAAATGGCGCGATGAACGCCGTGCCATCCAGCAGGTTGCCGGCAGGCGTCTGTTTAAGGGGCTCGCCGTGCCAGGGAGTGATACGCACCAGGGTGACGTGAAAGGGAGAGGCGTTATTAATGCACTGACCGCCGTTTTTCGTTATAAGCGACAGGCCGTTATCGATATCCGATTCACTGGCTTTTAGCCCGACAGGTCGATAAAACAACTTAATGCGGCTACGTAGCGCAACCTGCAGATAGTTTTCCTGCGCCTGAGCGCCAGGCAGCGGTGGAACATCCAGCACGTTCAGCCAGAACACCGATTCCCGATCCTTTGGCAGGCCAGAGACATCCTGCTTCGCCAGCTTTAGCGCCTGCCCTTCGCCGCTTTCCATCTTCACTACTGGCGGCGTCAGGCTAAATGGCACCTGAATCTGCTCGGGTGCCATAGCGGGGTCGCCTTTGTCTATCCACGTCTGTACCAGGTGCGTGGTAGCGCTCTTATTCACCAGTTGGACAGTAATAAATCCGGCGCTTTCCGGATAAATAACGCGCGTACCGTTAATCACCACACTGGACCAGGAATACGTGGCAAATAGCAGTACGCTGAACCCAATAAATGTTCTCAGCATAATATTCATCTGATTAAATGACAGAAAATGGGGAGCAAGCTCCCCGAAAAGAATAATTACTCGTAGCTGAAGGTATAGGTGGCATCAGTAACGATATTACCGCTGCTAATATCGCTGCCACCGTAATTATAATAATTGGCGTAGAAGCTAATTTCCTTTCCTTCCGTAGTGCTGGCCTGAGAAGATTTTACCAGCGTATCGATCGCTTCATCGAAATTCACCGGAGTAGTGCCGTCAGCCGTTAATGCAATACCCACTCCCTGGGCCGAACCGCTATAATTCTTAAGGTATTTTTCATCATCGGAAACGTTCGAACTGTTAAAGGTAATTTTCAGCGTGTCGTCATCTTTAGCGCTGCTGTTTTTACAGCCCGAAACCTTCATTTTAAACGGCTCGGCGTTATGCGTTACCAGGCCAGTCGCAGTGCCGACCTGCTCAGTGGTGACCGGCTTCAGGTTAACGGTAAAGTCTGATCCGCTACCGGTGGTGACATTACAGGTAGTATCCGTGACGCTACCGTGAAAGGTAATGGTTCCCCCTGCTACGCCGTTACTGGTAGTGGCATGAGCGGCGCCCGTAATGACCAGCGCGAGCGCTGCAATAATATTTTTTTGCACATAAATAATGATCTCATATTTTCATTGTTACCAGGGATTTTCCTTTAATGAAATAAATCCGCAGCGATATTAATAACGCGTTTATTTCATACCGGAATCTAATGTGATCATCATCACGCCATCCTGCACAGCAGTAAACTTATGTTGATAAATACATCGTTTATAGTTTTATATTCCAATAAATTTTATTAATTAGATTTATCATCTAATAGAAGCGTGCTGCCGCCACTTGCCGGGTAGCCTGCTAGTATCCCGTTTGTCGGTTAACCTGCACATCCCACTGCGTGACCAGAGACTATTGAAGCCATTATTTATCAGAATTTTTTCCATAAAGTTTTTTCTCATGATCTTCAATAAAGCATTACGTCATTGGAGGTATTTGATTGATTACTATCTAATCAATTGTGGGTATTTTTTCAGTTATCTCTCGGTCGTTTGATTTCGCGCAAGATGCCCCCTCCAACGATTGCTATTTTCGCTTCGTAATGTCATGCCAGAAATATAAAAGAGGTATCAATTGGACGTCAGCCGCAGAAGTTTTTTTAAAATCTGCGCCGGCGGAATGGCAGGAACAACGGTAGCGGCCCTTGGATTTGCGCCCACCACGGCGCTGGCGGACGTTCGCAGTTATAAGCTGCTGCGCGCCAAAGAGACCCGTAATACCTGTACCTACTGTTCCGTAGGCTGTGGTTTATTAATGTATAGCCTGGGAGATGGCGCGAAAAACGCCAAAGCGTCGATTTTCCATATTGAAGGGGATCCGGATCATCCGGTAAACCGCGGCGCGCTGTGTCCGAAAGGGGCTGGCCTGCTCGACTATGTCCACAGCGAAAGCCGCCTGCGCTACCCTGAATACCGGGCGCCGGGCTCCGATAAATGGCAGCGTATCAGCTGGGAAGACGCCTTCGAGCGCATCGCGAAGCTGATGAAGGCTGACCGTGACGCCAACTTTATCAGCCAGAACGACCAGGGAGTGACGGTTAACCGCTGGCTTACTACCGGTATGCTGTGCGCTTCGGCGGCCAGCAACGAAACCGGGATGCTCACCCAGAAATTCGTTCGCTCCCTCGGGATGCTGGCGGTAGATAACCAGGCGCGTGTCTGACACGGACCAACGGTAGCAAGTCTTGCTCCAACATTTGGTCGCGGTGCCATGACCAACCACTGGGTTGATATCAAAAACGCCAATGTCGTCGTGGTCATGGGCGGTAACGCCGCCGAAGCGCACCCCGTGGGTTTCCGCTGGGCCATGGAAGCGAAAAACAACAACGATGCCACGCTTATCGTGGTAGACCCCCGCTTTACCCGTACCGCGTCGGTGGCGGATATTTACGCGCCTATCCGCTCCGGAACCGACATCACCTTCCTGTCTGGCGTACTCCACTATCTGATCGCTCACGATAAGATCAACGCGGAATACGTAAAGCATTACACCAACGCCCCTCTACTGGTGCGGGACGACTTCAGCTTTGAAGACGGCCTGTTCAGCGGCTACGATGAGAACAAACGCCAGTACGATAAGAGCAGCTGGAACTATCAGTTCGACGAGCGCGGCTTCGCCAGACGCGATGATACCCTGAGCCACCCACGCTGCGTCTGGAACCTGCTTAAACAGCACGTTTCCCGCTATACGCCGGAGGTGGTGGAAAATATCTGCGGCACGCCGCAGGCGGACTTCCTGAAGGTGTGCGAAGTACTGGCTTCCACCAGCGCCGTCGATCGCACCACTACCTTCCTTTATGCGCTGGGCTGGACGCAGCACTCCGTCGGTTCTCAGAACATCCGTACCATGGCGATGATCCAGCTGCTGCTGGGCAACATGGGCATGGCAGGCGGTGGGGTTAACGCCCTGCGCGGCCACTCCAACATCCAGGGGCTGACCGACCTGGGTCTGCTCTCTACCAGCCTGCCCGGCTATCTGACCCTGCCAAAGGACGATCAGCACGACCTGGAAAGCTATCTGGCCGCCAATACGCCGAAAGCGACGCTACCGGGCCAGGTAAACTACTGGGGCAACTACCCGAAATTCTTCGTTAGCCTGATGAAGACCTTCTGGGGCGATGCCGCCAGCGCGCAAAACCAGTGGGGCTATGACTGGCTGCCGAAGTGGGATCAGGCCTATGACGTTCTGAACTACTTCGACCGTATGGACAGAGGCGAGGTCAACGGCTACATCTGTCAGGGCTTTAACCCGGTGGCCTCGTTCCCGGATAAGAACAAGGTGGTCGCTTCCCTCAGCAAGCTGAAGTACATGGTCGTTATCGATCCGCTGGTGACCGAAACCTCTAACTTCTGGCAGAACCACGGCGAATCCAATGATGTGGACTCGTCGCAGATTCAGACTGAAGTGTTCCGCCTGCCTTCTACCTGCTTCGCGGAAGAAGACGGTTCCATCGTTAACTCCGGCCGCTGGCTGCAGTGGCACTGGAAAGGCGCCGACGCCCCGGGCGAAGCCCGCAACGACGGTGAAATTCTGGCCGGTATTTACCATCGTCTGCGCAGCCTGTACCGCGAACAGGGCGGCGTCGCCAGCGACCCCGTGCTTAATATGACGTGGGACTACAAGCTGCCGGATGGCCCGGAATCGGAAGAAGTCGCCAAAGAAAACAACGGCTACGCCCTGGCCGATATCTATGACGCCGACGGTAAGCTGCTGGTGAAAAAAGGCGAGCTACTGGACTCCTTCGCTCAGTTGCGCGACGACGGCACCACCGCCTCTGGCTGCTGGATCTGGGCCGGTAGCTGGACCCGCGAAGGCAACCAGATGGCGAAACGTGATAACGCCGATCCATCCGGGCTGGGCAACACCCTGGGCTGGGCCTGGGCGTGGCCGCTCAATCGCCGCGTGCTGTATAACCGCGCCTCTGCCGATCCGGCAGGTAAAGCCTGGGATCCGAAACGGGTGCTGATCGAATGGAACGGCAAGAAGTGGGTCGGCAACGATGTGCCGGACTACAACACCGCCGCGCCGTCCGAAAACGTTGGGCCATTTATTATGCAACAGGAAGGCCTGGGCCGCCTGTTCGCGCTCAACAAGCTGGCCGAAGGGCCGTTCCCCGAGCACTACGAGCCGTTCGAAACGCCGCTGGGCACCAACCCGCTGCACCCGAACGTTGTCTCAAACCCGGTGGCGCGCCTGTACAAGGCCGATGCCGCTCGTCTGGGCGAACGCAAAGCGTTCCCGTATGTGGGCACCACCTATCGTCTGACTGAGCATTTCCATACCTGGACCAAGCACGCGCGGCTTAACGCTATCGCGCAACCGGAGCAGTTCGTGGAAATCAGCGAAGGGCTGGCGAAGGCGAAAGGCATTGCCAACGGCGATACCGTGAAGGTCAGCAGCAAGCGTGGCTTCATCCGGGCCAAAGCGGTGGTCACCCGCCGCCTGCGTACTCTGGATGTTAACGGTCAGCAGGTGGAAACTGTCGGTATTCCGCTGCACTGGGGCTTTGAAGGGGCGACCCGTAAAGGCTATCTGGCCAACACGCTGACACCGTCGGTGGGCGATGCCAACTCGCAGACGCCGGAGTACAAGGCGTTTCTGGTTAACATCGAAAAGGCGTAAGGGAGCGAACCTATGTCAATGCAATCTCAGGACATTATCAGAAGTTCGGCGACCAACGACCTGACGCCGCCGCCGCGGGCTCGCGACCACAAAGATGAGGTCGCGAAGCTTATCGACGTTTCCACCTGCATCGGCTGTAAAGCGTGCCAGGTGGCCTGCTCCGAGTGGAACGATATTCGCGACGAAGTGGGCCACTGCGTCGGGGTGTACGATAACCCCGCCGACCTCAGCGCCAAAAGCTGGACGCTGATGCGCTTTAGCGAAACCGAGCAGAACGGCAAGCTGGAGTGGCTTATCCGTAAGGATGGCTGTATGCACTGTGAGGATCCGGGCTGTCTGAAAGCCTGCCCGTCTGCTGGCGCCATCATCCAGTATGCCAACGGCATCGTCGATTTTCAGTCGGAAAACTGCATCGGCTGCGGCTACTGCATCGCCGGTTGCCCGTTCAATATCCCGCGCCTTAATCCGCAGGATAACCGGGTTTACAAATGCACCCTGTGCGTCGACCGCGTCACCGTCGGCCAGGAGCCGGCCTGCGTGAAAACCTGCCCGACCGGCGCCATCCACTTTGGTACTAAAAAGGCCATGCTGGAACTGGGCGAAGAGCGGGTAGCGAAGCTTAAGCAACGCGGCTATGCCAACGCCGGGGTCTATAACCCGCAAGGCGTAGGCGGTACCCACGTGATGTATGTGTTGCACCACGCCGACCAGCCGACGCTGTACCACGGCCTGCCGGAAAATCCGCAGATCGACACGCCAATCAACCTGTGGAAGGGGATCCTTAAGCCGCTTTCCGCCGCCGGGTTTATCGCAACCTTTGCCGGTCTTATCTTCCACTATGTGGGCATTGGACCGAACAAGGAAGTGGACGACGACGAAGAGGAGGATAGCCATGAGTAAGAAGAGCAAAATGATCGTCCGGACTAAATTTATTGACCGGGCCTGCCACTGGACGGTGGTTATCTGCTTCTTCATGGTTGCGCTGTCCGGTATAGCGCTGTTCTTCCCGACCCTGCAGTGGCTAACCGAAACCTTCGGGACGCCGAAAATGGGCCGCATTTTGCACCCGTTTTTTGGGGTGCTTATCTTCGTGGCCCTGATGTTTATGTTTGTGCGCTTCGTGCAGCACAATATCCCGGACCGTTACGACTGGCCGTGGATCAAGGGCATCATCGAAGTACTGAAGGGCAACGAGCATAAAGTGGCGCAGGTCGGTAAGTATAACGCCGGTCAGAAGATGATGTTCTGGTCCATCATGAGCATGATTTTCGTGCTGCTGGTGACCGGTGTCATTATCTGGCGCCCTTACTTCGCGCCAATGTTCCCGATTAAAGTGGTGCGCTGGGCGCTGCTGATCCACGCCACCTCGGCCATCATTCTTATCCACGCTATCCTTATCCATATGTATATGGCGTTCTGGGTTAAAGGGTCGATTAAAGGGATGATCGAAGGCAAGGTCAGCCGTCGCTGGGCACGTAAGCACCATCCACGCTGGTATCGCGAAGTGGAAGCTAAAGAAGCGCAAGAAGAGCAGCGTCGCGCCTGATAGACCGCGCTGCTTTAATCTGCTGATAAAAGCCGGTAAGTTTCCTTACCGGCTTTTTTTATGATTCTGTCCTGTCCTGAACAACGTTGACACGTCCCTGACTTAAATCCGGCTTCGCCCTGCCGGTGGCCTTTCAGATGCAGGCCGGGGCGGCGGATGTAGTACGTGATCATGCCGGTTGGGCTATTTTTGCGATTATGCCGTGTGCCGGGGGGAATATGCCGCGCTGGCGGAGATTCCGTTCACCTGAAGGTGATTTCTCTTATGCCGGTTCCGGAACCGGTGAACGGGTCAGGGGCTCAAATGCCGCCCCTGACAACCCGGCTTTCCGGCGTGAAAATCGCCCTTCGGGATTACTCGGCCCGTCCCTGGGCCTCGCCCCTCCGGGGCCAACGCCTGCGGCGTTGTTCAAAATGGCTCCCGGCA
>NZ_JAZHEE010000007.1:0-160582 GCF_036620675.1 Rosenbergiella sp. YN46
GGGTTTCCACCGTACCGCGCCGGGTGGTGACCGTTTTCGCAATGCGCCTGCCCAGGGCGTCGTAGCGATAGCTGGCGCTGAATTTTCCTTCCGGGCCGGTGCCGCTGGCTGAAATCAGCCGGTTATCGGCATCGTAGCGATACTGCTGCTGATGCAGGCCGTGGCGGCGCTGAATCAGATTGCCGCGCGCGTCATAGCGGAAGAACAGATTTTGCCACTGGCCAAGTCGGTTATTAACTACCGGCTGCGGCGGCGTCATGGCGTCGCGCTCCAGCAGGTTATCGGCGTCGTCATAGCTAAATTTCAGCGCCGTCAGCCCCTGACGCGGCTCGTTATGTTTCAGCAGCCGCCCTTCGGCATCGTACCCGAAATGGAGTTCGCCGCGTAGCGTATCGCTGACGCTTGCCAGCTCGCCGCGCCCGCTGTAGCGGTACAGGCGTTCCAGCAGTTGCTGTTCCGGAAGCCTGACCTCGCCGGTTAGCTGACTACGCTGGCTTACCCTGCGCCCCAGCGCATCGTAGCCGCGGGTCAGCATACGGGCGCCCTGGCTGCGGCTCACTTCACGGTGCAGGCGGTCGCGGGTGAATTCACTGACCAGCCGCTGGCCGAATTTCACCGCGCTGACGTGGCCGGAGCCGTAGCGCAGCCAGCTTAGCTGCTGACCTTCCGGCAGGGTCAGGGCGCTGAGGTTGCCGAGCACGTCATAGTCGTAGTTCAACGCCCCGCCGGCGCCCCGCTCTTCACACAGATTGCCGGCCTGGTCGTAGCGCAGCGTGACGCTATCAAACTCAATGCCCAGCGCCGCGCCGGCGTCGGTGGGGCGGCACTCCACGCCGATCGGGCGACCGCGCAAATCGCGGGTATAGTGGAAGCCGGCATGATCGTGGGCGCGCCAGATAAGCTGGCCCGCGGCGTCGTGGCGATAGAGATGTACTTCGACCGGCTGTTCGCCGTCGGCATCCGGCTGGCCGCCATGGCGCACCATGCTGAGCCAGCCCGCTTCGTCGTAGCTGAACTGGCGCGACGTCTGGTCAGGGCGAATTTCACGCTGGGGCCGTCCCAGTGGATCGTACTCAAAGCGGTAGTCGGCGCCGTTGCCATTTTCCAGGCGAATCAGGTTGCCGCGCGGATCGTAATGCCAGCGGCGAGTGCGGTTCAGGCGATCGGTAATGCTGACCGGCTGCCCCAGCTGGTTCCAGCGCAGCCGCACTTCGCTCTCCAGCGCGTCACGCCAGCGTTCGATCTGGCCGCGGGCGTTCCAGCGCAGGGTTTCGCGGCTGCCGTCCGGCAGCTCAATAGCGACCAGTTGCCCGGCATCGTTCCATTCACGACGGGTGGTGTTGCCTTCGGCATCGGTAGAGGCCAGAAGCTGCCCAAAACGGTCATATTCGAAAGTGGTCCGGCTACCGGAACAGTCGGTGCGTTGGGTAATCAACCCCTGACGATTCCAGCGAAGCTGCACTTCACCACCGCGTGGATCGGTGATGCGCTCAGGCAGGCCGGTCTCATTATTCGGGTAGTGATAGCGGGTTACCGCGCCTGAGGCATCGGTTTCGCTGACCAGCCGCAGCTTTTCATCCCACTGCGCGCTTTCGATGGCGCCGTCCGGCCAGATAACCCGCACCGTCCGGTCGCTCTGGCGATGCCACTGATATGTGGTGGTACGCTCCAGTTCATCGGTTTCGCTGAGCATGCGACCGTAGTCGTCCCACTGGCTTTTACGCATCGCGCCGCCGGGCAGCAGTACCGCGTTCAGCTCCCCCTGCTCGTACAGCAGGTGAGTCTGGCGCCCGTCAAAATCGGTATAACAGGCGATATTATCGTCATCGTCCACCAGCCAGGCCGCGCGCGCGCCATCTTCACGCTCCACGCTGCGCACCCCGGTTTCAAAGTTGTAGCTAAAGTTCAGACGCTCGCCAGCGCTGTTGCTGTAGACCACCACCCGGGGCAGGTCATCGATCTCCTGCCACTGGTAGTCACTGCGCAGGCCGTTGGCGTCTTCGTGGCTGACCATCAGCCCGTCGGCCCAGCGAAAGCGCCGGCGCAGGCTACCGCCGCGGCCCGTTACCGTGATGAGTTGCCCTTCACCGTCATAATCATAGCCTGCCAGACAAATTTCATCGTCCAGCCAGGCCCCGGCCAGGCGGCCATCGCGATAGCGACAAATCACCCGCTGTCCGGCGCTGTCGGTCAGGGCATGGAGTCGCCCGTCGTCGCGCCATTCAAAATCGACTCGATTACCGCAGGGATCGGCGATATGGCTCAGCAGCGCACGTCCATCGGCCGGGAGCGCCGCATAGTGCCAGACTTCACCGCTGATGTCATATACTGACCAGTGGCCGTCCCGGTGGTGCTCCAGCCAGCGTTTTTCCGGCTGGCACCAGGTCCGGTACCCCTTTTCCAGCATCGGAAACGAAATATAATCGCCCTCTGGCGAACGCCAGACCAGCCCCTCTTCATGGCGTTCCAGCGACGTTTCCCAGAACAGGTTCCAGCCGCGGCCCAGTACGCTGTCGCCGGGGTTACCGCTGCGCCAGTAGCGCTGCCAGCGTACCGGCAGCGCGGAAGGCAGCACGAAATCGAGCTCATCGTCATCGCTCAGAAATTTTTGCCCGGCGATAATCTCGACCGGGCGCGCGACAATCCCCACCGCCGTAGCGCCAATCAGCAGCGAGTTGCCGCGACAGGCGATGCGCGACAGCTTGCCGATGCCGGGAATCTTCCGCATCAACTGCGCCAGTTTGCCGGCTTTGGTTACCCCACCGCCAAAACCGATCAGGCCAGAGAAAAACAGCGTCAAATCGGAGGCTTTATACAGCCAGTCCGGCACTTCTGAGGTTATCGGCAGCGTGGTGACCGCTTCTCCGCCGATAATCACATCCGCAGAGCCTTCCATCACCTGAGCGTCGCAGTTGGTTTTATCCCCTTTACGGGAAGCGGGCATATCGTTGATGGTCACCTTCGACGAGCCCTGAGCCATCTGCATGCCTGGGCCGTCCTCCTTACAGGCCACCTGACTGACGGTGGCGATAGCGGCGGGCCTGTCATTAATAAAGACATCGCGGGCGCCGGTGACCACGGGCCCTGCGGGGCTGAGACTATCCGCGCCGGCCTGAGCCAGGCCATCGCGGGCGGCTGTCGCCAGTTTGTCGGTCGCCCAACCGGTTGCTACGGCGGCCCCCACCAGCAACACGCCCACGCCAAGACATGAAGCGCCTATCCCGGCGACCAGCAGCGCCCCGGAAGCAATCGCGCCCGCCGCGGCGATCAAGCCGCCAACGATAGTGCCGCCAATCATACCGGCCAGGGCATGGGAGTGTCCGATTTGATCGCCGACGCGCGCCGCTTCAAACATTCAGGGGATCCTTACTTCTGTGGGTGAGAGTGGAAGCTGGCGAGCAACTCGCCAAAGGCTTTTTCATCCCGGGCGGTCAGCTCGGCATTTTTCGATGAGGTAAAGACCAGCACTTTGTCAGGCGCAGTCAGAAATACCGCCTGACGCTGCCAGATTCGCTCGGCGCCGCGCAGATAGCTGGCGTGCAGGCATTCGCCTTCCAGTGCTTCGCTGCCCAGCGTCGCCGGTTCGCGCGCCAGGGTTTTCCAGCCTTTCAGATGCGAGGTCATCAGCGCAAGCTGACGATCGATATAGGCGGCCAGGGTTTCGCCGGATTCCGGCGTATCGCGAGAAATATTGAAAGCGGCATCGCCCGCCGCCGACGGCGGAAAGATATTCACCGTGCGATCCTGATAGCCTTCAGGAAGCGCCACGCTCCCTTCGCTGAACAGGCAGCGTGCTGTTTCTGAAGTCATAAGGTATGGCTGTCCCTGTTGGTTATTAACAAGAGTATCAGATTGCCACAAATTATTAACATTTGCCACTGCGGGCTGGGGCGGGCGGGAAAAACGGAAGAGAAAAAACAAAGAATACGCCACGCGGCGAGCGCATGGATACGCCAGCGTCGCAAGTGTTCCAATGAGCCGGGAAGTAAGAATCGCCAGGACGCACAACCCCGTCGCCACGACCGGTGCTGGTACACCGGTACGTGACGCAGGAAAAAGGCCGCAAAGCGGCCTTTTTAGTCAGGACTGAGTTAGTCGTTTTTCGGCGTTGCGTTCTCGACGCGACTCTTAAGCTTCTGGCCGGGACGGAAGGTCACCACACGGCGCGCCGTAATGGGGATATCTTCGCCCGTTTTCGGGTTACGCCCGGGACGTTGGTTCTTGTCGCGCAAGTCAAAATTACCAAAGCCAGAGAGCTTCACCTGCTCACCATTCTCCAGTGCGCGACGGATCTCTTCGAAAAACAGCTCCACCAGCTCTTTGGCATCCCGCTTGCTAAGCCCAAGCTTATCAAACAGATACTCTGACATTTCAGCTTTTGTAAGCGCCATAGGTTCAATCCCTCAATGATGCCTGGAATCGCTCTTTTAATGCCGCTACGCATTTACCAACGGTCGCGGCAATCTCCTCTTCCTCGAGTGTACGGGTGGTATCCTGAAGGATCAGGCTAATGGCCAGGCTCTTATAACCTTCGGCTACGCCCTTACCGCGGTACACGTCAAATAAGTTTACGCCAACTACCTGATTTGCGCCAACTTTCTTACACTCATTGAGAACATCTGCTGCAGGAACGCGCTCAGACACCACAATTGCGATGTCGCGACGGTTCGCCGGGAAGCGCGAAACCTCCTGCGCCAGCGGTACGCGACGGTTCGCGACCCGCTCCTGAAGCAGCTCGAACACCAGCGTGCGGCCGTTCAGATCCAGCTTGCGCTCCAGCTCCGGATGGACAACACCAATGAAACCAATGCGTTCGCCCTTTAAATAAATGGCAGCACTTTGGCCAGGATGCAAGGCCGGATTGGCTTCTGCGCGGAATTCGATTTCGGACAATTCTCCGGTAAGTTCCAGAACCGACTCCAGATCGCCTTTTAAATCGTAGAAATCAACGCTGCCTTTTGCCAGATCCCAGTGCTCTTCATAGCGGTTACCGCAGATAACGCCAGCCAGCATAAGATCCTGACGAATGCCCAGGTCCGCCTGAGTATCAGGCACAAAGCGCAGGCCGCTTTCAAACAGACGCACCCGGCTCTGCTGACGGTTCTGGTTATATACCACCGCCCCCAGCAGCCCGGTCCACAGCGACAGACGCATTACCGACATTTCGCTGGAGATCGGGCTTGGCAGTACCAGCGCCTCTTCGCCAGGATGCAGTAGCTGCTGAATTTTCGGGTCAACGAAACTGTAGGTAATGACTTCCTGGTAGCCTTTATCCACCAGCATCCCTTTCATACGCTTCAGGGAAAGGTCGGTTTCGCGATGGTCGCCCATCACCAGCGAGGCACGCACCGGCAGGTCAGGAATGTTGTTGTAGCCGTAGATACGGGCCACCTCTTCCACCAGATCCTCTTCAATTTCCATATCGAAACGCCAGGAGGGCGCCACCGCATGCCATTCCCCCTCGCCTTCCGACACCTCACAGCCAAGACGTCGCAGGATGTCGCTAACCTGGGCATCCGGAATCGGGTGGCCGATCAGACGATCCAGCTTGCTGCGGCGCAGGCGGATAGTCGCCGGCTTCGGCAGATGTGCTTCGCTCGTCACATCGATAATCGGGCCCGCTTCGCCGCCGCAGATGTCAGTCAGCAGACGAGTGGCGCGCTCCATCGCCTTGTACTGCAACTGGTAATCCACGCCACGCTCATAGCGGTGCGAGGCATCGGTATGCAGGCCGTGACGGCGGGCGCGGCCGGTGATCGCCAGCGGATTGAAGAAGGCGCACTCCAGCAGCACGTTACGGGTTTCGCTATTCACGCCGGAATGTTCACCGCCGAAGATACCGCCCATAGCCAGCGCCTGCTGGTGGTCGGCGATAACCAGGGTATCGGCGTCGAGCCGGGCTTCGTTGCCGTCCAGCAGCGTCAGTTTCTCGCCCTCTTTCGCCATACGCACCACGATGCCGCCTTCGATCCTGTCTTTATCGAACGCGTGCATCGGCTGGCCCAGTTCGAGCAGCACATAGTTGGTGACATCGACGACTGCATCAATGGAACGAATGCCGCAGCGACGTAGCTTCTCTTTCATCCACATCGGGGTCGGCGCGCTCACGTCGATCCCCTTAACCACCCGGCCCAGATAACGTGGGCAGGCCTCGGCGGCGTCCACCTGAATCGGCAGAGTGTCCTCAATGGTGGCTGCGACGGGCGCGATTTCCGGCGCAACCAACGGCTGCTGGTTGAGCACCGCCACATCGCGCGCCACGCCGATAATCCCCAGGCAGTCAGCGCGATTCGGGGTTACGCTGATTTCGATAGTGGCATCGTTCAGCTTCAGATAGTCGCGAATATCGACGCCGATGGGAGCATCGGCCGGCAGTTCGATAATGCCGCTGTGATCGTCGGAAATGCCCAGCTCAGAGAAGGAGCAGAGCATCCCTTCAGAAGGTTCGCCGCGCAGTTTGGCCGCTTTGATTTTAAAGTTGCCCGGCAGCACCGCGCCAACGGTAGCCACCGCCACCTTCAGGCCTTTACGGCAGTTAGGAGCCCCGCAGACGATATCCAGCAGGCGATCGCCCCCGACGTTGACTTTCGTAACGCGCAGTTTGTCGGCGTTAGGATGCTGTGCGCATTCCATCACTTCCCCGACCACCACGCCGGTGAATTCGCCCGCCACCGGCTCTACGCCGTCGACTTCCAGACCAGCCATGGTGATCTGCTCGGCCAGTTGATCGCGGTCCAGGGCCGGGTTGACCCACTCGCGTAACCAGAGTTCACTGAATTTCATTAGCCAGTCCCGCCTTATTTAAACTGTTTGAGGAAACGTAAGTCATTTTCGAAGAAGGCGCGCAGATCGGTGACGCCGTAGCGCAGCATGGTCAGACGCTCCATTCCCATACCGAAGGCGAAGCCGGAATAGACTTCAGGATCGATACCCACGTTACGCAGTACGTTAGGATGCACCATGCCGCAGCCCAATACTTCCAGCCATTTGCCGTTTTTACCCATTACATCCACTTCTGCGGAAGGCTCGGTAAAGGGGAAGTAGGAAGGGCGGAAACGCACCTGCAGATCCTCTTCAAAGAAGTTGCGCAGGAAGTCGTGCAGCGTGCCCTTCAGGTTAGTGAAGTTGATGTCCTTATCGACGATAAGCCCTTCCATCTGATGGAACATCGGGGTGTGGGTCTGGTCGTAGTCGTTACGATAGACGCGGCCCGGCGCGATAATGCGGATCGGCGGCTGCTGTTGCTTCATGGTGCGGATCTGCACTCCAGAAGTCTGGGTACGCAGCAGACGGGTGGCGTCGAACCAGAAAGTATCATGGTCGGCGCGCGCCGGGTGGTGCCCCGGAATATTCAGGGCATCGAAGTTGTGGTAGTCATCTTCAATTTCCGGGCCGGTAGCCACGGTAAAGCCCAGCTCACCAAAAAAGTTTTCAATCCGGTCGATGGTGCGGGTCACCGGGTGCAGACCGCCGTTTTCAATGCGCCGCCCCGGCAGAGAGACATCAATAGTTTCCGCCGCCAGCCGGGCATTCAATACCGCGCGCTCGAGAGTCTCTTTACGAGCGTTCAGCGCCTGCTGCACCTGTTCTTTGGCCTGGTTAATCACCGCACCGGCGGCCGGGCGCTCAGCAGGCGGCAGGTCACGCAGGGTGGTCATCTGAAGGGTCAACTGCCCTTTCTTCCCCAGGTATTCAACGCGGACGTTATCTAACGCCGCGATGTCCTGGGCCTCGTTTATGGCCGCCTTCGCATTGGCAACCAGCTCTGCGAGATGTGACATGATCTTCCTCGTCATAATGGCGCGAACGCCTGAGTAGTGAATGTTGTCGCGCAAAACGCCAGGGGATAACAAAAAAGCCTCCTTGAAGGAGGCTTCTGGCGTCTGTTTTTCGTTTCTTTTCTACGCGGCAGGCCCCTTGATTATCAGGAGATAAAGCGAAAAAAGAAGCGAAAACCAGCGATGGACATGTTTTTTATACCCTTACGGTAAGAAAAATTTAGGAAAACCCGCCTATTGAAAATCTAAACGGGCCTGATGTCAACCGGTTAACCAGGAAATCACCTTCAGATAGCGCAATCCTCCGGACGCTTTTCCTAATTTAACACAAATCCCCTGACCGAGTTTACATGGCGTCACATGATGTTATTTTAGCCAGTTCCCATGATAACCATAAGGACAATTAACTTTAATGGCAGATGTTACCATTAACTTTGCCCCCTATGCGCAAAGAAGCGCTATCTCTTCGCATGCGATGAACGCTCAAAAAAAGATCGGTACTGCAACCGGGGCCAGCGGAACGGCCCGCAGCGTTGAGACTCAGGCAGGGATGATGTACCGGAATGAGCGCTACGTCGCCATACAACGTAAGCCTCTCTACCGCGCCCCCGTCCCTGCCACTCCAGACTCCGCAATAACGCCATTTTATTCACGCGGCCCGGGCGTGCCCCAAAGTCGCCCATATTCTGTCGCCACCGGGAACTTCCACTTATTATTGAGAGATTATTTTATGAAAAGACTATTTTCACTGCTGCCAGCCGCCATCCTGTTCAGTGCCCCGACAATAGCAAACGAATGTACAATGAATATACCGCAGGTCGATACCCAGAAATTAACCCATGCACCCGACGTCACCGCATTTACTTTGCGTAATGCCTCGGATGCGACCGTACTGATGAAGGATGGCAGGGTACTGTATATCCACTACAGCGGCTGCAGCAGCGCGGGAATGCAGGGTGTGCTATGGCTGCCTCGCTCACTCTGGGCAAAGCAACAGCTACCTGATTTTTCCGACAGTGACTTCTGGCGCCAGCAAGCGATCGCCATCGCGGATTACCTGTTTGATAATGACACCAATAAGCATTTTCGCCACCAGCTTGCCACCGCGGCCCATTATAAACAGGACAAAGAAAAGAGCGGCTTCAGCTTCGAGTTTACGCAGCAAGAATCCGAGAGTACCTTCGTCTCGGCACAGAAACTGCCTGCCGGGGTGATGATAAGCGTGGAGTATATATTCAGAGGCTAAGTCAGTATTATCGAATCGGGATCCCAATAATCGCTCAGTAAACCAGAATCACTGTTAAGAACCGCTGCTTCAATAATAATCACAGCACTTTCCTGGTGATATTCGATTAAATACTGGCTGATAAAGATGAAAGCCCATCCCGGAAGAATCTAAAATATGACGAACGAACAGGCATAGCATTAATCTCATTGGATTGATTGCTCACCTCCCAATACGCTATGCCTGTTCTTTATTTAATAGAAGATCTCAACAGGAGTACGGCTTTTTAAAATGCCATTACCCAGACAGAGGTTCACCCTGAACAAAGATATTACCTTGGTGTTCGGGTAGGCGTTGGCGTTGGTACAGGCGTTGGTGCAGGCGTTGGCTCAGGGGTTGACTGACAGCAGCAAACTTTAATGGTGACACACCCATCTGCGGTTTCGCTAATCGTGACACTGGCATTACGAGTCTGGATTGTTTTATTCATTTAAAAGTCCTTTTAAGGTTAATCACAATACCCATAATTATTATGTGATATAACCGTATGGCTTTCCCACAAAATATCACTTCCATCCTTCCGAAAAAATAAAAAACACTAACAGCAAGCTGATGCAATTTATATTTATAGCAAATATGAAATAGGAAAAAGTAGAAAATTATGCATTACAGGTTAATCGATATAAAAAAAGAACCCCATACAATAGTATGGGGTTCACGATGCTCAGAGAGGAGATTAACCGCCTCTCTGATTTAAACGCTGAAGTAAAATATTACGCCAGCGCTGCTTTCGCTTTTTCGACCAGAGCGGTGAAAGCCACTTTGTCGAATACGGCGATGTCAGCCAGGATCTTACGGTCGATCTCAACAGACGCCTTCTTCAGGCCGTTGATGAACTTGCTGTAAGACATACCGTTCTGACGGGCTGCAGCGTTGATACGTGCAATCCACAGCTGGCGGAACTGACGCTTACGCTGACGACGGTCGCGGTAAGCATACTGACCAGCCTTGATAACAGCCTGGAAGGCAACGCGATATACGCGAGAACGCGCACCGTAGTAGCCTTTAGCCTGCTTCAAGATTTTTTTATGACGTGCACGTGCAATCACACCACGTTTTACGCGAGCCATGTGCTCTCTCCTGTATCTATATTCTGTTTACCCTTCATCTTTCACATTCTCGCGCCCTGGCTGGCCATCCCGGTCACTTACTGCGGTAAGCTCAGGGATTGCTCAATTGCCGCCTGGCGACAATGCGAAATCTATTGGGTATGAAAAAAAGTTAAACGTTAACGGCTTATGCGTACGGCAGGCACGCGATTACCAGACCCAGATCGCCTTTGGAAACCATGGCTTTCGGGCGCAGGTGACGTTTACGCTTGGTCGCTTTTTTGGTCAGAATATGACGCAGGTTAGCGTGCTTGTGCTTAAAACCACCTTTACCGGTTTTTTTGAAGCGCTTAGCAGCACCGCGTACGGTTTTGATTTTTGGCATCTTTTTAACTTCCACTTCGCATTGTTAATAAACGAAATACAGGCGAACTAACCCTGCGAAACCCAAAGGTTTCACAGGATTAAATTACTTGAAGGCCCGTTATTTCTTCCGGGGGGCGAGCACCATGATCATCTGGCGGCCTTCGATCTTCGATGGGAAGGACTCAACGACTGCCAGTTCACTCAGATCTTCTTTCACGCGGTTAAGCACTTCAATACCGATCTGCTGGTGGGCCATCTCACGTCCGCGGAAGCGCAGAGTGATTTTGGCCTTATCGCCATCTTCGAGAAAGCGAGTCAGGCTGCGGAGTTTTACCTGATAATCGCCTTCATCAGTACCAGGGCGGAATTTGACTTCCTTCACCTGGATGACTTTCTGCTTTTTCTTCTGTTCTTTAGAAGACTTGCTCTTTTCATAGAGGAACTTGCCGTAGTCCATAATACGGCATACGGGCGGTTCGGCGTTAGGGCTGATCTCAACCAGATCTACCCCGGCTTCTTCAGCCTGTTCAAGAGCTTCTCTGAGGCTGACAATACCTATCTGCTCGCCTTCCAGACCTGTTAAGCGAACCTCTTGAGCGCGGATTTCGCCATTGATGCGATTCGGACGCGCGGTTTGAACTCGTTTTCCGCCTTTAATACCTTATTCCTCCAGTTGATGAAGACTGCGGCTGCGAATCTCTTGCTGCAGCTTTTCTATTACGTCGTTCACAATCAGGCTACCGAGGTCTTTACCCCGGCGGGTGCGTACCGCTACTTTGCCAGCCTCGACTTCTTTATCACCGCAGACCAGCATGTAAGGAACACGACGCAAAGTATGCTCGCGGATTTTAAAGCCTATCTTCTCGTTTCTCAAGTCCGCTTTTACACGGATGCCCGCATTCTGCAATTTACGGGTCAACTCATTCACATATTCGGACTGCGCATCGGTGATATTCATCACCACAACCTGCACCGGCGCCAGCCATGTCGGGAAGAAGCCCGCGAACTCTTCGGTCAGGATACCGATAAAGCGCTCCATAGAGCCCAGAATAGCGCGGTGAATCATCACCGGCACCTGACGCTCGTTGTTTTCGCCGATGTAAGAGGCGCTCAGGCGCGCCGGCAGCGAGAAGTCGAGCTGTACGGTACCACACTGCCAGGCGCGATCCAGACAGTCATAGAGCGTAAATTCGATCTTCGGCCCGTAAAAAGCGCCCTCGCCCGGCTGGTATTCGAACGGAATCTGGTTTTCTTCCAGCGCAACGGCCAGATCCGCTTCCGCGCGATCCCACATTTCGTCGGTGCCAATGCGCTTTTCCGGACGGGTGGAAAGTTTCACCACGATCTTTTCAAAGCCGAAGGTACTGTACATATCGTAGACCATACGAATGCAGCTGTTTACCTCATCGCGCACCTGATCTTCAGTACAGAAGATATGGGCGTCATCCTGAGTGAAGCCGCGCACGCGCATCAGGCCATGCAGCGCGCCTGAAGGCTCGTTGCGATGGCAACTGCCGAACTCCGCCATACGCAGCGGCAGATCGCGGTAGGACTTCAGGCCCTGGTTAAAGATCTGCACGTGCCCCGGGCAGTTCATTGGCTTGATGCAGTATTCACGGTTCTCGGACGACGTCGTGAACATCGCATCTTTATAGTTGTCCCAGTGACCGGTTTTTTCCCACAGGACGCGATCCATCATGAACGGACCTTTAACTTCCTGATACTGGTACTCTTTTAGTTTAGTGCGGACGAAGGTTTCCAGCTCACGAAAGATGGTCCAGCCATCGTTGTGCCAGAACACCATGCCCGGCGCTTCTTCCTGCATATGGTAGAGATCAAGCTGCTTGCCAATCTTACGATGGTCGCGTTTGGCGGCCTCTTCCAGACGCTGCAGGTAGGATTTCAGCTGCTTCTTGTCCGCCCATGCGGTACCGTAAATACGCTGCAGCATCTTATTATTGCTGTCGCCGCGCCAGTACGCTCCTGCGGTTTTCATCAGTTTAAAGTGATGGCAGAACCGCATATTGGGCACGTGAGGCCCACGGCACATATCGATGTATTCTTCATGATGATACAGACCGGGCTTATCATCACGGCTGATGTTTTCGTCAAGAATAGCGACCTTGTAGCTTTCACCGCGCTCAACAAAAGTACGGCGGGCTTCTTCCCAGCTCACCTTATTCTTAACGACATCGTAATTGGTCTCTGCCAGCTCGTGCATGCGCTTTTCGAGCTTATCGAGATCTTCCTGAGTCAGAGTGTGGTCAAGCTCCACATCGTAGTAAAAGCCGTTGTCGATCACCGGGCCGATAGCCATTTTGGTTTTGGGCCACAGTTGCTTGATGGCATGACCAAGCAGATGCGCGCAGGAGTGGCGGATAATCTCCAGCCCTTCTTCATCCTTCGCGGTAATGATCGCAAGCTTCGCGTCCTTCTCAATAGGATCGCAGGCATCCACCAGCTCGCCGTCTACACGGCCAGCAATACAGGCTTTCGCAAGTCCAGGTCCGATATCCTGCGCCACATCCATCACGCTGACCGCATGGTCATAAGAGCGCTGGCTACCATCAGGAAGAGTAATAACAGGCATTCATAAATCCTTATTTGCAGTGGTGAGCCACACGCAAGCTCACATACAAAGTTTACTGAAACGAAAAACGCCGCACACCCGTCTCGCCAACTATCGCGAGGACGGCCAGGCGGCCGAATTACCCACGTCTCCCGATACCCGGGCCGACGCGCTATTGATAGTAACACTTCTGGCTGCGGCTGTCGCGCCGGGTATCTAAAACTGGAATGAAAAACATCAGATAAATGAAGACGATGGGAATTTATTTTATATTATGGAATAAAAACCGGGCGTGGTTGGGGCCCGGTTTTATTTCTGGAAGGTAGTACGATTATTCATTCGCCGATACTGCAAAACTCGTGAATTAACGGTGACCATGATTATGACCAGTCGCCTGCGACCAGAGTATGGACATCGAATGCCTGATCCATTGTCTGTCCGGTAGATAACGCGCCGGGCATAATACTGGAGCCCGCTTCGACATCGCTTGCGCGCTGGGCGGTCAGGGTCTGGTCGGGTACTGGCTGTGCAGGTTGCGCGGCAAACGCCCCAAAGGAAAGCGCTGAAAGTACGATTGCCGTTGCGGTTGTCTTAATCATTTTCATATGCTTTTTCTCTTATTTTTTTGGTCTCGAACAAAATAACTGGCCTCACAAACAATAGTAGATCCAGATCACACTTTTGACCAGTCAAATTATTTGCTTATTGACATCAAATTTATTGATTTTGAAGTTTGTCAGGCAATTAAGGAGAAAGAATGGAGGCGAGATGAAAAGCGCAGCGGAATATAAATTCAGGGAGCCAGAAATCGCACATAAAATTAAAAATAGCAATTTTTGGAAAAACAGGCCGGGGTCGCCCGGCCCGGATTTACAGCTTATATCCCAACGAAACAGAAGTACGGGTATCGGTGTGTTCCGGCGCACTGGATGGCGGATTCGAGTTCCAGGTAACGTTATAGGCCACCTTCAGCCCGAAATGCTCATTGATCGCCACATTCAAAGCCGTCTCCGAGTTCACGGTGGTATCCTCGCTGCCCAGAACCGAAACGCCCTGGGTGAAGGTGGCGTTATCCGTCATCTTCCATGCCCAGGTTCCGGATGCATAGCCCAGCGGTTGAGTCTTATCGTCGCCGTCGGTGTACTCGTCATAGCGTACCCCTGGCCCCACTTCCAGACGCAGTTTATGCGTCGGCCCATTGAGCAACTGACGACCATAACCCGCTGCCAGAACGTCACGCTGACGGTAGCCGTTATAGCGGTCTGACAGCCAGCTGGCCTGGCCAAACAGATAATCATAAGAACTCAGATTATAACGGCTGCGTCCGCCCAGCGCGTACTTCTCGGACGAACGCTCATCGTTAGAGGAGGTATTGCTGGCGTCGCCCCATAGCGACCAGGCGGTATTTGTCTGGTACCAGGTCAGGGTCGAGTCGGCCGTCAGCGACGAGTTGCGGCTGTTCCCGGACTGCGCCAGGTAGCCGGCATTAACGTTACCTTCGAAAGGTTTTGTCGCACTGGCCGGATCGTCCATTACGGTAAATACTGAATCGTCCGCCATCGCGAGCGATGGAAGGATAAAGCCCCCGGTCAGCGTCAGCGCGACAGGAATGCGCGTTAATAAATTCATTATGCCAGATTATCCATACAACAAAGAAAAACAAAAATAGCGCGACTAAATACCTGGCGAATCATACTCCGAATTTATCCGAACAAAAGCCCGTTAAAGGTTACTAATTATAAAAAATGAGCGTCGACAGCGTAATAAATAGCCATTTAAATTATTAAATAAGAGGCATCTTAAATGCCATTTAAATTCAGATAGATAGCAAGCTATTAAAATTGAGCGTTAGCGCCAGGATTATCCCTGATTTTTACATAACAATACTTTTATCGCTGTTAATCTTTTAAGGTTAAACGGAATAAAAGGAGCCGCCATGATACCAATATATACGTTGACTTTAGCCCCCTCACTGGATAGCGCTACCCGTACGCCGCTTATCTATCCCGAAGGGAAGTTACGCTGCAGCGCGCCGGTTTTCGAACCGGGCGGCGGAGGCATTAACGTCGCCCGCGCCATCAGCCATCTGGGTGGCAGCGCCACGGCGATTTTTCCGGCCGGCGGCGCGACCGGAGAACACCTCACGGCCCTACTGCGCGACGAACAGGTCGCAGTCTGCCCGGTCGTGACGCAAGACTGGACTCGCCAGAATCTGCATGTCCAGGTGGAAAAAAGCCTTGAGCAGTATCGTTTCGTGATGCCCGGAGCCGCCCTGAATGACGATGAATTCGGGCTGCTTCGGGCAAAAGCGCTGGCAATTCCTGCTGGCGCACTGCTGGTGATTAGCGGCAGCCTGCCTCCGGGTGTAGCCGTCGATAAGCTGTGTGAACTGGTCGGCGCCGCGCAAAAAGCGGGGATCGGCTGCATCGTCGACAGTTCCGGCGAGGCGCTGAGCGCAACCCTGGCGCTGGGCGATATTGAATTAGTCAAACCTAACCAGAAAGAGCTGAGCGCGCTGGCAGGCCGGGAACTCACGCAGCCAGACGATGTTCGTAAGGCCGCCCGGGCTTTGGTTGATAGCGGCAGGGCTAAGCGGGTGGTGGTTTCTCTTGGCCCCCAGGGCGCGCTGGGCGTGGACGCCGATGGCGATATCCAGGTGGTTCCGCCGCCGCTTAAAAGCCAGAGCACCGTGGGCGCAGGCGACAGTATGGTCGGCGCCATGACCCTGAAGCAGGCCAAAGGCGCCTCGCTTGCAGATATGGTGCGTTACGGCGTCGCCGCTGGCAGCGCCGCCACGCTGAATCCCGGAACCCGGCTCTGCTCGGCCGAAAACACCCAAAAGATTTATCAGTACCTGAATCGCTGATCCTTTATTGCGTGGAACAGGGAGGTTCCCGATGAATCAGCTATGCTCAAAACACTTACACTCCTGAGAGGTGAACCATGAGCGGCGATATCAACCGCTATATTGTAACCATCAGACACCAGGTCAGCGGGCTGACGCCGGTTAATGAGCTGAATAACGAGATGGCCCGCGCCGGTTTTTCGATCACCATGACCGACAACGAAGGTAGAGTCCACGAAACCGGGCCTGGTAGCTGGGCCATCACTACACCGCTGTCGCGCGAAGAGGTGGCCGAACTGGCCCGCGGGCTGAGCAAGCTGGCGCTTGGCGAAGAGCCGGAAATCGATATGACCACCATGGAGGAGTGGCTACAGGCACGCAAACAATCCGAATAACGTAACGACAACTTCCGCCCGGGGTTGTGCAGCAGGTCTGGTTTTTTACCCCGGTATCAGCGCTAAGCTAATGATTGATCGGGAACATCAGGCAACGGGGGACCGTCTATGTGGCAAGCTATCAGCCGTTTATTGAACGAACAGTTTGGTGAGGGAGAGATAGAAGAGCGTACGGAACTTCCGGGTGGAGAAGTCCATTCCGCCTGGCGTATCCGTTTTGCGGGCCATGATATCTTCGTGAAAAGCGATCGGCGCGATATGCTGCCCTGCTTTACCGCTGAAGCCGATCAGCTGGCGCTGCTGGCCCGCAGCGCCACCGTCTCCGTACCCAACGTCCGTGGAGTGGCCTGCACCCGCGACTATAGCTTCCTGCTGCTGGATTATCTGACTCCGCGCCCGCTGGACGCCCACAACGCCTTCCTGCTGGGACAGCAGCTGGCCCGCCTGCACCAGTGGAGCGATCAACCTCAGTTTGGACTCGATTTCGATAATCATCTTTCCACCACCCAACAGCCAAATAAGTGGCAGCGACGCTGGGCTACCTTTTTTGCCGAACAGCGTATCGGTTGGCAGCTGGAACTGGCGGCGGAAAAAGGGCTGGAATTCGGCGATATCGATAAAATAGTCGAAGCGGTGCAGCGGCGGCTGGCCAGCCATCAACCCCAGCCCTCGTTACTGCATGGCGATCTGTGGTCAGGAAACTGCGCGCTGGGGCCGGACGGCCCCTTCCTGTTCGATCCCGCCTGCTACTGGGGCGACAGGGAGTGCGATCTGGCAATGCTGCCGCTACACAGCGAACAGCCGCCGCAAATCTACGATGGCTATCAGTCTGTCTCCCCCCTGCCTGTCGACTTCCCCGACCGTCAGCCGGTCTATCAGCTCTATACCCTGTTAAACCGGGCGAATCTGTTTGGCGGAAAGCACCTTACGGAAGCTCAGCGCACCCTGGAGCTGGTGCTGGCTGTCTGATAGCCCGTAACAAAAAACGCCGACGGGCGTTTTTTGTTGTACGGAACAGGGCTACAGAAAGCCGAGCAGTTTAAAGAAAAAATAGCCCAGAACAATTAACACTACCGGCAGGATATACAGCGGAAAGATTTGCAGAAAAATAGTGTGGCGCGGCACAACCACCCGGGCATCAAGCTGCGCGCGGGTCAGCCCCTCTTCCCCCTTCGCCTGCTCAAGAATCAACTGATCTTCCACCCCTTCGCGCAGAAAGCGCGCCTGACGCGCCATGCGTGCGCCGCTGGCCTGCAGCGCCATACCCACAAAAATCAGCGCATAGATGATCCAGAACCCCAGATTCATCTGCTGATGAAAGTCGGGCAGCGGTGAGTTATGCCAGAAAAAGTTCAGAAACGGCGTATTAAAGCGCACCATATCGATCATTACGTGCGCGAAATCCATCAGCACCGCATCAATACCCGGCCGCTTCTCGCTGTGCTCATACATAAACTTAAGCAGCGATATAATGGTGGACACCACCGCCGGAATAAAAATCACCCAACCGGCCACGCGTTTTAACAGCGCAATGCGTCCAGCTTGTTGATACGTCATCCTCTCCCCTTGTGCTTATGAGGCTATCCTGAATCATGATTCTAACCCGTCCGCCGATTTTTCGCCTGATTTTTGCCGACTGCGCGGGTAAATCACTGGTAAGCACCGCCGTTCCAGGCTATTGATATGCAGAACTTTCGTTATATTTGCCGTTAACAGGAGTGGTAACAATGCCGAATCAACGCCGGGTGCTCGCCGCGATTTTTGATATGGATGGATTGCTGATCGATTCTGAACCGCTATGGGATCGAGCCGAACTGGAGGTGATGGCCGGGTTAGGCGTTGATATTACAAGACGCGGCGAATTGCCGGATATACTGGGACTGCGTATCGATATGGTGGTGGATCTCTGGTATGCCCAGCAGCCCTGGCAAGGCATGTCCAAAGCGGACGCCACCGCCAGAATCATCGAACGGGCCATCATGCTGGTTGAAGAGGAGCGCCCCCTGCTACCCGGCGTGCGCGAAGCCATAGCGCAGTGTAAAGCAATGGGGCTAAAGGTGGGGTTAGCCTCGGCGTCGCCAATGCATATGCTGGAGCGGGTGTTAGCCCTGTTCGAGTTGCGCGATCAATTCGACGCCCTCGCCTCCGCCGAACATCTACCGTTCAGTAAACCCCATCCCCAGGTCTATCTGGATGCCGCCAGCAAACTTGAGGTGGCGCCGGTTCACTGCGTATCGCTGGAAGATTCGGTCAATGGCATGATCGCCTGCAAGGCGGCGCGTATGCGCTCCATTGTGGTGCCCGCGATTGAAAACCGCGGCGATCCGCGCTGGGCACTGGCTGATGTGAGGCTGGAATCGCTTGAAGCCTTGGCGCCCCATCATCTGCGTCCCTGACGCTCCGCCGGGCGAAAAAAAAGCCCGGCCACATAATTTTTGAAACATAATTTCAATTTATTTGTGATTTCCCTTGCGCATGCCTATTATTGATAGCATCAGAGAACTACCTAATCCATGCCAGACGGGAGCAATCTATGATTCTCGATGCATTTTCTCTTCACGGTAAAGTGGCGATCGTCACTGGCGGCGATACCGGGTTGGGCCAGGGAATGACCCTGGCGCTGGCGGAAGCTGGCTGCGACATCGTGGGCGTCAGCCGCAAAGATCCCATTGAAACGCGGGAGAAAGTGACCGCGCTTGGCCGTAGATTTAAGGCTATTCAGGCTGACCTTAGCGCCACCGATGCTATTGACGATATTGTCAGTCAAACCGTCGCAGAAATGGGGCATATCGATATTCTGGTCAATAACGCCGGCACTATTCGCCGCGCCGACTCGCTGGCGTTCAGCGAAAAGGACTGGGACGATGTGATTAACCTGAATCTGAAGTCGCTGTTTTTCCTCTCCCAGGCCGTGGCCCGTCAGTTTATTCGCCAGGGAAAAGGCGGCAAAATCATCAATATCGCTTCCATGCTGTCATATCAGGGCGGCATTCGGGTGCCCTCTTATACGGCATCGAAAAGCGGCGTGCTGGGACTGACCCGACTGCTGGCCAACGAATGGGCGCCTCATGGCATCAACGTTAACGGTATCGCACCGGGCTATATGGCCACCGATAATACCCGGGCGCTACGCGACGATGAAAACCGCAGCCAGGAGATCCTTGGGCGCATTCCGGCCGGGCGCTGGGGCACGCCGGAGGATCTGCGCGGCCCGGCGGTCTTCCTGGCCTCCTCCGCTTCCGACTATGTCAACGGCTTCACCCTGGCGGTTGACGGCGGCTGGCTGGCCCGTTAACGCTCTGATCGGCGGTGACGTTGTGATAAAGTGTTACAACGTCACCACTTCCTTCCACTGTATAAAAACCCTATACTGGATGCATTGACAGTTATCCCGGGTTTTATCATGACGGCGGAAGGCCACCTCCTCTTTTCCATCGCCAGTGCGGTATTCGCAAAAAATGTGGAACTGACGCCGGTTCTGGCCCAGGGCGACTGGTGGCATATCGTGCCTGCTGCGGTGCTGACCTGCCTGTTACCGGATATCGATCATCCCAAATCCTTTCTTGGCCAGCGCATTCCCTGGGTATCACGGCCGGTGGCCAGAGCCTTTGGCCACCGGGGATTCACCCACAGCCTGCTGGCGGTGTTCGCGGCACTGACTCTGTTTTACCTCAAGGTGCCAGAAAGCTGGGTAGTGCCTGCCGACGCCATTCAGGGCATGGTGCTGGGATATCTGAGTCATATTCTGGCCGATATGCTGACCCCGGCTGGCGTTCCGCTGCTCTGGCCCTGCCGCTGGCGATTTCGCTTGCCCATCGTCCGGCCGCAAAAAGGTAATCAGCTGGAACGGGCGCTGTGTATCCTGTTTTTCTGCTACGCACTATGGATGCCTCAGTCCGTTCCGGATAATGACGCAGTGCGCTGGTCATCCTGGTTTATCTCCAGCCTGCAAAACCGTTTCGACCACTTTATTAATCACCAGATAGGTCAATAATTACGCATATTATTCCATTCAGGAATAAGCCATTCCTTTTGGGTATAATCCCTCGTTTTTTAGTGCTGTTACACTTGTCGCCATACCTATAAGGCCGGGCAGTTATACGCAAAAAATTATTCAAGCTGCATCAAAGCGGCAACTGAACGAATCCCCGGGCGCATTGTAGTCCTGTGTGGCAGGGGTGAGTGACAAATCTCCGGAGCGGATTTGAACGTTGCCTGCAGCGGCCCCAAAAGGGGCAAGACCCAGGGATGGCGAGTATTGCAGCCAGCAAAGAGGCGGCTTGAAGTATGACGTGTATATACGGCCATCGACAAAATTCAGGAGTAAACGGGGATGAACTTTCCACTTATAGCGAACGTCGTGGTGTTCGTTATTCTGCTGCTGGCGCTGGCGCAAACTCGTCACCGTCAGTGGAGCCTGGCAAAAAAAGTGCTGGTCGGTCTGGTGCTGGGCGTGCTGTTTGGGCTGGGTCTGCACCTGGTCTATGGCGCCGATACCCCGGTCATGAAGGCGTCGATTGAGTGGTTTAACGTGGTCGGTAATGGCTATGTCAAACTGCTGCAGATGATCGTTATGCCGCTGGTCTTCGCCTGTATCCTCAGCGCGGTGGCCCGTCTGCATAATGCCTCATCGCTGGGCAAAATCAGCATGCTGACTATCGGCCTGCTGCTGCTGACTACATTAATCGCAGCCCTGGTCGGGGTGCTGGTCACTAATCTGTTTAATCTTAGCGCCGAAGGGCTGGTGCAAGGCAGTGCTGAAACCGCGCGTCTCAACGCTATCCAGACCAATTACGCTGGCAAAGTCTCTGACCTTTCAGTACCGGAACTGCTGCTGTCATTCATACCCAAAAATCCGTTCGCCGACATGACTGGCGCCAGCCCCACGTCGATCATCAGCGTGGTTATCTTCGCCGCCTTCCTGGGCGTGGCTGCGCTGAAGCTGCTGAAGGACGATGCCGCCAAAGGCGAGCGGGTATTGACCGCGATCGATACTCTGCAAAGCTGGATCATGAAGCTGGTGCGCCTTGTCATGCAGCTGACGCCTTACGGCGTACTGGCGCTGATGACCAAAGTTGTGGCGAGCTCTAACCTGCATGACATCGTGAAGCTGGGCAGCTTTGTGGTGGCCTCCTACCTGGGGCTGGCCATTATGTTTGTGGTACACGCTTTGCTGCTGTCGCTGGCGGGCGTCAGCCCCCTGCGCTTCTTCCGCAAAGTGTGGCCGGTACTGACCTTCGCCTTTACCAGCCGCTCCAGCGCCGCCAGCATCCCGCTGAGTGTTGAAGCGCAGACTCAGCGTCTGGGGATCCCGGAATCCATCGCCAGCTTCGCCGCCTCGTTTGGCGCAACTATTGGCCAGAACGGCTGTGCCGGTCTGTACCCGGCTATGCTGGCGGTGATGGTAGCGCCGACAGTGGGAATTAATCCGCTGGATCCGATGTGGATCGCCACTCTGGTGGGTATTGTCACCGTCAGTTCCGCTGGCGTGGCGGGCGTAGGCGGCGGCGCGACCTTCGCGGCGCTTATTGTGCTGCCGGCCATGGGGCTGCCGGTCACGCTGGTAGCGCTGCTGATCTCCGTAGAGCCGCTTATCGATATGGGCCGTACCGCGCTGAACGTCAACGGTTCCATGACCGCGGGCACCATTACCAGCCAGCTGCTGCGTCAGACCGATAAAGCGGTTCTTAACAGCGACGACGAAGCTGAACTGGCGCACCGTTAACCTCTCAAACTAAAAAAAGTCCGGCGTCTGAAAGGCGCCGGACTTTTTTATACCTCCTCCTGGCGCACCTGGTCGGCCCAGCGCTGCGCCGCCTGAGGCACATCAAACGCCGGGGAGCGTCGGAAAGCATTCCCCACCAGCACAAACGCCACATACTTCCCTCGCAGCGTCCAGACGTCCCGATACTCGTCAAGACGTCTGGCATGTTCCGGCGGTGCCGGTTCAAGCCTGGGAGTGTAGCTAATCACCGGACGATTCTGTTGACGAAGAGGTTTCATAAGCGCTGTTCAATTGATCCGTTACGAAAACTGGCAAGTCGTTATGATAGCGGATTTCCCGTAGCCGCGTCGCGCATCCCGTGCCGGCGGCGAGCCGCGCCCAACAGGCTGATTGCGGGCAAAAGTATCAGAGCGCCGGGAACGGCATGTTTCACCATAAAAAAATCTACGTATCGTGCGCGCCGCGGCAGGCCGCCATCATCACCATAGCGGCCTGACAGGAGCCGACAAAATCAAATAGCTACCAACGGGAAAATTTTTTGCGTAACAGCCCATTGCCTTTTGCATCCTGGCTGCGCACGCGGAAGGAATTTTTACCGGGATCGATACCAATTAAGTGTAACCTGTTTCATGATGGCGCCCTCTGAAAGAAAAACACCCTGTCAGCGTATGCCTCCAGGGTGGTGATGAGCGTCTTCTGAACCGCCGTTATCAGCGGCGGTTTTTGATCGTCTTCAGGGCCGGAATCAGAAGATTTTCTTCTGCGGCGCCTGCGGATCGGTATCGTATTCGGCGCAGGTCTGGTAGCCGGAATTAATTACGTGGCCGGTATCGTTCAGGGCCACAAAATAGGTTTCGATCTTATTACCGCGTTGACCCAGGATATAGGTCTGGCAGGTACCTTTCGCGTGAACCATAGAGACCTCCGAAGAAGGCTGGCCGGCAATCTGGCGAACCTGCTCACGGGTCATCCCCTTCTTCACGTCTTTAACCACCGGTTGGGTGAACTGATCGGCGGTACGGTCGTAGGCCGTACAGCCTGCCAGCATGGTTAAAACAGCTGCTGCGCCTAAAAATCCTGCTAATTTGCTCATTTTTCATCCTCTGTTTTTATCTCGGCGAGTCTAATAATCCTGGAATATAAAACAATTTTTTTCAAGTTGTTAACAGGCAGAACTCACTTTAAGAAAACTCCAAATAAAAATGCAACCCACTGATATGCCGAAAAACACGCCATTTACCCGGGCAGGCGCCCGCCCTCTCTTGTCGTTTGAGGCACAACGGGTTAGTTTAAAGCTGTTATCTATTTCCGTCCGCCGTCGCGGACGATTCATTTTTACGGAGGGGGAAATGGGCCTACAGCAAGAGATTATTGAGGCGCTTGGCGTGAAACCGGTAATAGACGCCGAACAGGAAATTCGCCGCAGCGTCGATTTTCTGAAGTCTTATCTGCAGCGCTATCCGTTTCTGAAAACTCTGGTTCTTGGCATTAGCGGCGGGCAGGATTCCACGCTGGCCGGCAAGCTATGCCAGACCGCCATCAGCGAACTGCGCGCCGAAACCGGCAATAACGAATATCAGTTTATCGCCGTGCGCCTGCCGTTCGGCACCCAGGCGGACGAGCAGGACTGCCAGGACGCCATCGCCTTTATTCAGCCGGATCGGGTACTGACGGTCAATATCAAGGCTGCGGTACTGGCCAGCGAGCAAACGCTGCGCGAGGCGGGGATCGAGCTGAGCGATTTCGTGCGCGGCAACGAAAAGGCCCGCGAGCGCATGAAGGCGCAATACAGCATTGCCGGGATGACACACGGCGTTGTGGTGGGCACCGACCACGCCGCAGAAGCGGTAACCGGGTTCTTCACCAAATACGGCGACGGCGGCACCGACATCAATCCGCTGTTCCGTCTCAACAAACGCCAGGGGAAGCTGCTGCTGAAAACCCTCGGCTGCCCGGAACATCTGTATCTGAAATCACCAACCGCGGATCTGGAAGACTCCCGTCCCGCACTGCCGGACGAAACCGCCCTGGGCGTGAGCTATGAGCAGATCGACGACTACCTGGAAGGTAAAATGGTCGCTCCAAAAGCCGCGCAGATTATCGAAAACTGGTATCAGAAAACCGAACACAAACGCCGCCCACCCATTACCGTCTTCGACGACTTCTGGCACCGTTAACCGTTAGCGCCCGTCGCACGCACGGGCGCGCATTTTCAGCGGCTTTTTCGAAATAGCGACAGGCGCCATGATGGCGAATTTCTGACAATGGACGTAATAACCCGGCGCGCCACCCTGATTGGGCTGCTCGCCATCCTGCTGTGGAGCACCTCGGTTGGATTGCTGCGCAGTATCAGCGAACACTTTGGCCCTGGCGGCGGCGCGGCGCTTATCTACACCCTGAGCGCCCTGCTGCTGTGCCTGACCCAGGGGTTGCCTCGCCCGGGCGCGTTACCGCGCCGCTACCTGTTCATTGGCGGGGGGCTGTTTATCTTCTATGAAATTGCTCTGGCGCTGGCGATCGGTCTGGCCCATACCCGAACCCAGGCGCTGGAGCTCGGGATGATTAACTATCTGTGGCCGGGGCTGACGGTCGCACTGGCGTTACTGCTCAACGGCCAGCGCGCCGCATGGTGGCTCTGGCCGGGATTGCTGCTGGCACTGACGGGCGTGGGACGGGTGATGAGCGGTGACGGCACCTGGTCGCTGGCGCAACTGTGCCATAACGTGCGGGATAATCCGCTGGCCTATGGACTGGCCTTTAGCGCCGCCGTCGTCTGGGCGCTGTACTGTAATCTTACTCGCCGCTGGGGCGGCGGCAAGAGCGGCGTTCCGCTATTTTTCTGCGCCACGGCGCTGCTGCTGTGGATCAAATATGGCCTGAGCGATGAAGCGCCACTCCGTTTTGCGCTCTCTCCGACGCTACAGCTGCTGTTCATGGGCGGCTCTACCGCGATAGCCTACGCATCATGGAACTACGGGATCCAGCGCGGCAATATGACGTTACTGGCCAGCGCGTCTTATTTTACGCCGGTGCTTTCCGCATTAATCGCCAGCCTGTGGCTGGGGCTGATGCCCGGCTGGCCCTTCTGGCAGGGGGTGATCATGGTAGTGGGCGGCTCACTGCTGTGCTGGCTGGCGACCCGTCGCTACGGATAATCAATAATAAAAAGCGCCCCCGCGTGTTAAACGCGGGGGCGCCATCATCCAACGTGGATTGTGATTATTCGGCAGACGCGGCCTTATTCATACGCTCCTGCTGCTTAATCAGGTGCTTTTCAAAATTAGCGTTGTACTGTTTTTTCTGTTCCGGAGTCAGCACATTATAAATTTTGTTCTGAGTTTCCATCATCGACAGCATACGCGCATGATTCTGTTTTTCCCCTTTTTCGATCAGCTGTTCAGCTTTTGCCCGATCAAAGGTATCACTGGCTACAAGGTTGTGCATAGCGCGACGCTCATCCAGGTTCGGGCGCGGCATTTTCTGGCGCTCGGCCTTCATAATATCGCGAACCTGCTGCTTCTGGGCATCGGTCAGGTTAAGGTCTTTAAACATCATCATATGATGCGGGCCGCGCGGACCATTATGATGATGCATTTTCACTGCGTCTTCCTTTGCCGGGGTCGTGGAAGTATCGGCCGCATGAGCCAGATTCGCCGCGCCCAGGGCCAGAGATGAGGCAACAACAATCGCAGTTAATTTACGCATAGTATCTTATCCTTATTCAGTTATTCGGCGACGGGACTCTGTCGCGTTGACGAAAATAAGTTTAGGGGTTTCACAGTCAAGTAAATCACTGGTGCCGTAAAGTAATGAAAGCGTCATTACGAAGTTTTCACCAATTATGAAGAAAATAAGGAGAAAGGGTGCTGGATGGTAACTAAAAATAAAAACAAGGAGAATCGCCAGAAATTATGGAGAGAGAGTAGCCGATTTATTTGGTGAAATAAACCCTGCATCAGGAACATTCTGAATATTTAATTATTCACGGCTAACTGAATACATTCCGGCCGCGCAGGCCGGAAATCTACACCATATCGATCAGCATCAGCCCGGCACGCAGGCCGGGGGCCACGCCGGGGTTGGGAAACAGCACGTATTCGGTAGGATGTTCAGCAAGATAACGACTCCCCGCCTCCTCCGCCAGCAAGTCTCCCGCATGAAAGGCAGTAAAATTAGGCGTCCGCTCCGCCATGTGCAGCACAAACGATTCGCTCCGCTTGGTTAACTGACGCACCACCCGGTAGCGCCGGGGCGGCTGGGATGGCATCACCGGCGCTTCCCCCCCAAGCAGCGCACGCAGGGCCAAATCTGCCCGGGAGAACTGCGTCAGATCGTTATCGCCGAAGGGGCGCGCCTTGCCCAGCTCCAGCGTGGCGCTCAGGGCGCCGCAGCAGGCGTGGCTGAAGTGGCTGAAGGTACCGCCCGGTGCCTGATGGAACACCAGTGCCTCCAGTCCCGCGCTCCCCAGCCAAGCCAGAAACCCTTCATCCCACGGCGTCGGACTGGCAGGCAGCACGGCAAAGCGCGGATGGCGCGATTCACGCAGCGCGGTATGCATGTCCAGATGCCAGCGCCGCGGCGCGCGGTAAAACGCCTTCAGCCGCTGTTCCAGCCGGCTGGCACGTGCCGTCTCCGCCCCTGGGGGAAAACGCTGCCAGCCCTGCGAAAACATCCGGTTCATATCGTGCTGCAGATAGCGCCGCCCGGCGCGTAGTGCGCCAGGATTGCCCAGAATCGCCATCAGGCGCCAGCGCAGCGGCAATGCGCCCGTCGCCAGCGCCTGAATGATACCGTCCAGCAGCTCCACCGGTGCGGTCTCATTACCGTGAATCGCCGCCGAGATAACCAGATCGCCCAACGGCTCAGCATGCGGCGTTACGCACAGGAGCCCCTCTTCCTGCCACTGCCATGAAAAGTGACTCAGCTCGCCGCAACGCGCATCCGGCACCCTGCCGCTCAGCGTCCGGGCCAGGAAATCCTTCATGCCGTTACCTCCCGCTGAAAATCGTATAGCGCGCCAAGGTTGAGAATACCGGTCAGCTCATCCAGAGCCGTGCGGCTCTCATCCAGCAGTTGTGGATCGCGTAAATCATCGACGATCAGCCGATCGCGATAATGACGCGCGATCCAGCCATCCAGGCGCCCGAACAGCGTATCGTTCATCCAGACCCCGGGATTCACCGCCGCCTGTTCCGCTCCGGTCAGTACCACACGCAGCCGCAAACAGGCCGGGCCGCCGCCGTTAGCCATACTTTCACGCAGATCAAAGACCCAGAGCCGGTTGATGGGGTTATCCGCCGCCAGCAGCTCATTCAGATAGTTCCAGACCCCGGCGTGACGCCTGGCCTCTTCCGGTAACACCAGGGTCATTGTGCCGTCTGGCATACTTAACAGCTGGCTGTTAAACAGATAGGTCTGCACCGCATCCGCCACCGTAACCCGGCTATCCGGTACCTCGATAAGCCGGAAGCCGGGCACCCGCTCGTTCAGCTCCTGCCACAGCGCCTGAGCGCCGACGAAGGCGCGTTCATGGCACAGCAGCAGTTGCTGATGACTGACGGCGATAACGTCGTTATGAAATACCCCACCGTCGATAACCTCGGGATTCTGACGCACAAAGCGCGCCTGATACGGCACCACCTGATTCAGGCGCGCCACCGCCTGACTGGCGGCCAGCGTCTGACGGGCGGGATAGCGCTTTGGCCCTTCCCCCGGTGCGCCGTCGTCGCGCCCCCAGACAAACAGCTGGATGCCCGGCTCACCGTGAGCCACGGCGAGTCGATTATGGTTGGCAGCCCCTTCATCGGCAAAAGCGGACGCCTGCGGCAGCGCGTCGTGAACCTCAAAATAGCGGGCGTCGCCAAAAATAGCGCGCAGCGCCCGCCCGGTAGCGGGCGCCTCTGCTGCGCGGTGCAATTTGCTGTTCAGATTTGCTACCGTAAAATGCACCCTTCCATCCAGGCTGTCCGCCGACGGCGACACCGTCGCGGCATTAGCGACCCACATCGCCGAGGCCGAACTGGCCGCTTCCAGCAGTCCCGGCGCCTGGCGCCACGCCTTATCCAGCACCGAGCTGTCGCTGCCGCTAAATCCCAGCCTGCGCAGCAACGCCACGCCCGGCCGCTCCTGAGGCGGAATAAGCCCCTGCAGAAAACCGGCGTCCGCCAGCGCTTTCATCTTCAGAAGCCCCTGGCGCGCCGCCAGGCGCGGATTGGCCACCCGGTGCCGGTGACGCATCGACGCCTCGTTGCCCAGCGACAGCCCGGCGTAATGGTGAGTTGGCCCCACCAGGCCATCGAAATTGGCTTCACGAGCGATCATTGCGACCTCCGGAAAAGTCCAGTCCCGGGCTGAGCTGCTGCGGTAACGTGCAGCACTCGCTTTCCAGGCTCGCCATCGGCCAGGCGCAGGCGTCTGCCATATACCAGGCGCCGGGGCGGTGATTGCCCGAAGCCCCCACACCGCCGAACGGCGCCGTGCTGGCGGCGCCGGTCAGGGGCCGGTTCCAGTTAACGATACCGGCCCGCGCTTCCAGCAGCAGGCGCTCAAACAGCGCCCGATCGGCTGAAATCAATCCGGCCGACAGCCCGTAACGGGTATCGTTCGCCAGAGCGATAGCCTCGTCAAAATCGCTATAGCGCCAGACGCCCAGCAGTGGCCCGAAGATCTCTTCGTCCGGCACCCCCGCGACGCCGGTCAGTTCCACCATTCCCGGCGAGATTAGCGAACTGCGTTCGTCCAGTAAGGCGGGGGTCAGCAGAGGCTGACCTCCCCGCACCAGGTGCTGATGCCAGGCATCCATAACGCGCTGCGCCGCGGCCCGGCTAATCACGCCGCCCATAAAGGGCTGGGGATCGGCATTCCAGGCCGCCGGGCGCAGTCTCCCGGCTACGGTAATCAGCCGCGCCAGAAAGCTATCTCCCACTGCGCCGCGCTTAACCAGCAGGCGCCGCGCGCAGGTGCAACGCTGCCCGGCGCTGATAAAAGCCGACTGAATGGCCAGATACACCGCGCCATCGATATCGTCGGGCTCGTCGACAATCAACGGATTATTTCCGCCCATCTCCAGCGCCAGAATTTTTTCCGGCTGACCCGCGAGCTGGCGATGTAACCGATAGCCGGTGGCGGCGCTGCCGGTAAACAGCAGACCATCAATGCCTGCGCTGCCCGCCAGCGTCTGACCGGTTTCCAGCCCGCCCTGAACCAGGTTCAACACCCCGGGCGGCAGCCCGGCCTGCTGCCAGAGCTTTACCATTGCTGCACCGCTGCCCGGCGTCAGTTCGCTGGGCTTAAATACCACGGTATTGCCCGCCAGCAGCGCGGGAACAATCTGACCATTCGGCAAATGGCAGGGAAAGTTATAGGGGCCGAACACCGCCAGCACACCGTGTGGCCGATGGCGCAGACTGGCTACCGCGTCATCCCCCAGCGGCGTGCGCTGTTCGCCGCTGCGGGCATGCCAGGCTTTTAGCGAAATGGCAATTTTATTAACCGCAGCCGTCACTTCGGTGAGCGCCTCCCAGCGCGGTTTTCCCGTCTCTTCGCCGATGGTGGCGGCCAGCGCTTCGCGCTGTTGCTCCAGCAGCGCGGCAAAGCGTTCCAGGATGGCGAAGCGCGCCGGAAGCGTTTGGCGGGCCCAGTCGGGAAACGCGGCCCGCGCGGCTTTGCAGGCGGTGTCTACCTCCTGCGGGCTGGCGCTGTTTCCCTGCCATAGCCGCTCGCCCGTCACCGGGTTCATTTTATGAAACGGCGCGCCACTGCCTGGCTGCCAGTGACCGTTAATCCAGTGTGTCATCCGCGTTTCTCCTGAGGAATAAGGCGAACCAGGCGTACCCGGTCGCCGCTGGTGCATTTCAGCGCGTCGGCCGTTGCGCCGTCCAGTACGATGCGCGACGCCCGGGGACTGGCAGCCACCAGCAGGGCGCGAAACTGTTGATAGTTTTCATTGGCGACCAGACAAAGCGGCAGAGAATCCCGGGAGGGCTGACCGATGGCGACCTCCACCATGCGGCTGTCGCGAATGGCCCTCACCTGCTCCAGGTCACACTCCAGCGTCGGCCCACCGTCGAAGATATCGATGTACTGACGATAGCGGAATCCTTCCGCTTCCAGCACCGCCCTGGCCGGCGCCGTCTGGGGATGCACCTCGCCAATCACCGCCCGGGCCTCGGCAGACAGAAAATCGGTATAAACCGGGTGCTTCGGCATCAGTTCGGCGATAAACCTCTTCTGACCGGTTCCACACAGATAATCAGCCGTTGTGAAATCCATATCGAAAAAGCGGCTGCCAAGGCTGTCCCAGAATGGCGATTGCCCCCGTTCGCTGCTGACGCCGCGCATTTCCGCCACCAGTTTGCTGCTGAAATGCTCCGGAAACGCGGCCATAAACAGAAAACGGCATTTAGAGAGCAGATATCCGTTGCCGGAACGTCGCCAGCCCGGATCGAGAAACAGCGAACAGAGCTCGCTGCTGCCGGTATGATCGTTACTGAGAAACAGGGTCGGCAGCGCCTTATAGACGTTAAGCTCTTTCGACGCGTGCACCAGGGTGCCCACCCGGTAGTTGTACCAGGGCTCGGTCAGGCCCACGGCGACTTCGATGCCGCAGATCCCCACCGGTTTGCCACTCTCCTGTTCTTCCAGGATAAAAACATAACCCTGCTCCCCGCGCGGTAGTTCGCCGCGCCAGGTTTTTAGCGAGCGCTCGATGCGCGCCGCCAGGGTGCCTTCATGGGCGGGAAGCGATGTCAGGCCGCTACCGGCCCCCCCCAGCATCGTCATCAATCCGCCAAGATCGGCATGAGCAACGGGACGAATCACTATCACAGGCGCTCCTCCCTAATCGCGGCGCGGCAGGCCTGTTCAAAGCGCTCCAGCCCTTCGTCGATATCCTGTTCGTCGATAATCAGCGATGGGGCGAAACGCAGTACATCCGGCCCCGCCACCAGCATCATCAGCCCCTGTGCGGCGGCGGCCCGCACAATCGTCTTTGCCTGGCCGGCGTATTCTGGCCGCAGTTCGCAGCCGATCAATAACCCCAGGCCACGAATATCCCGAAACAGCGCCAGCCGGGCGTTGATGGCCTGTAACCGGGTGATAAAGTGCTGATGGCGCTGGCGCACGCCGTCCAGCAGCGCGGGGGTATTCACCAGCTCCAGCACCCGCCCGCCGATAGCGCCCGCCAGCGGATTGCCTCCCCAGGTGGTACCATGGTCGCCCACCCTCAGCGTGCGCCCGATAGCATCGGTGGTCAGCATGGCGCCTATCGGAAAACCGCCACCTAACGCCTTGGCGCTGGTGAGTACATCCGGCGTCACGTCATAGTGCATATAGGCATACAGCGAACCGGTGCGTCCTACGCCGGTCTGAACCTCATCGAAGATCAGCAGCGCGCCGTGTCGATCGCAAAGCTCGCGCAGTCCCGCCAGGAATTCGCGCCGCGCCGGAATAACGCCCCCCTCGCCCTGCACCGGCTCCACAATCACCGCGCAGGTTCGGTCATCGATAAGCTTCGCCGCCGCGTCCAGATCGTTATAGGGCGCGTGGTGGATATCCGGCGGCAGCGGCGCGAAGTCGCGGGAGTAGGCAGGCTGACCGCCGACCGAGACGGTAAATAGCGTGCGCCCGTGAAAGGCGTGGTCGAAGGCGACAATAGCGCTTTTTTCCGGCCCGCCGCGCTCGTGCCCATATTTACGCGCCAGCTTCAGCGCCGCCTCGTTGGCTTCAGCCCCGGAATTACAAAAGAAGACCCGTTCAGCAAAAGTGGCGTCGATCAACTGCTTCGCCAGACGCAGGATCGGTTCGTTAGTGTAACCGTTACCGGTGTGCCACAGTTTAGCGGCCTGCTGTTCCAGCGCCTGACGCAGCGCCGGGTGCGCGTGTCCCAGGGCGTTAACGGCAATACCGCCGGCGAAGTCGATATACTCTTTCCCTTCCTTGTCCCATAGTCGCGAACCAAAGCCGCGGTCTGGAATAAACGGGGCCGGCGCGTAAAGGGGAACCATCCAGGCGTCAAAGTCTTCGCGGGTAACGGACTGTGTCATAGTGGCCTCGTAACGTATTGGTTGGAATATTGTTAATAAAAAGTATCAATCCACCTTCTGACTGTAGATTGCAGACTTTATGCCAGCCAGCCGCCAAAATGCATAAACCGGGACAGACAACGTAATATCAATAAGTTACAAGCCGCAAATATTCACTTATAGTGCATAAAAAGTGAATAAACAGAAATAAACTCATTGCAGCAGAACGATAAACAGATAATTTATGCAACCGCAGAAGATCATTTTGGTTATGCGATCCGGCTCCAAATTTCACAAAGGGTTATGCGCCATAAGGCAGCATCCTGCACCAGATTAAGGCGCCAATTGCAGCAAACGGTCGCGTCATCTTTTCGGGAGGGGAATCCGGTAGCGATTTCTGCTAACATCCCTGCCACATTCACCTGACTGCGGCAGCGATTTATGAAATTTGTCTCTTTTAATATCAACGGACTGCGCGCCCGCCCCCACCAGCTGGCGGCGATTGTCGAACAGCATCAACCGGACGTTATCGGTCTGCAGGAAACTAAAGTGCACGACGATATGTTCCCCCTGGAAGAGGTGGCGAAGCTCGGGTACAACGTGTTTTACCACGGCCAGAAGGGCCATTACGGTGTTGCGCTACTGACCAAAGCCTCGCCGCTGGCGGTACGCCGCGGTTTTCCGGATGACGGGGAAGAGGCCCAGCGCCGTATTATTATGGCGGACATCCCCTCACCGCTCGGCACGCTAACGGTAATCAACGGTTATTTTCCCCAGGGCGAAAGCCGCGACCACCCGCTGAAATTCCCGGCTAAACAGAAGTTCTACCAGGATCTGCAGAATTATCTGGAAGGTGAGCTCAGTAACCAGAATCCGGTGCTGATTATGGGCGATATGAATATCAGCGCCACGGATCTCGATATCGGCATCGGCGAAGAGAACCGCAAACGCTGGCTGCGTACCGGTAAATGCTCCTTCCTGCCGGAAGAGCGCGAATGGATGGATAGACTGCTGGGCTGGGGACTGGTGGATACCTGGCGCGCCGCCCATCCGGATACCCGGGATCGGTTCTCGTGGTTCGACTATCGCTCTAAAGGATTTGATGATAACCGCGGGCTGCGTATCGATCTGCTGCTGGCGACCTCGCCGCTGGCCGAACGCTGCACAGAGAGCGGCATCGATTATGAGATTCGCGCCATGGAGAAACCCTCCGACCATGCGCCAGTCTGGGTGAAATTCGATCTGTAATTCGATGAATACCCTGGATGTGGTGGCAGCCATTATTCACCGCCGCGGCGAGATTCTGCTGGCGCAGCGTCCACCGGGCGGCGATCAGCCGGGGCTGTGGGAGTTTCCCGGCGGCAAGGTGGAGCCGGGCGAAAGCCAGCCTCAGGCGCTGGCGCGTGAACTGTGGGAAGAGCTGGGGATCCGGGCGACGGTTGGCGATTATATCGCCAGCCAGCGTCAGCAGGTGGCTGGCCGTACCATCCACCTGCACGCCTGGACGGTGCCGGACTACCAGGGTGAAATCCAGCTTCTGAGCCACAGCGCCCTGATCTGGTGTCGTCCGCAGACCGCCAGGGATTATCCCCTTGCACCGGCGGATATTCCGCTGCTGGCGGCCTTTATGGCTTCACCCGCCGCCACACCAGCGGATTAGTGCCAACCGTTCCCTGCTCACGCTGACACTGGAGCAGTATCCCTTCACTTTTAATTACCGCCCCTTCGCTGTAGCTGCGATCCTCAAACAGGCAGCAGCGGTTACAGTTCGCAGCCCTATCCCGGGTGCGCTCCAGGCTTTGCGCGGGAATTTTCACTTCCACGTCAGGGGCAGGACGAGCGCTGGCGGGCAGCGCTGTGCCAAACGCCAGTAGCGCAAATAACAGCCGTTTTTTCATACCTCTGTAACTCCTTTTCGATCATCTTATGGCGACTATTCTGGCCGCAGACATTGACAGCGGCAAGCGCTGTCTTTTTCTGCTTGCCGTCAGGCCCCTGGACAGTGATATAGTCAAAAAATAACCATAATTTCGCCTGCGGGCTTTTTCTTTTTTCTGATGACAGGAGTCACCCTATGAGTACCATTCCTTCCCTGGAGACCTTTCTCACCTGCGTACTGCAACGCGATCCCCATCAGCCAGAATTCGCCCAGGCGGTGCGGGAAGTTTTCACCACCCTGTGGCCCTTTCTGCAACAAAATCCCGACTACTTCGATAGCGCCCTACTGGAGAGGCTGGTCGAACCGGAACGCGTGATTCAGTTCCGGGTCGCCTGGACCGACGACCAGGGTCAGGTGCAGGTCAATCGCGCATGGCGGGTACAGTTTAACTCGGCTATCGGCCCCTATAAGGGCGGCATGCGCTTCCACCCTTCGGTCAATCTGTCGATCCTGAAGTTCCTGGGCTTCGAACAGACCTTTAAAAATGCCCTGACCACCCTGCCGATGGGCGGCGGTAAGGGCGGCAGCGATTTCGATCCCAAAGGCAAGAGCGACGGAGAGATCATGCGTTTCTGTCAGGCGCTGATGAGTGAACTGTGGCGTCACCTGGGGCCGGATACCGACGTTCCTGCCGGCGATATCGGCGTCGGTGCTCGCGAAGTAGGTTATATGGCCGGAATGATGCGCAAACTGAGCAATGCCAGCGGCTGCGTGTTTACCGGCAAGGGATTAAGCTTCGGCGGCAGTCTGATTCGCCCCGAAGCCACCGGCTACGGCCTTATCTACTTTACCGACGCCATGCTCAGGCAGCACGGTCTGGGGCTGGAAGGCATGCGGGTCGCGGTTTCCGGTGCCGGCAACGTAGCGCAGTACGCCATTGAAAAAGCGCTGGAGTATGGTGCCCGGGTGATCACCGCTTCGGATTCCCGCGGCACGGTGGTGGATGAAGCCGGTTTTACGCCAGAAAAGCTGGCGCGGCTAAAAGCCATTAAGGCCAGCCATGATGGTCGGCTGGAAGATTACGCCCGGGAGTTCTCGCTAACCTGGCTGGAAGGCGCCACGCCGTGGCGGGTGCCGGTCGATATCGCCCTGCCGTGCGCCACCCAGAACGAACTGGATGTCGATGACGCCAGGCGCCTTATCGCCAGCGGCGTTCGGGCGGTAGTGGAAGGCGCCAATATGCCGACTACCCTGGCGGCCACCGCGCTGTTCCAGCAGGCTGGCGTACTGTTTGCACCAGGCAAAGCGGCCAACGCCGGCGGGGTAGCGACATCCGGACTGGAAATGGCTCAGAACGCCGCACGCCTGAGCTGGAGCAGCGACGAAGTCGATGGAAGGCTGCACGCCATTATGGAAAAAATCCACGCCGACTGCGTCACCTGGGGAAGCGACGGCGCCGCACAGCTGGACTACGTGCGCGCCGCCAATATCGCAGGCTTTGTGAAAGTGGCCGATGCCATGCGCCATCAGGGCGTGATATGAATTAAACGCCGGGCGCGGCCTCTTCGCCGCTGCGACTCCCCCGGCGTCTGCCTTTCGCCGCGCCGCCTTTACGGGTAGCGCGTTTTTCCGTCTGTGGCTGGGGCGCTACCAGGCCGCGAAACTGGCGCACCGGCGTATTACGCGCCAGACCTATCAACTCATGCAGGGTATCCACCAGCGGATGCATAAAATCCTGATAGCGGCACTGCTTTTCGCTGATGCGCGTCAGTACCGATTCCCAGTGGGCGGTCATATCCGGGCGTCCGGCGATCTCCGGCAGCGAGTGGATAAGTGCCCTTCCCGCGTCCGACGAGTGGATATAGCGCCCCTTCTTGACCAGAAAACCGCGCCGGAACAGCAGCTCGATAATCCCCGCCCGGGTCGCCTCGGTACCCAGTCCATCCGTGGCGCGCAGGATCTTTTTTAAATCCTTATCCTGCACGAAACGCGCAATACCGGTCATGGCCGACAGCAACGTAGCGTCGGTAAAGTGCCGCGGCGGCTGGGTCTGGCGCTCGACCACCTCGCCCTTTTCGCACAATAGCTCGTCGCCCTTAGCCACCACCGGCAAAGGCGTACCGTCGTTATCTTCATCACGCTCTTTTGCCCCCAGCAGGGTACGCCAGCCGGCCTCCGCCAGAAAACGCGCCTTCGCCACAAAGCGGCCGCCCGCGATATCGAGATCGATAACGCACTTGCGAAATACCGCATCCGGGCAGAACTGCATCAGATACTGACGGGCGATAAGCTCATAAATACGCCCCTCATTTTCCGTCAGCTTCACGGCGCTGCCGCGGGCGGTCGGGATGATGGCATGGTGGGCATCCACCTTTTTATCGTCCCAGCAGCGGTTGCGCAGTTCGGGATCCACCACCGGTTGCGGCAGCAGACCCGGCGCGTGAACGCCGATAGCGTTCAGCACCGAATGGCGCCCGGCGTAGTGCTCTTCCGGCAGATAACGGCAGTCAGAGCGGGGATAAGTAATCAGCTTGTGGGTTTCATACAGTTTCTGACAGGTATCCAGCACCGTCTGGGCGCTGAGCCCGAAGCGCTTTGCGGCTTCAATCTGCAGACTGGATAGCGAAAACGGCAGCGGCGCCGTTTCCGATTCGCGCTTATCGTTATAGGCCGTTACCGTGGCGGGCTGACCGGTGATACGTGTAACGACGTGCTCCGCCAGCCCGCGGTGCAGCAACCGTCCCTCTTCATCCTGATAAGGCTCGCAGGAGTCGCTGGGCTGCCATATCGCAACAAAGCGCTCATCCTTTGGAGTAACGATATGGGCGCGCACCTCGAAGAAATCGCGCGGCACGAAGTTTTCGATCTCTTCATCGCGGCGCACTACCAGCCCCAGCACCGGCGTCTGCACTCGTCCGACCGACAGCACCCCCTGATAGCCGGCATTACGCCCCAGCAGGGTCCAGGCCCGGGTCATATTGATGCCATACAGCCAGTCGGCGCGGGCACGTGCCAGCGCCGAAACGCACAGCGGCACAAATTCGCTATTGGCGCGTAGTTTTGAAATGGCGCGCTCCACCGCCTGCGGGTTGAGATCGTTAATCAGACAGCGCTGAACCTGACGCCGCTTTTCCGGCGTCAGCTCAAGATAGTCGAGCACCTCGTCAACCAGCAGCTGTCCTTCGCGATCCGGGTCCCCGGCGTGCACTACTTCACTGGCCTGATCCAGCAGCTTACGGATGACGTTAAGCTGTTTGGCGACCGATGGCCGCGGCTGCAGCCGCCACTTTTCCGGGACTATAGGCAAGTCGGCCAGATTCCAGCGCGCGTAGCGGCCATCATAGACGTCCGGCTGCGCCTGCTCCAGCAGGTGGCCCACGCACCAGGTCACCACCTGGCCGTTGCCGCATTCAATATAGCCATCGCCGCGACGATGAGGTTTAGGGAGCACATCGGCAATGGCTCTCCCAAGACTCGGCTTTTCCGCGATAAACAGCCGCATGGAATCAGCGCACCTCGATCATCGGGCGTCCGCCCCGGGCCTCGCGCAGCTCGCCGATAGCCGTTAATTCCAGCCCCAGCTGAAGCGCCTGTTCCAGCACCTGCGCTTCAGCTTCCGGTGCCACCGCCAGCAGCAGGCCACCGGAAGTCTGGGGATCGCACAGCAGGCAGCGCCAGGCCTCGGGCATCTCGCCCATCAGGTGACCGTAGCTGGCGAAGTTACGCTCGGTGCCGCCAGGCACGCAGCCCTGATCGATATAGGCCTCGACGCCGGGAAGTTTCGGCACCCGATCAAACCAGACTTCAGCCTGAACGCCGGCGCCCTGACACATTTCGCTCAGATGACCCAGAAGGCCAAAGCCGGTGACGTCGGTCATCGCCATCACGCCGTCCAGCTTCGCCAGCTGCGCGCCGGGTTTGTTCATCCGGCACATCACTTCGGTCGCCAGACCTTTATGTTCCGGCAGCAGGCACGATTTTTTCTCGGCCGTGGTCAGTACGCCAATGCCCAGCGGCTTGGTGAGATAAAGCCTGCATCCCGCCCGGGCGGTGCTGTTTTTCTTAATCTGTTCGGTAGGCACCACGCCGGTGACCGCCAGACCGAAAATGGGCTCAGGCGCATCGATGGAATGGCCGCCCGCCAGGGCGATCTCCGCCTGACGGCAGGCTTCACGCCCCCCTTCGGTCACCTGACGGGCGATTTCCGGGGCCAGCTTATCCAGCGGCCAGCCCAGAATGGCAATCGCCATGATAGGCTTGCCGCCCATCGCATATATATCGCTGATGGCGTTAGTGGCGGCAATGCGGCCGAAGTCGAAAGGATCGTCGACGATCGGCATAAAAAAGTCGGTGGTGCTAATGATGCTGGTGCCATTGCCCAGATCGTAAACGGCCGCATCATCACGGGTCTCATTGCCCACCAGCAGGTTCGGATCGATGAACTTCGCCTGTTCGCTGTGCAGAATGGTTTCCAGCACCTTCGGGGAAATTTTGCAGCCGCAACCGGCTCCGTGGCTATATTGCGTCAAACGAATGGCTTGCTCACTCATGGACCTCTCCTGTCATTGGCTATGGCCCATATGGTAGCGCCAGAATGCGGGAGTGGTAAGAGTGGCCATCCGAATTGCGCTGCTTTTGCTCATAATCCAGACAGCCAGGAGGAAGTTTCAGAATCGTTGCACGAACGGTGTGATATCCGGCACGCTAATCGAGGTCGCCGCTTTGAGCTGTGGCGTACCCAGATAGAGGAAGCCCACAATTTTATCCTGCTCGCGGCAGTGAAAAGCGGCCCGTACTGCTGCATCTTCGGTCCAGGGGCCGCTACGCCAGATACCGTTAAAGCCCTGAGCCTGGGCCGCCATCTGCATTGCCATCACCGCACAGCCCGCGGAACAGAGCTGTTCCCAGTGCGGCACCTTTGGATGATCTTCGCAGTGGGCCACTACGGTGATAATCAGCGGCGCGCGAAACGGCGAGGTACGCGACTTTTCGATCCCCTTTTCATCCAGGCCTTTGGCTTTCGCTGCCTCTTCCAGCAGCAGGCTGAAGCGCGCGCGCCCTTCCCCTTCGATCAGGAAAAAGCGCCAGGGTTGCAGACCGCCGTGATCCGGCGCCCGCATACCGGCCAGCAGAATATTTTGTAACGCTTCGCCTTGCGGCGCCGGCTCCGCAAGGCGGGAAGCGCTGCGGCGGTTAATTAACAGTTCTAATGCATCCATTTTTAACTCCAGTAACGATGCTTTCCCATGAAATTAACACAGCAAGGTAGATTGTTACAGCACAGCGCCGATTCCTGCTGACAATCCGCCTGCGTATATTTAGGATAAACAATATACTGGCTGCCACGGGATCGCTGGCAGTGATATCTATCTGGTTATGGAGAATACATGCGCACCCTTTGGCGAATCTTTGCTGGCTTTTTTAAATGGAGCTGGCGCCTGCTGAATTTCATCAGGGAACTGGTACTTAACCTGTTCTTTATCTTCCTGGTTCTGGTTGGCGTCGGCGTCTGGATGCAGTTCAGTAGCCTGACGTCCGATACCAGCCGACCCACCGAGCGCGGCGCGCTGTTGCTGGATATTACCGGCGTCGTGGTCGATAAACCCTCGGTCAGCAATAAGCTGGGAATACTGGGCCGCCAGCTGTTCGGCGCCAGCTCCGACCGGCTTCAGGAAAACTCGCTGTTCGATATTGTCGATGCCATTCGTCAGGCGAAGGACGACGCGAATATTACCGGCATCGTGCTCGATCTGAAAAACTTTGCCGGCGCCGATCAGCCTTCGATGCGCTACATCGGTAAGGCGCTGCAGGAGTTTCGCGCCAGCGGCAAACCGGTTTACGCCCGGGGAGCGAACTACAGCCAGGGGCAGTACCTGCTGGCAAGCTTCGCCAATAAGATCTGGCTCTCTCCGCAGGGCGAGGTGGATCTGCACGGTTTTGCCACTAACGGCATGTACTATAAGTCACTGCTGGAAAAGCTGAAGGTCAACACCCACGTATTCCGGGTGGGCACCTACAAGTCCGCCGTAGAGCCATTTATCCGCGATGATATGTCCGATGCCGCCCGTGAGGCGGACAGCCGCTGGATTGGCGAACTCTGGAGCAACTACCTTGACACCATCGCCGCTAACCGTAAGGTTCCGGCTGAACAAATCTTCCCCGGCGCCCAGGGGCTGCTGAGCAAGCTGACCGAGCTGAAAGGCGATACCGCGCAGTACGCTCTGAAGAACAAGCTGGTGGATGAGCTGGCCACTTCCGACGTGGTCGACCAGGCACTGGGCAAGCAGTTCGGCTGGGACGACAAGCAGAAAACCTATAAGGCCACCAGTCTCTATGATTACAGCGTCAAGCCCGCTGCGCAGAAAGGCGGCGCTATTGCGGTAATTCTGGCGAGCGGTGCGATCATAGACGGCGAAGACTCCGCCAGTAATATGGGCGGCGACACCACGGCGGCGCACATTCGCGAAGCCCGGCTCGATCCCAACGTCAAAGCCATCGTACTGCGGGTTAACAGCCCCGGAGGCAGCGTCAGCGCCTCTGAAGTGATTCGCGAAGAGCTGGCCGCGGCGAAGGCGCAGGGCAAACCGATTGTGGTTTCTATGGGCGGTATGGCGGCTTCCGGCGGTTACTGGATCTCGACCCCGGCGAACTATATCGTGGCATCCCCCACCACCCTGACCGGCTCTATCGGCATCTTCGGGGTTATCACGACCCTTGAAGAGAGTCTGAAGAGCGTGGGCGTCAATACTGACGGAGTCGCCACCTCGCCGCTGGCGGACGTATCGACCACCAAAGCGCTGCCTCCGGAAGTTCAGCAGATGATGCAGTTGAGCATCGAAAACGGTTATCAGCGCTTTATTAACCTGGTGGCGAAATCGCGCAACAAGACGCCGGAGCAGATCGACCAGATTGCCCAGGGTCACGTCTGGACAGGCCAGGACGCCAGACAGAATGGCCTGGTGGATAGCCTGGGCGACTTTGATGACGCCGTTAACAAGGCGGCGGAGCTGGCGAAACTGAAACAGTGGCACCTGAAGTTCCAGCTGGACGATCCGGGTCTGTTCGATCAGTTGCTGAGCCAAATGGGCGCCTCAGTGCAGGCTTCGCTGCCCAAAGCGCTGCTGGCGTACCTGCCGGCACCGCTGGCGCAGGCCACCAGCGAGCTGAAAGCCCAGGGCGACAAATGGCAGGCGCTGAACGATCCCCAAAATCGCTATGCATTGTGCCTGACCTGTGGTGATGTGAAGTAGCTTTCCCCTATAGCCCAGCGCCTGCCGGGCTATGATTGCGGCTAAAGAGGGAAAAACGTGGTTTTTCCCTCTTTGGGTAAGTCGCCGAAAATCAATAAATTGATTTTCCTTGTTTATTTTAAGAGGAATTTGGGCCGGAGGTATCCGGCCCTGAGTTCATCATTTGCCCCAGCCCGGCGCCTGCCGGGCTGTTTTTTTCCCGGAACCCTGGCTATATTGCGGCTGTTTATTTCAGCCCAGAGTCCTCTGATGCCAAAGAAATCGATTTACGTCGCTTATACCGGCGGAACCATTGGGATGCAGCGCTCCGAACAGGGGTACATTCCGGTATCCGGCCATCTGCAGCGCCAGCTCGCACTGATGCCGGAGTTTCACCGCCCGGAAATGCCGGACTTTACTATCCACGAATATCAGCCGCTGATGGACTCATCGGATATGACGCCGGAAGACTGGCAGCATATCGCCGATGACATTAAAGCCCACTACCACGACTATGATGGCTTTGTGATCCTGCACGGCACCGATACCATGGCCTTTACCGCTTCAGCGCTCTCTTTCATGCTGGAAAATCTGGGCAAGCCGGTAATTGTGACAGGGTCACAAATCCCACTGGCGGAATTACGTTCAGACGGACAGACCAATCTTCTGAACGCGCTGTATGTGGCGGCCAACTACCCGGTTAACGAGGTCACGCTGTTTTTTAATAACCGCCTGTATCGCGGCAACCGTACCACCAAGGCTCATGCCGATGGCTTCGATGCCTTTGCTTCGCCTAACCTGGCGCCGCTGCTTGAAGCCGGGATCCATATCCGGCGCCTGAATACGCCGGCGGCTCCCACTGGCCACGGCGAACTACTCGTGCACACCATTACGCCGCAGCCTATTGGGGTGGTGACCATCTATCCGGGTATTTCGGCCGATGTGGTGGGCAACTTCCTGCGCCAGCCGGTACGGGCGCTGATCCTGCGCTCCTACGGCGTCGGCAACGCGCCTCAGCACGCCGATTTTCTGGGTGAGCTACGGGCGGCCAGCGAACGCGGCATCGTGGTGGTGAATCTAACCCAGTGCATGTCGGGGCGCGTCAATATGGGCGGCTATGCCACCGGTAACGCCCTGGCCCATGCCGGCGTGGTCGGCGGCGCCGATATGACGGTAGAAGCGACCCTGACCAAACTGCACTGGCTGTTAAGCCAGGGGCTGGAGGCTCCCGCTATTCGAGCGGCGATGGCGCAAAACCTGCGCGGTGAACTGACCCCGGAAACCGAAGGAGCAACGCCATGACCCGTAGCGCCCTGTTACTGATCGACCTGCAGAATGATTTTTGCACCGGCGGCGCCCTGGCGGTGCCGGATGGCGATAGCGTCATCGCCGTCGCCAACCGACTCATCGATGCCTGTCAGGCCCGGGGGATCGCCGTACTGGCCAGCCAGGACTGGCACCCGGCGAATCACGGCAGCTTCGCCAGCCAGCAGGGAGAAGCGCCTTACACTCAGGGTGAACTGGCGGGTCTGCCCCAGACCTGGTGGCCGGATCACTGCGTGCAGAACAGTCCGGGCGCGGCGCTGCATCCGGAGCTCCACCAGCAGGCTATCGATGCGCTGTTTTATAAGGGCGAGGATCCGCAGGTGGACAGCTACAGCGCCTTCTTCGACAACGGACAGCGTCATCAGACGGCGCTGGACGGCTGGCTACGCCACCATGAAGTGAGCGGGCTTATCGTGATGGGACTGGCGACCGACTACTGCGTCAAATTTACGGTGATGGATGCCCTGAGGCTCGGCTACCAGGTAACGCTTATCACCGATGGCTGCCGCGGGGTGAATATTTCACCCCAGGACAGTGAACAGGCGCTGGCGGAAATGGCGGCGGCAGGCGCGATACTGCGCACCGAAATTGAAGCGTTTCAGCTATAGACATACCGGCCCGGTTTTTCCCGGGCCAGTAATTACTCTCGTTCCGGTTTCAGGGTAACGAACGGCGCCGGTTCGATACCGAACTCCTGCTTCAGTTGCTGTTTGCTCTTCATCACGATCTGACCATCGGTGCCCAGCGTCATATGCTCAGGCTGATGATTATTACGCGACTGCCACAACAGAACCAGCTGCAGGGTGTTCTCTTTCTGCTCCGGCGTCAGCGCCACGCCATCCGGCCATTTACCCAGCTCGACGGCGGTGGCAAGACGCTGGTAAACCTCAGGCGTCATCGCCGCCAGGATCTGATCCATCTCCATACTCATAGTTCATACTCTCCCGGGAAGGTAGCTGAATCGTTTTTTCAGCCCTTGATTCGTTCGCTGCCGCTGCCGTCGTTGAAGCTCAGGGAAGCGGAGTTCACGCAGTAGCGCTCGCCGGTGGGCTGCGGGCCGTCCGGAAAAACGTGGCCCAGATGGGCGTCGCAGTTTCCGCAGCGAATCTCAATACGTTCCATGCCGTGAGAAGAATCCTTCAGATAGCGGATAGCGCTTTCGCTGACCGGCTCATAAAAACTGGGCCAGCCGCAGCCGGAATCGTACTTAGTGATGGAGTTAAACAGCGGCGCATCGCACACCAGACAGTGGTAGATACCGTCATGCTTGTTATGTAGCAAACGCCCGCTAAACGGCGGCTCAGTGCCCTGCTGCTGCGTCACGTAGTACTGCATTTCATTCAGGGATTGCTTCAGTTCTTCGGTCGATTTTGAGTTAGCCATATACAGCGCTCTCTGTATGCATATCAGGGGTCTTCGATTTCGATTCTAACAAAACATTAACAGCGTGGGTGCCGGTTTTGTTCTAAACTCAGCCCATAATAGCGAATGCGCCATCATTTGTGATCTTATTCACACTTTCTTATCCAGGGCGCTTTAAAATCTGCCGCATCGCCCTCATATGGGTGGCAGCAGAATGGAATTGTGGAGGCGAATCTCCCCTCCGTCGGTTTGATTTGTCGCAATGATTGACACGATTCCGCTTGACGCTGCGTAAGGTTTTTGTAATTTTACAACCAACCTTTTATTCACTAACAAATAGCTGGTGGAATATATGACTATCAAAGTAGGTATCAACGGTTTTGGCCGCATTGGCCGCATTGTTTTCCGTGCCGCTCAGGAACGTTCTGACATCGAGATCGTCGCTATCAACGATCTGCTGGACGCGGATTACATGGCTTACATGCTGAAGTACGACTCCACTCACGGCCGTTTCAACGGTACCGTAGAAGTGAAAGACGGCCATCTGGTTGTTAACGGTAAAACCATCCGTGTTACCGCTGAAAGAGATCCGGCTAACCTGAAGTGGAACGAAGTTGGCGTTGAAGTGGTTGCTGAAGCGACCGGCCTGTTCCTGACCGATGAAACCGCACGTAAGCACATCACCGCTGGCGCGAAAAAAGTGGTTATGACTGGCCCGTCCAAAGACAACACGCCGATGTTCGTTCGCGGCGCCAACTTTGAAACCTACGCAGGCCAGGACATCGTTTCCAACGCTTCCTGCACCACCAACTGCCTGGCGCCGCTGGCTAAAGTCATCAACGACAACTTCGGCATCATCGAAGGTCTGATGACCACCGTTCACGCGACCACCGCCACTCAGAAAACCGTTGACGGCCCGTCTCACAAAGACTGGCGCGGCGGCCGAGGTGCTGCTCAGAACATCATCCCGTCTTCCACCGGCGCAGCTAAAGCGGTAGGTAAAGTCCTGCCGGAACTGAACGGCAAACTGACCGGTATGGCGTTCCGCGTTCCGACTCCGAACGTCTCCGTTGTTGACCTGACCGTTCGCCTGGAAAAATCCGCTTCTTACGAAGACATCAAGAAGGCTATCAAAGCCGCTTCTGAAGGTCCGATGAAAGGCGTTCTGGGCTACACCGAAGATGACGTGGTTTCCACCGACTTCAACGGCGAAGTTTGCACGTCCGTATTCGATGCCAAAGCCGGTATCGCACTGAACGACAACTTCGTGAAACTGGTTTCCTGGTACGACAACGAAACTGGCTACTCCAACAAGGTACTGGACCTGATCGCCCACATCTCCAAATAAGGTGTGTTGAAATCAGCGTTCGGCAAAAGGCCCCTCTGTGGGGCCTTTTTTATTGCATCCGACAAGGAGATACCCATGAGTACCGATATTTATGCGCTGTCCGTCGTCGATCAGCTAAGCGATACCGTCTCCCGCCGCAAACTGGACGAACTGGACCTGATTGTGGTGGAGCATCCCGCCGTGCGCGCCGCCTTTGCGCTGCAGGGCGCCCACCTGCTCTCCTGGCAGCCCGCCGGAGAACAAGAAGTTATCTGGCTGAGCAGCAATACCCCGTTTACCGCCGGTAGCGCGCTGCGCGGCGGCGTGCCTGTCTGCTGGCCCTGGTTTGGCCCGTCAACGCAGCAGGGCTTTCCCTCCCACGGTTTTGCCCGCAACCTGCCGTGGCAACTGAAAGAACATAAGCAGGACACCGACGGCGTCAGCCTGACTTTCGAACTGCTGAGCGGCGAAGAAACCCGCCGTTTCTGGCCTCATGACTTCCAGTTGCTGGCGCACTTCCGGCTCGGTGCCGAATGTGAAATGGCGCTGGAAGCCCACGGTGACTTCGAAACCACCGCGGCGCTGCACAGCTACTTCCTGGTGGGTGATATCGCCCGGGTACGCGTCGCCGGGCTGGGCGAACGCTATATCGATAAGGTAAACAACGGCGAAGAAGGCCGCCTTGCCGACGGCGTACAGACCTTCCCGGATCGTACCGATCGCGTCTACCTGACGCCGGATAACGTTAGCCGGATTGAAGATGGCAAACTGGGCCGTACCATCGAAATAACGCACCATTTCAACAGTAACGTTGTCGGCTGGAACCCGGGCCCCGCCCTTTCCGCCAGCATGGCCGATATGCCGGACGACGGCTACCGAACCATGGTCTGCGTCGAGACCGCGTCAGTAACCGTACCTCAGCGCGCCCGCCCCGGCCAGCCTTCGCGTCTGGCCTGCACTGTCAAAGTGCTGAAAGATTAAAGCTCCTGACCGGATGCTGCCAGGCGGCGGCGTCCGGTATCGTCATCAGACAATATCCAGCGGCCCTTTATGCGTCGGAGCCGGAAAAGCCTCGTCCAGACGGCTAAGCAGCGCGTCGCTCAGGGAAATCTCAAGCGCGGCGGCGTTATCTCGCACGTGCGCCAGTGAGGCGCTTTTGGGGATAGCAATGACTCCCGGACGTCGAATCACCCACGCCAGCAGCAGTTGCGCCACGCTTATTCCCAGCATCTGAGCCTGTTCCACCAGCAGCGGATGCTGCATCAGTCCCTGGCGCTGCCTTCCGGCCTGGGCCAGCGGACAATAGGCCATCACCGGCATCTCCTGTTCCCGACACCAGGGCAGCAGATCGGTTTCGATACCGCGCGAGGCCAGGTGATACAACACCTGATCGGTAGCGCAGGCTTCGCCACCCGCCAGCGCCCACAGCGTGCGCATTTCATCGATATCCAGGTTAGAGACGCCCCAGCGGCCGATCTTGCCCTGGCGCTGCAGCTCGCTCATCAGCGTCAGCGTCTCTTCCAGTGGAATATCCCCACTCCAGTGCAGCAGATAGAGATCGATATGGTCGGTGCCTAACCGCTTCAGGCTGGCTTCACAGGCCGCCACGCCGCGCGTGCCTGCGGCGTTCCACGGATATACCTTCGATACGATAAACGCCTGGTCGCGACGCCCGCGAATGGCTTCCCCCACCACTCGCTCCGCGCCACCTTCGGCGTACATCTCTGCGGTATCGATAAGCCGCAGGCCAAGATCGATGCCCGCCTGAAGCGCCGCAACCTCCTGATGACGCTTCGCGGGATCCTCCCCCATATACCAGGTTCCCTGCCCCAGAGCCGGTAGCCTTTGTCCAGCCAGACTGATGCTTTTCCCCATGTTATGCCCCCCTATCGCAGATAAGCAAACGGGGTGCCTGAGCACCCCGTGAGACCGATGATAAACCAGGGCCGAAGCTGTTCGGCCCTGAATCACCAGAAAAATAAACAAGGAAAATCAATCCATTGATTTTCGGCTGATAACCGCAAAGAGGGAAAAACCACGTTTTTTCCTCTTTTTCATCAACCTGACGGGGTGCCTGAGCACCCCGCTATTTTACTCTGCTACCGCTTCGGTTAACCTCAGAAACGATAGTTCACGCCGGTGAGCAACATCCCCATCCAGCTGCGATCCACCATTGGACTGTCTTTCACCTCATCGCCCAGGCGAATATAGCGGCCCATGCCATAGATGCTCCAGTGATCGGTCAGGTTATAGTTGACCGATAGTTCCACATAAGGGTTCCAGTCGCTGTCCGCATTATAGTGACGAATACCGCTGTGCGACGATTCACTGCGTCGTACCCCATAATAGTACTGGTTCTGGTTTTCACTGTTCCAGGTAGCGCCGATCCCCGGCGTGACGGTCAGACGACCATTGGTATAGCGATACAGCCACGCCAGATCCCAGGTTACGCCATTGCTTTCACCCAGAACGTCGCCCCCAAGCCAGGTACGCAGGTAGCCGTACTGGGTATAGTGCGCGTAATTCAGCCCGGCCATCATGGTGGACTTACGGTAATCCAGGTGACGCATTTGATGGTTGCCGCTATCCTTGGGGCGAAAACGCAGCGGCGAATACCATGCGGCGATCGACAGCTTATCGGTCTTGTCGTTCCACAGGTAGTAGCCGGCGTTAAAGCCGCGCAGATAGAAGTTCTTCCCTTCATACCCCACCATCGGCGCAGGCCGGGTTTTGGTATTGGTGCCTTTATAGGGGCTGTTCTGAATATAAGCCGCCGCCCCCAGCGACCAGATCCCCTCGTCGGCAAACGCGGTGTTAGCGGTAGCCGCAACCAGCGCCGCCACGGCAAGAAGTTTGAATTTGGTCACAGTATTTTAATCCTTTCATCTTGTGTTCCCGTCGGGAAGTGTACCCGTACCCGGGGCCGAACTAAAACATTTTCCCAACCCCCTGCGCACAATAAGAAAACATCACAGCATCACCGCGTTAGATGACATAGCGCTGACGGTGGGATGACGACCGGGTGAATATCGCGCCGGACTTTTAAACGGAAATCAGGCTATATCAGATGAGTTATTGATATGTCGTTGAAATTTACTCAACCGCCAATGCAAGTTTCCCAAATGCATCTACGCTTAAATTTTAGAAGGTGGATAACCCTGAAGCGCAGTAGCACAGTCGCCGCGCTGATGAAATCGGCCGGTATCGGGGTTGCATTATCAGATTACGTCTTCCGGAGCCTCCATTATTCATACGAACGGCTCTTATCACCTGTGCTAAAAAACGAAAGGACGGCATGCCATGAATATATTCGATCACTATCGCCAGCGCTACGAAGCTGCCAAGGACGAAGAGTTCACACTGCAGGAGTTTCTTACCATTTGCCGGCAAGATCGCAGTGCCTATGCCAATGCGGCGGAGCGGCTATTGATGGCCATCGGTGAGCCTGAAATGGTTGATACCGCCCAGGATCCACGGCTGTCCCGTCTCTTTTCGAATCGGGTGGTGGCACGCTACCCGGCTTTTGAAGAGTTCTACGGCATGGAGGAGGCTATCGAGCAGATTGTCTCTTATCTGAAGCACGCCGCCCAGGGGCTGGAGGAGAAAAAGCAGATCCTCTATCTGCTGGGGCCGGTCGGCGGCGGTAAATCCTCCCTTGCCGAACGCCTGAAAGCATTAATGCAGAAGGTGCCTATCTATGTACTAAGCGCCAATGGCGAACGCAGCCCGGTGAACGATCACCCGCTGTGCCTGTTTAATCCCCAGGAAGATGCCCAGATTCTGGAGAAAGAGTACGGCATTCCTGAGCGTTATCTCGGCACCATTATGTCGCCCTGGGCCGCCAAGCGGCTGCGCGAATTCGGCGGCGATATCACTAAGTTCCGGGTGGTGAAAGTCTGGCCTTCGATACTGGAGCAGTTGGCTATCGCCAAAACTGAGCCAGGCGACGAAAACAACCAGGATATTTCCGCGCTGGTGGGTAAGGTGGATATCCGCAAGCTGGAAGATCACGCTCAGAACGATCCGGACGCCTACGGCTACTCCGGCGCCCTGTGCCGCGCCAACCAGGGGATTATGGAATTCGTGGAGATGTTTAAAGCGCCGATTAAGGTGCTGCATCCGCTGCTGACTGCCACCCAGGAAGGGAATTATAACGGCACCGAAGGCATTTCCGCCCTGCCCTTTAGCGGCATTATTCTGGCCCACTCCAACGAATCGGAATGGGTGCAGTTTCGCAATAACAAAAACAATGAGGCCTTCCTTGACCGCGTTTACATCGTGAAGGTGCCTTATTGCCTGAGGATCTCCGAAGAGATCCGCATCTACGAGAAACTGCTGAATCACAGCGAGTTGTCTCACGCCCCCTGCGCCCCCGGAACCCTGGAGACGCTGTCGCGCTTTTCGGTGCTGTCGCGCCTTAAGGAGCCGGAAAACTCCAGTATTTACTCGAAGATGCGGGTCTATGACGGCGAAAGCCTGAAAGATACCGATCCGAAAGCGAAGTCCTATCAGGAGTACCGCGACTATGCCGGAGTCGATGAGGGGATGAACGGCCTGTCCACCCGCTTCGCCTTTAAGATCCTCTCCCGGGTCTTCAACTTCGACCACGCCGAAGTAGCCGCCAACCCGGTACATCTGTTCTTCGTACTGGAACAGCAGATCGAGCGCGAACAGTTCCCACAGGAGCAGGCTGAGCGTTATCTGGAATATCTGAAGGGCTATCTGATTCCCAAATACGCCGAGTTTATCGGCAAAGAGATTCAGACCGCCTACCTGGAATCCTATTCAGAATACGGTCAGAACATCTTTGACCGTTACGTAACCTACGCCGACTTCTGGATTCAGGATCAGGAGTATCGCGATCCGGATACCGGCCAGCTGTTTGACCGCGAAGCGCTGAACGCCGAGCTGGAGAAAATTGAAAAACCCGCGGGAATCAGCAATCCCAAAGATTTCCGTAACGAGATAGTCAACTTCGTACTGCGCGCCAGAGCCAATAACAATGGCCGCAACCCGAACTGGACCAGCTATGAAAAGCTGCGCACGGTTATTGAGAAGAAGATGTTCTCTAATACCGAAGAGTTGTTACCGGTCATTTCTTTTAACGCCAAAACCTCGACCGACGAACAAAAGAAACACGATGACTTTGTCGATCGTATGATGGAAAAGGGCTACACCCGCAAACAGGTGCGTTTGCTGTGCGAATGGTATCTGCGAGTACGTAAGTCCTCTTAACGCCAGGCGGCCGCGGTGATGCGCCGCGGCCTTTACCTGTTTTATGACAGTCGAAGTCAGGGGGGCCTATGACCTGGTTTATTGATCGACGCCTGAACGGCAAGAACAAGAGCATGGTGAACCGCCAGCGCTTCCTGCGTCGCTATAAGTCGCAAATCAAACAGTCGATCTCCGGGGCCATCAACAAACGTTCGGTCACGGATGTGGAAAGCGGTGAGTCGGTATCCATTCCAACGGACGATATCAACGAGCCAATGTTTCATCAGGGGCGCGGCGGCCAGCGCCAGCGCGTCCATCCCGGTAACGATCACTTTATTCAGAATGACCGCATCGAGCGGCCCCAGGGGGGCGGCGAAGGTTCCGGAAGCGGCCAGGGGCAGGCCAGCCCCGAAGGCGAAGGTCAGGACGAATTTGTGTTTCAGATCTCCAAAGACGAGTACCTGGATCTGCTGTTCGAGGATCTGGCCCTGCCCAATCTGAAGAAGAATCAGCAACGCCAGTTGACTGAGTTTAAGACCCACCGCGCCGGGTATACCGCCAATGGTGTCCCGGCGAATATCAGCGTGGTGCGTTCACTCCAGAACTCACTGGCGCGCCGTACCGCCATGAATGCCGGTAAGCGCCGCCAGCTTCGGGAACTGGAAGCCAGCCTGGAGCAGGTGCAGCGTAGCGAACCGGCCATGCTGCTGGAAGAAGAGCGCCTGAAACACGAAATAGAAGCGTTGCGCGAACGTATCGCCAGAGTACCGTTCATCGATACTTTCGATCTGCGCTACCGTAACTACGAGAAGCGTCCCGAACCTTCCAGCCAGGCAGTGATGTTCTGCCTGATGGATGTCTCTGGTTCGATGGATCAGGCCACTAAAGATATGGCCAAACGTTTTTACATCCTGCTCTACCTGTTTCTGAGCCGGACCTATAAAAACGTGGAGGTGGTTTATATAAGACACCATACCCAGGCCAAAGAGGTGGACGAGCACGAATTCTTCTATTCGCAGGAGACCGGCGGCACCATCGTTTCCAGCGCCCTGAAGCTGATGGATGAAGTGGTGAAGGCGCGCTATGACCCGGCTCAGTGGAATATCTACGCCGCCCAGGCATCGGATGGCGATAACTGGGCCGATGACTCGCCGCTGTGTCACGAACTGCTGGCCAAAAAGATTCTGCCGGTAGTGCGTTACTACAGCTACATCGAAATCACCCGGCGCGCCCATCAAACCCTGTGGCGTGAATATGAGCACCTGCAGACAATGTTTGATAACTTTGCCATGCAGCACATCCGCGACCAGGAGGATATCTACCCGGTATTCCGCGAACTGTTCCATAAACAAAACAGCGAAAGCCACAGCTGATCCCCTAAAACAGCCAGCACAGCGTCTCCTGCTGGCTGTTTTAATCTGCCTGATTCCCTTTTCTATATTCCTCGCCTGCCAATACAGCTATGACGTCACGGATATTACCGAATACCCCTTCCTGTCTGATTTTTGCCGCTTGACGCCGTGAGTCGCGAAAGGCACTCTCTTTTCCCAACCCCCTTTCCCTCAACAAGCCCGGAGGCCGCCACAATGCGCAAAACCACCCTTATACTGATCCTCATCGCTATCGTGGTCTGGGTGGGGAGCTATCTGGGCTGGTGGTGACCGTCATTTTAAGGAGAACATCATGACCGTAATCCCCCCGCTTAACGATATTCATCAGCGCCTGGTGGCGTTGCTCACCGCAGAGGCGGCAGACTTTCGGGTGATGTCTCACGAAGCAGTCGGCAAATGCGAAGCGGTCTCTGAACTGCGCGGCACCGCGCTGGGTCAGGGCGCCAAGGCGCTGGTCTGCAAGGTAAAAGGCAACGGACTGAATCAACATGTGCTGGCAGTGCTGGCCGCGGACCAGCAGGCGGATCTCGCCGCCCTGGCGCAGGGCATCGGCGGTCTGCGAGCCTCACTGGCAAGCCCCGCGGAAGTCGATCAATTAACCGGCTGCGTGTTTGGCGCTATCCCGCCCTTCAGTTTTCACCCGGCCCTGAAGCTGGTAGCCGACCCGCTGCTGTTTGAGCGCTTTGACGAAATCGCCTTTAACGCCGGGCGGCTCGATCGTTCCATGCTCCTCAATAGCGCGGACTATCTGCGTATTGCCCGGCCCGAACTGGTCGAGTTTCGTCGTATTGCGTCGTGATTCGGGCAGGTGCCCAAAGTAAAATCCTCCCCTGACGGCCGCGAGCCATGTAGAGTAATGGTTTTGTGACTTTGACTCTGGCAGGGGAAGGATCATCCCGATGTTTGATAGCACGCTTCTTATCCTGGTGGCGCTGGCCGCACTGGGCCTGGTAAGCCACAACACCACCGTCACCATCTCCATTCTGGTGCTGATTGTGATTAAAATCACCCCTCTTAACCACTACTTTCCCTGGATAGAAAAACAGGGACTCACGGTCGGGATCATTATCCTGACTATCGGCGTAATGGCCCCCATTGCCAGCGGCTCACTCCCGTCGTCTACCCTGCTCCATGCCTTTATGAGCTGGAAGTCGCTGCTGGCGGTGGCGGTTGGCGTTTTTGTCTCCTGGCTGGGCGGGCGCGGCGTCAGCCTGATGAGCAGCCAGCCAACGCTGGTAGGCGGCCTGCTGGTAGGCACCGTCCTCGGTGTGGCGCTATTTCGCGGCGTGCCGGTCGGCCCACTGATCGCCGCCGGGCTGATTTCTCTGGTGGTGGGTAAGCAATAGGGGCTGCATAAATCACATCCTTCACTGGGCCGTCAAGCCGCTGCTACCGAACAAACGTTAAAAGGCGCAGAAATTCGCTTCTACCATATGGCGCATTGTAGATGGAAATATTCAGTACACCGACGCCTGAAATGAAAGAGCGACGGCATAAGAAAAAACGGCCTGCCGCCCTATTCAGGAGACATCGACGCCAGATAACGGCCTGGCGTCTGCCCCAGCCCCTTTTTAAACATGGTGATAAAAGCAGTCGTGGAGTCGTAACCCAGCGCGCCCGCCACCTGCTGTACCGTCTGGCCGCCAATCAACAGGCGTAATGCCTGGATCAGTTGCAACTGCTGGCGCCAGCGCCGGAAACTGAGCCCGGTTTCCCGCAGCACCAGGCGCGCCAGACTGCGTTCGCTCATGGCAAGCTCCGTCGCCCATTCCGCCAGCGTGCGACGCAAACCCGGCTCCTGCACCATAGACGCCACCATAGCCCGAATTCTGGGATTCCCGGAAACTGGCAAGCAGAACTGCTGTTCCGGCTGCCCCGGTAGTTCATCGAACAGCACCTGAATCAGGCGCCGGGTGGCCTCCTGTTCCAGTTGTTCCATCGGGCGGCGAGCCAGAGCCAGGATCAGTTCCCGCACCAGCGGCGAAATACGCAGCGTACAGCAGCGATCCGGCATGGCTACCGCGTCGGGTTCGATAAACAAAAAACAGAGTCGGGCACTGGCAGTGGCCCGGTTGCTGTGGGGCATTCCCCCAGGGATCCACACCGCGGTTGTCGGCGGCACCATCCACATCGCCTGCGCTACTTCGCAGGTAATGCCGCCATGCAGCGCCAGAATCAGCTGGCCCTTGCGGTGATGATGAAACGGGATCTCGCGATCGCTCTCCTGCACCCGAATATGAAACGCCACGGCGGGATCGTGGTGGCTGTCCGGATTATACCCCTCCAGGCCCAGGTCTCTTTCCATTATTTTGTCCGAATTTAGCGATAATCTGTCATTTTAATCTGTTTCATCATATCAGGGGACGGCGTACCCTGTGCAACCGGTAAATTATGTGAGATGAGAATAATGACATCCCCCCGTACTTCTGGCGGCTGGCCGTTGCTGCTGGCCATTCTGGTGACCGCGATGACGCTGCGCGTTAGCTTCACCGCTGTTGCCCCGCTGCTGGGGCCCATCGGCGACAGCTTCCAGCTTTCCGCCACCGCCGGTGGGTTGCTGACCACCCTGCCGCTACTGGCTTTCGCCGCGATTTCGCCTCTGGCTGCCAGCCTGGCGCGTCGCCTGGGCATGGAGCGTAGCCTGGGGCTGGCGATGCTGATTATCACCCTGGGCATTGCGCTGCGTTCCAGCGGCGCTGCAAGCATGCTGTGGCTGGGCACCCTGATTATCGGCAGCGGTATCGCGCTGGGCAATGTGCTGCTGCCGGGGCTTATCAAGCGCGACTTTCCGGATAAGGTCGCCAAACTGACCGGCGCCTATTCGCTGACCATGGGCGTCGCGGCCGCCTGCGGTTCGGCGCTGGTGGTTCCCGCCGCACTCATGGGCTGGGGCTGGCAGGGCGCGCTGCTGGCGCTGACGCTATTCCCGATACTGGCAATGTTACTGTGGCTGCCGCATCTGCGTCAGCGCCAGAGCGCAAACGTCAGCAGCGGCCCGGGAACTATGGTGCGAAGCCTGTGGCGCTCGCCGCTTGCCTGGCAGGTCACGCTATTTCTGGGGTTGAATTCATTGATCTACTACGTGGTGGTGGGCTGGCTGCCGGCAATTCTGGTGAGTCACGGTTTCAGTCCGCGCGAGGCAGGCACCCTGCACGGCCTGATGCAGTTGGCCACCGCGGCACCCGGGCTGTTTATCGGTCTGGTGCTGGCACGGATGAACGATCAGCGCGTTATCGCTCTGCTGGTGGCGCTACTGTGCGCCCTTAGCGCCCTCGGACTGTGGCTGGCGCCGGCTCTGGCGTCGCTGTGGGTGGTGCTGTTCGGCTTCGGTTCCGGCGCCACCATGATTCTCGGCCTGAGCTTTATCGGCCTGCGCGCCAGCTCCGCCCATCAGGCCGCCGCCCTGTCGGGTATGGCTCAAAGCGTCGGTTACCTTCTGGCAGCCTGCGGGCCGCCGCTGATGGGGAAACTGCACGATGTTTCCAGCAGTTGGACACTGCCGCTACTGGTCTGTACCCTTCTGGCCAGCGCCATGGCGATATTCGGCTTATGCGCCGGGCGCGATCGCGAAATCGACGAACCGCCTCAACGCGCGGCTGCCCGCAGCAGCTCATGAACCAGCGGCACCGGACGCCCCGATAACGCCGCCCGTTCCGGCTGGAACAGCGTGGCGACGAAGAAGGGGTGTTCGGGAATCTCCACAATTCTCGGTTCCCCTTCTTCATCCCAGCCGCTGACCTTCAGCGGTTGATCTGCAAGCTCCGCGATAAATGTGGGGGCTACCTGATAGCTGCAGTTATAGAGCGCGACAATTTCTGTTTTTCCCCAGGCTCTGGCCGCAATGGTGTGGGGACGCAATTCCACCACCTGCTCAACGTTGTTTAACGGACAGACCGCAGGCTCGATCACCTGCCTCCCCTGGTCGGAAATTTCCGCATGGGCCGCATCCGCCCATTCCAGAACGTGGCGGGCATACTCCAGCACCGCATACTGGAAGCCAGCGCAGGTTCCCAGAAACGGCAACGCATTCTCCCGGGCGTAACGAATCGCCATTAGCGCCCCCTGCGGGTTATGATACGGGCTGTGCGGCACCGCCCAGACGGCATCGAACGGCTCCAGGCTTTCCCCTTCGGCGATCGCCGTGGTCGCCAGCCAACGATATTCCAGGGTCAGATCCAGTACCGCCGCCGCATCATCCAGCGCCAGTGGAATAGCCTGATGAGCGGGAACATCCGGGTTGCGGTCGCCAACCAGTGCGATATGTAAAACGCCTTGTGACATAGAGCCTCCTGTATGCAAAGCGCCATAGCATGGACTGCCGGTAAGCTAAGATCAACTCAGCCGCCGTATCGGCTTTGCCAGACTACCGGCGCGGGTGTAGGGTAAATATCGGCAGTCATAACAGGAGAGAGTATGATTCAGTGCAAGCGGGTCTATGAGGATGTCAGTAAGAGTGATGGCTATCGGGTGCTGGTGGACAGGCTCTGGCCGCGGGGCGTGAAAAAAAGCGAGCTACAATATGACGAATGGTGTAAAGCTGTTACGCCCTCGCCAGAGCTGCGTAAGGAGCTGCATAGTGAGGTGATTGATTTTGATACCTTCAGCCAACGCTACCGCGCCGAACTGGCACAGGCACCGGAGGAAACCCGGCGGCTGGCGGAAATCGCCCGCAGACGGCCGCTTACCCTGCTCTATGCCGCAAAGAACACCGCACAGAATCACGCTCTGGTGCTGGCCGACTATCTGCGCGGTCTGGCCGATTAATTAAGAGCGTCGGCAAGCGTGAGCGACGGCGCCGGTTCGCCATCCAGCGGCATCAGAAATTCGGGGCGCACAAAGGCAAAACCGGACTGGCCGTCGAAAGAAACCACATCGCCGGTGACCAGCCACAGCGGGCGGGCGCCGGGCGGAAGCTCAGTCACCACGCCGTTAACCGGGTTAATAAAGCGTTCTCCGCTGCGACACAAACCGAACAGCTCCACCGACTTTCCAATATTCCTGCGACCGACCGCCGTCTTCGCGCCGACAATCAGCGCCAGCGCACCGGGTTTTAACTGGTACATCTTCTCTACCCATTGAATTTTGACGGCAGCGATCTGACCATTTTTGCGGCGAAAAGTAAATATTTAAGATTTATCTCAACCAAAATTCCTCAAACACAAGTTGCAAACCGGCAGCTATAGTTAAATTACCGTTAACAGACGGAGAGCCTCTATGTCTCTTTCTCTGACAGGTGTTGATCACATTCATGTCTACGTGCCGGATATGGCACTCGCGCTGGGGTGGTATCAGAACGCCCTGGGATTCACCCCGGTTGAAAAACTACGTCACTGGTACGACGAAGGGGGGCCAATGACGATAAGCAACGGCGGGGTGGCACTGGCGCTGTTTGAACGACCGGATAAGGGCCAGGGACACACCGTTGCCTTTCAGGTGACCGGAGCCGGCTTTATTCAGGCCATGGCCCATCTGCAGCAGCAGAAAGTCCCGTTTACCGAAACGGACCACCGACTGACCTGGTCGCTGTACCTGAGCGATCCCTGGGGTAATCCCTGGGAGATTACCACCTGGGACTATCGGGAGGTGGCGGCGGCGATAGCCGCGCAGCCGGTTTACGATTAGGGAAAATTACCGGGGATGATCGCGGCGCCACAGCGCCCATTCATCCAGCACTTCACCGTTGGGCAGTTTACAGTCGGTGCGTACCCCCTGCGGGCTCTGGATGGGTACCTGAATGCCGCCTTTCTCTTTACACCACACAGAGGCGGGATTCGCCATCCCGGCCCGCGACTCGCCACCGCGCGTCGGAGAATCCGGCGCGGTAGTGCACCCTGCCAGCAACACCGCTGCCAACGCGGCAATACAATACTTCATGCTATTTTTCTCCATAATAATCTTTCCTTGCACTATTTCATTCTGATACATGATCGCCAATCGGACCAGCCTTAAAAAAGTTCATCGCGGATTAGCGTGAAGCGGGAGTTACCGGCGGCTGCCCCGGCTTCCGGGAGAGTATGTCGCGCTGGTGAAGGTTCCGTTCACCTTACGGTTATTTTTATCTGTCGGTTGCGGAACCGGTGAATCAGCAGAGAAGCAGAAACCTGAAGTGAACGGAACACCCGCCGCATCGTCATATTCTGCCGCTTTTGTTCTGAAACCGGGCGCCGGAGCCGTCTGTCACCCTCACCCCGGCAATGAACGGCACAGCCCACCGCATCAACATATTCTGCCGGTTTTTTGTTTCCGCTTTCGAACACTGCACGCTAATCCGCGCTGAACCTTAAAAAACGGCGATAAAAAAGGAGGGCTCACGCCCTCCCCCACATTTTACGCCATTCCCGACATCAGAAGGCGTTAAACGGGTAGTCGACAAAGACGCGGATCTCATTACCGCTGGAGTTATAGTCGCTGGCGCTGTTCGATACCCGCAGTACCGAGTAACGAACTTTAAGCGACAGATCCTTCGCCGGCCCGCTCTGCACCTTATATTGCAGCTGGTTGAACAGCTCACGCTCTTTACCATTGCTGCTGGCGGCGGTGTGGATGTTATCCCCGCGCACGTAAGCGATATCCCAGGTCAGACCCGGCACGCCCAGACCGGCGAAATCCAGAGAATACGCCGCCTGCCAGGAGCGTTCGTCTTCGGCGTTAAAATCAGACCAGTAGGAGTTGGCCAACCAGATGCTGTTGCCACCGTCGCCCACGCCGCCCTGATCGCGATAGCCGCCGTAGTTATAACCGGTGCTGCCGCTGCTCTGCTGGTACGCCAGCTTAAAGGTATGGACGTACCAGGTGTAGCTGGCCGCCAGGCTCCAGATGGTGTTGCTGCGCCCGGTATCCAGGCTTTCGGCGTAACCCCGATCCAAACGGGAGTTATAGCCATTAAAGTCCAGCACCAACTTCTGATCGCTGGCGAACGGCTGGTTAAAGTTAAGATTCAAATACTGGCGGTTCAGCACATCTTCCACGTCCGAGGCGTAGAAGGCCGCGCTGAAGCGGTCGTTAAACTGATAGCTGGCGCCGCCAAAACTGATGCTGCTCAATCCGCTGTCGTGGCGATCGTCGCTCTTACGCTGCTCATCGGTAAAGTAACCGGCGTTCACTTCCAGACCGTCGATCTCACGCGAGGTCAGCATGAAACCGGTATAGGTTTCATACAGCAGCCGGGAGGTATCGGCGCTCAGAACCGGCAGCTGCGGCAGTTGGGTACCATAGCTCAGTTCGGTACTGGAAAAACGCATCTTCACCCGGGCACCAAATTTAGCAAGCTGAGAACGCGCCTTACCGTCGTTATCCTGAGCAAAGAAATCGATGCCGCCTGCGCCGCTGCGCCCGCGACCGCCGTCAAGACGCACCGCGTACTGGGCGATACCGTCCACCCCAAAGCCCACTGGCCCCTGAGTATAGCCGGACTGGAAATTGGCAATAATCCCCTGCCCCCACTCTGCGCGGTCACGCATCCCCGGCTCTTTATAGTCGCGTTTGATGTATGCGTTGCGTAACAGCACATCCATATGGCTGTCGTCGATAAAACCTTTGCTCTGTGCCTGATCGTTTGCCACTGCCTGGGTCGCACTCAATAACCCCAGCGCGATCGCTGATAATTTTTTTTTCACTGTACAAAATCCCACTCTATTATTATTTCGAACCGCAGACCGGTTCTTATCCAGGTCAAAACCTGAAGGGCGATAGTAGCCTGAATGCAAATATCAGCGCCTTAACAATTTGTGACATATAGACATTTCAGGTGCAACCACTCATTTAGTGATTTTGTTTAATAATTCGACGATCCAGAGGCTATTATTCTATTGGTTCGCATACACAGCCTGGCGGTTCAGGTCAGGGAGCACAGGGGCCGGCTCTTTTCTGAGTGGTGGTTAATCACATTAAAAACTTATTTATCAGAGCGTAGTTCCAGGACAATAATAAACAGCAAAATATTACACCAGATAATCCCCAGAGTCAGAAACAAAATAAAGCCTCATAGCGCTTTTGTTTCTCAGCCCTTTTGCACAAATAAAATATCGTTCAGAAAAAACCATAAAAAAACGGCGCCAGGTAGCATGGCGCCGTAAACCCACGTGCATGTATCGTGTCGTTCGGGCGGTTCAGTCACCTCCCTGTTATCCTTCGAGCGTATCGATTGTGGCTGCATTTAACCATACTCATTAAGTGGGCAATGTGGGGAGGGAAAGGGTTAGGTGCCCTCGGTTGTAATCTGTATAATCACTTTCACATCCCCCAACCCGTCGTTTTTATCCCAAGTATCTATGCCGCAAGTACAAATATTAGTCTCATCCGGAGATATATCTATCAGTGCCATGCCTGATATCACCGAAAATCGGCAGAAAAATGTCGCGGGGGATAGAAAGTGGCAAGAATAACTACACCATCAGCCCCCTGGCGGACGCTCTGATTATAACGCCGATAACAACTGACCTAAATTAAACGTTTTATATTGAACCGGAGATATTTCCCTGTTATCAATTTTATCCGATAAACTCCTAATAAAATAATCAATATCATCGCAATGTGAGTTATCAGGTAAATCGGTAAATTTATACTCCCACCATTTCAGACGCAGCATTTCTTTAATCACGCCATCCGAAAATCGATATTTAATGATTTTCGCCGGGACACCAGCAACAATGGCATAAGGGGGGACATCTTTTGTAACGACAGCGTTAGCGGCCACAACAGCACCATCTCCAATAGTTATCCCTCCTTTTATGACCACATCATCTGCGATCCAAACATCATTACCGATAACGGGTGGGCCAATATCAGTCAGATGAGGTTTGATCTTCCAGCTACCGCCTTGTGTACAGGAAAGCGCTTCATATTCTCTGCTGTAGGTCAATGTGCTGGTCGTGAAACGATGCAGGGGATGCTGTCCTCCCATAACAATCGCCCTACTGGCAATACTACAATATCTCCCGATTCGAACACCATTCGGAAAAGTACAAGTCGGACGAGAAAAAGCGCCAACGGAACAAAATCCTTTATGTGGCATCATGGAGTATTCCTCTGCGATAACGGTTCCTTTTATTTTAATTTTATCGCCTCTTTTGAAGAGCAAAGGAATACTTCGGCTATGAACGCCTTTTACCCTGTTACCATGCTTAAGGAAAATATTATTATCTATCAGAAATTGCTCATGCACTTTCTTCCATCGGAAAACATACACCGGTAATTCTTCCATTTTCCAGACCTTATCTATTCCATGACAATAGCGTTCATACAGCAAGTACCGCGTAGAGAAAAAAGCGGGGCCTCCACAGGCTCCCGCTTTTACAACTCGCAATGCTGATTACATATTTGCGATAATCGCGTCACCAAACTCTGAACATTTCAGCAGTTTAGCGCCTTCCATCAGGCGTTCGAAATCGTAGGTCACGGTCTTGTTGGCGATAGCGCCTTCCATACCCTTAACGATCAGGTCTGCGGCTTCGAACCACTGCATGTGGCGCAACATCATCTCGGCGGAAAGGATAACCGAACCCGGGTTTACTTTATCCTGGCCCGCATACTTCGGCGCGGTGCCGTGCGTTGCTTCGAACAGCGCGCACTCGTCACCGATATTGGCGCCTGGGGCAATACCAATACCACCGACCTGGGCTGCCAGGGCGTCGGAGATGTAATCGCCGTTCAGGTTCATACAGGCGATAACGTCATATTCGGCCGGACGCAGCAGGATCTGCTGCAGGAAGGCGTCGGCAATCACGTCTTTGACCACGATCTCTTTGCCGTTGTTCGGGTTCTTGATCTTCATCCAGGGGCCACCATCGATCAGCTCGCCGCCGAACTCCTCTTTCGCTAACTGGTAGCCCCAGTCTTTGAAAGCGCCTTCGGTGAACTTCATGATGTTGCCTTTATGTACCAGGGTCACAGACTCGCGATCGTTGGTGATGGCGTATTCAATGGCCGCGCGCACCAGACGTTTGGTCCCCTCTTCCGAGCAGGGCTTAACGCCGATACCGCAGTGTTCCGGGAAGCGAATGTTCTGCACCCCCATCTCTTCACGCAGGAATTTGATCACTTTATCCGCGTCGGCGCTGTCGGCTTTCCACTCGATACCGGCATAGATGTCTTCTGAGTTTTCACGGAAGATAACCATATCGGTCAGTTCCGGGTGCTTAACCGGGCTTGGGGTACCCTGGTAGTAACGAACCGGGCGCAGGCAGATGTAGAGATCCAGCTTCTGGCGCAGGGCCACATTCAGGGAACGGATACCGCCGCCAACCGGCGTGGTCAGAGGGCCTTTGATCGCCACGCGATAGTCGCGGATCAGATCCAGGGTTTCATCCGGCAGCCAGGTATCTTTACCGTAGACGTGAGTCGATTTTTCACCGGTGTAGATTTCCATCCAGGAAATTTTCCGCTCGCCCTTGTAGGCTTTTTCCACGGCGGCGTTCACCACTTTCAGCATGGCAGGCGTGACGTCAACGCCGATGCCGTCCCCTTCAATGTAAGGGATAATCGGGTTGTTCGGCACGTTCAGTTTGCCGTTATCAAGGGTGATTTTTTGGCCTTCCGCCGGAACAACTACTTTGCTTTCCATTCACCTCTCCTTCGAGCGCTTCTGGTTGTTACTGATTTTTGTTAATGATTTGTAATCGATGTGTCAATACTACCTGAATGTCGGGCGCCATGAAAGGCGATCGTTATTTCGCTATAATGCGGCAATCGCCAACGCCTGAAAATACTATGCATAAAACTTCTGTTAGAAATCACGGAACTAAACGATTCAGCCAGAAAAATAGCGCACGAGATCGTAAAAGAGCACGCGGGCAACGAAGGGTTGTTTTGTTTAACAAACCCTTCGATGTGCTGCCGCAGTTTACCGACGAAGCGGGGCGCGCAACCCTGAAGGACTATATTCCGGTGGCCGATATTTACGCTGCCGGACGTCTGGACAGAGATAGCGAAGGCCTGCTGGTATTAACCAACGATGGCGCCCTGCAGGCTCGTCTGACTCAGCCCGGTAAGCGTACCGGCAAGGTCTATTACGTTCAGGTGGAAGGCGAACCGGACGAGGCGGCCCTGGCGGCGCTGCGCCATGGCGTGACGCTGAAAGACGGCCCCACCCTCCCCGCTGACGTGGAGCGGGTGGATGAGCCCGCCTGGCTGTGGCCACGTACCCCGCCGATACGCGAGCGCAAAAGCATCCCTACCGCCTGGCTGCGCCTCACTCTGTATGAGGGACGCAATCGCCAGGTCAGAAGAATGACCGCCCATGTGGGCCACCCTACCCTGCGTCTGATCCGCTACGCCATGGGCGACTGGAGCCTGGATAATCTGGCCTGCGGGGAATGGCGCGAACTGCCATGCAAGGAGCCAAAATGAAATTCGCGTTAACGCTACTGTTGATAAGCTGCGCCCTCGGCGCTCAGGCCGCCAGTTTTGACTGTGCTAAAGCCCACTCCGCCGATGAAAAAGCCATCTGCGCCAGTCGCGACCTGAATGATAAAGATGTGGAGATGGCCACCCAATACCGCCTGCTGAAGGGGCTGTTCGCCATGGGCGGTCAGGGCGCCATGCAGGATCAACAGCAGGCCTGGCTGAAATCGCGCCGTGCCTGCGGCGGCGACGTCGCCTGCCTCTCTCAACGCTATGACGAACGACTGCGCCAGCTGGATGCCATCTATCAGCGCATCGACAGACCGCTATAAACAAAGGAGCCTGGATGTTTAAACCCCATGTTACCGTCGCCTGCGTAGTGCAGGCTCAGGGGCAGTTTCTGGTGGTGGAAGAGACCATTAACGGCAAAGCGCTGTGGAACCAGCCTGCCGGCCATCTGGAGGCGGATGAAACGCTACTCCAGGCAGCCAGACGCGAACTGTGGGAAGAGACCGGCATCCGCGCAGAACCTCAAAGCCTGCTGCGTATGCATCAATGGATTGCGCCAGACAATACGCCGTTTCTGCGCTTTCTGTTCGCCATCGATCTCCCCGAGCCGCTTGCCACCGAGCCTCACGACAGTGATATCGACCGCTGCCACTGGCTCAGGCCCGAGGAGATCCTCAACGCCGGGAATCTGCGCTCCCCGCTGGTGGCGGAAAGCGTGCGCTGCTACCAGCAGGCCGAGCGTTACCCGCTCTCCATACTGACCGCCTTTCACTGGCCTTTCACGGGGGGTGCCTGAGGCCGCGACGCGTGCTAGAATACGCCGCCTTTGAAGTTCAATGCGTGAGTGTTTCCATGTCTGCCAGTAATAAAAAAGTGATCGTCGGCATGTCCGGCGGCGTCGACTCTTCCGTTTCTGCCTGGCTGCTTTTACAGCAGGGTTATCAGGTGGAAGGGTTATTTATGAAGAACTGGGAAGAGGACGACGGTGAAGACTACTGCACCGCCGCTTCCGATCTGGCGGACGCCCAGGCCGTGTGCGACAAACTTGGCATTGAACTGCACACGATTAATTTCGCCGCCGAATACTGGGATAACGTGTTCGAACATTTCCTGGCCGAATATAAAGCCGGACGCACGCCGAATCCCGATATTCTGTGCAATAAAGAGATCAAATTTAAGGCCTTCCTGGAATTCGCCGCCGAAGATCTGGGCGCTGACTATATCGCCACCGGCCACTATGTACGCCGCCAGGATGTCGACGGCAAAAGCCGCCTGCTGCGCGGCCTGGACGGCAACAAAGACCAGAGCTACTTCCTGTATACCCTGAGCCACCAGCAGGTCGCTAAAAGTTTGTTCCCGGTCGGAGAGCTGGAAAAACCGGAAGTCAGACGCATCGCTGAGCAGCTGGAACTGGTGACCGCGAAGAAGAAAGATTCCACCGGCATCTGTTTTATTGGCGAGCGCAAGTTCCGCGACTTCCTGGGGCGTTATCTGCCGGCGCAGCCGGGGAAAATCGTCTCGGTGGAGGGCGAAACCCTGGGCGAGCACCAGGGGCTGATGTATCACACCCTGGGCCAGCGTAAAGGGCTGGGCATCGGCGGTATTAAAGAAGGCAGTGAAGATCCCTGGTACGTGGTGGATAAAGTGGTCGCTGACAATATTCTGGTGGTGGCCCAGGGCCACGATCATCCGCGTCTGATGTCGGTGGGGTTGGTCGCCCGTCAGTTGCACTGGGTGGACAGGGAACCGCTGCGTGCTGCGCTGCGCTGCACGGTGAAAACCCGCTACCGCCAGGAAGATATCCCCTGCACTATCACGCCGGTCGATGAAGACGGTATTGAAGTGCGCTTCGATGCGCCGGTAGCGGCAGTCACCCCGGGCCAGTCGGCGGTCTTTTACCTCGGTGAAGTCTGCCTTGGCGGCGGCGTTATTGAGCAGCGTATAGCGCTCTGATTGAGCGACAGCACAAAGGAGTTTGCGTGGCGAAAAATTATTATGACATCACGCTGGCGCTGGCGGGCATCTGCCAGTCTGCCCGGCTGGTTCAGCAACTGGCGCACCAGGGACACTGCGATACAGACGCGCTGCGCGTGATGCTGAGCAGCGTTATCGATCTTAATCCCGGCTCTGCCCTCGCGGTTTACGGTGGCAGCGAATCCGGGTTGAAGATGGGGCTGGAAACCCTGCTGGCGGTGTTGAATGCCAGCCAGCGTCAGGGACTGAACGCCGAACTGACGCGCTACACCCTGAGCCTGATGGTGCTGGAACGCAAACTCCACAATAATCGTCAGGCCATGAACAGCCTGGGCGAGCGTATTAACGGCCTGCAACGCCAGCTCGACCATTTCGAGCTGGAGTCAGAGACGCTGATGAACGCCATGGCGGGCATCTACGTCGATATTATCAGCCCGCTGGGGCCGCGCATCCAGGTGACTGGCTCTCCGGTCGTGCTGCAGAGCCCTCAGGTGCAGGCCAAAGTCCGCGCCGCCCTGCTGGCTGGTATCCGCTCCGCGGTGCTCTGGCACCAGGTGGGCGGCGGTCGCCTGCAGCTTATGTTTTCCCGTAATCGCCTGTGTACGCAGGCCAGACAACTTCTTGCACACTGTTAATCTCTCAGGAGTAACTGATGGAATTATCCTCACTGACGGCCGTTTCCCCTATCGATGGACGCTACGGCGATAAAGTCAGCCCGCTGCGCGCTATCTTCAGCGAATATGGCCTGCTGAAGTTCCGCGTTCAGGTCGAAGTCCGCTGGCTACAGCAGCTGGCCGCGCACCCGGGCATCCTGGAGGTTCCTGCGTTTGACGGCAGCGCAAACGATTTCCTTGATGGCATCGTTGCAAACTTCAATGAAGAAGATGCCGCGCGCATCAAAACCATCGAACGTACCACTAATCACGATGTGAAGGCGGTAGAGTATTTCCTGAAAGAGAAAGTGGCTCAGGTACCGACGCTACACGCCGTGTCTGAATTTATCCACTTCGCCTGCACCTCTGAAGATATCAATAACCTTTCCCACGCCCTGATGCTGCAGACCGCACGCCAGGAAGTACTGCTGCCCTGGTGGCGTAAAATCATCGATGCCGTAAAGGATCTGGCGCATCAGTACCGCGATATTCCCCTGCTATCCCGTACCCACGGCCAGCCCGCTACGCCGTCCACCATGGGTAAAGAGATGGCCAACGTGGCTTACCGTATGGAGCGTCAGTACCGCCAGTTGGAGCAGGTTGAGATCCTTGGCAAAATCAACGGCGCCGTGGGCAACTATAATGCGCACCTGGCGGCTTATCCGGACGTTGACTGGCACGCCTTAAGCGAAGCCTTTGTGACTTCGCTGGGCATCCAGTGGAACCCCTACACCACCCAGATCGAGCCACATGACTATATTGCCGAACTGTTTGACTGTGTGGCACGCTTTAACACCATTCTGATCGACTTCGATCGCGACGTCTGGGGCTATATTGCCCTTAACCACTTCAAACAGAAGACCATCGCCGGCGAAATCGGCTCTTCCACCATGCCGCACAAGGTCAACCCTATCGACTTCGAAAACTCCGAAGGCAACCTGGGGCTGGCGAACGCCGTGTTCCAGCACCTGGCCTGCAAACTGCCGGTCTCCCGCTGGCAGCGAGACCTGACCGACTCCACGGTACTGCGTAACCTGGGCGTGGGCGTGGGCTATGCGCTGATCGCCTACCAGTCCACCCTGAAGGGGGTCAGTAAGCTGGAGGTCAACCGCGACCGTCTGCTGGACGAGCTGGATCACAACTGGGAAGTGCTGGCCGAGCCGATCCAGACCGTGATGCGCCGCTACGGTATCGAAAAGCCCTACGAAAAACTGAAAGAGCTGACCCGAGGCAAACGCGTGGACGCCGAAGGTATGAAGCAGTTTATCGATAGCCTGGCGCTGCCGGAACACGAAAAGACCCGTCTTAAAGCCATGACGCCGGCCAACTATCTGGGCCGCGCTACTCAGATGGTCGATGACCTGAAATAAACGAAACCAGCGCCGCCTGCGGGCGGCGCTGTCGCGCCCGCCATTGCGCAACACCGCTTTCACTCCGCCCTGGGGCACGCTACAGTATGTAGCACACCATCGCAGGGAATCCGCCATGAAACGTTTTCTTGACTGCAGCGCCTCGGAGCTGCGCGACATCACCAAAGCCCAGTTGCTGTTCGCGCTGCGCGCCAGCGAAGGCCGGATTGTGGTTAGCGAGACTATCGGCGCCACCGCACCGCTGCTGCACGGCATCACCAACGCCGAACTGGCCGCCAGCCAGGGGGCCGATATTCTGCTGCTGAATCTGTTCGATGCCGAACAGCCGCAGATTACCGGTCTGCCGCAGGGCGTGGCGGGCGACGACTGCCTGCGCGAACTGCAGCGTCTGACTGGCCGTATCATTGGCGTGAATCTGGAAGCGGTGGATCCCGCTTATGCCAGCGACCAGCGCGAACTGTGGAGTATGACCCGCGGCCGGGCCGCCACGGCGGAAAATGCCGAAAAGCTGTGGCGAATGGGGGCTCGTATCCTGGTGCTGACCGGTAATCCCGGCAACGGCATCAGTAATCAGGCACTGGCCGACGCGCTCCGACAGATCCGCGACGCCGTAGGCGATCGCATGGTGCTGGCCACCGGCAAGATGCACGGCGCAGGCGTAGTGGATGAGAGTGGTCGCCAGTTAATCACTTCTCAGGATATCGCCCGCTTTATCGATAACGGCGCCGATATCGTGCTGGTACCGGCGCCGGGTACTGTACCAGGTATGAGCCAGCAGCTGGTCAGCGAGCTGATTGAAGAGATCCAGCGCCGCGGCGCGCTGGCCATGACCACCATCGGCACTTCCCAGGAAGGCGCCGACCGCGACACTATCCGCCAGATAGCCCTGATGAGTAAAATGGCCGGCGCCGATCTACAGCATATCGGCGATACTGGCTGGATGGGTCTGGCACTGCCGGAAAACATTTTTACCCTCAGCGTCGCCATACGCGGCGTGCGCCATACCTATGCGCGCATTGCCCGTTCAATAAATCGCTGAGCCACCGTAGCGTTGAGTCAGGGTTTACCTCTGAGCGAGTAAAACGGTTTTGTCGTTAACATTATTTAAGGAGTGAACATGCGCGTCCTGGTCGTGGAAGATAATGCGCTGTTACGCCATCACCTGCAGGTACAACTGCGCGAGTTGGGCCATCAGGTGGATGCTGCGGAAGATGCCAAAGAGGCCGACTATTTTCTGAATGAGCACATGCCCGATATCGCCATTGTCGATCTGGGACTGCCCGGGGAAGATGGGATGTCGCTGATCCGCCGCTGGCGCGGCCATGACGTCACCCTGCCAATTCTGGTGCTGACTGCCCGCGAAGGCTGGCAGGATAAAGTGGAAGTGCTGAGCGCCGGAGCCGACGACTACGTGACCAAACCGTTCCACCTGGAAGAGGTGGTGGCGCGCATGCAGGCGCTGATGCGCCGCAACAGCGGCCTGGCTTCACAGCTTATCTCAATGCCGCCGTTCCAGGTGGATCTGTCGCGCCGCGAGCTGTCGATTAACGGCAACCTGATCAAACTGACCGCCTTCGAATACACCATTATGGAAACGCTGATCCGCAATGCCGGTAAGGTAGTCAGCAAGGATTCCCTGATGCTGCAGCTTTATCCCGACGCCGAGCTGCGCGAAAGCCATACTATCGACGTTCTGATGGGGCGGCTGCGCAAAAAGATTCAGGCCGAGCACAACAGGGATGTCATCACCACCGTGCGCGGCCAGGGCTACCGGTTCGATCTCAGTTAAATGAAGATTCTGCGCCACTTTCTGCCGCTTTCGCTGCGGGTTCGCTTTCTGCTGGCCACCGCCGCCGTGGTGCTGGTGCTGTCGCTGGCCTACGGAGTGGTGGCGCTGGTGGGCTACAGCGTCAGTTTCGACAAAACCGCCTTCCGGCTGCTACGAGGCGAAAGTAACCTGTTTTATACTCTGGCGAAGTGGGAAAATGGCAAAATCAGCGTCGAAATGCCGGAAAACCTCGACAGGCAGAGCCCCAGCCTGGCGCTGATCTACGATGAGCGTGGCAACCTGCTGTGGCAACAGCGCCGGGTACCGCACCTGATTGCCCAGATCCGTAAAGAGTGGCTGCACGCCGACGGTTTCCAGGAGCTGGAGGCCGACTACACCACCAGTCGGGAACTGCTGGGGGCTAACCGGCTACTGCAAAATCAGCTCAACGAACTGAGTGACGACGACAAGGACGACGAGACCACCCACTCGATCGCCATTAACCGCTATCCTGCTACCTCCACCATGCCAGCGCTGACCATTGTAGTGGTGGACACCATTCCCAGCGAGCTGAAGCACTCTTACATCGTCTGGAACTGGTTCTTCTATGTAATGGTAGCCAACCTGCTGCTGGTGATCCCTTTGCTCTGGGTCGCCGCCTGGTGGAGCCTGCGTCCTATCGAGGCCCTGGCCCGGGAAGTGCGTGAGCTGGAAAAACACGATCGCGAAACCCTGAACCCGGAAACCACCCGTGAACTGACCCATCTGGTGAACAACCTTAACCAGTTGCTCAAGAGCGAACGCGAACGTTACGACAAATACCGCACCACCCTTACCGATCTGACCCACAGCCTGAAAACGCCACTGGCGGTACTCCAGAGCACTCTGCGGTCACTGCGCACCGGTAAACTGCCTCTGGAACAGGCTGAGCCGCAGATGCTGGAACAGATTAGCCGTATCTCGCAGCAAATAGGTTACTACCTGCACCGCGCCAGCATGCGCAGCGGCAGTTCGCTTATCAGCCGTGAAATCCATCCGGTGGGGCCGCTGCTGGATAATCTGACCTCGGCCCTGAACAAGGTGTATCAGCGTAAGGGGGTTTCCATTTCGCTGGATATCTCGCCGGAAATCGTCTTTATCGGCGAACAGAACGACTTTATGGAAGTGATGGGCAACCTGCTGGATAACGCCTGTAAGTACTGTCTGGAGTTTGTCGAGGTTTCCGCCCGCCAGCAGGAAGAGACGCTGCACCTGATAGTTGAAGACGATGGCCCGGGCATCCCTGAAACCCAGCGCGGCCGGGTGTTCGATCGCGGTCAGCGCGCCGATACGCTGCGCCCGGGCCAGGGGGTGGGACTGGCCGTGGCCCGGGAAGTGGTATCGCAATATCAGGGGCAGATTGTCGCCGCGGAAAGCCCGCTGGGTGGCGCACGCATGGAGGTCATTTTTGGTCGCCAGCGCCTGGGTGAAGCCGAAAGCTGAAGCCCACCCCGGCCTTCATGTATACTTGGTACAAGCCCGAAACCTCACGCCGCAACGGAAAATATATGGACTATCGCTTAGAGTTAAACTGGCCCGACTTTATTCAACGTTACTGGCAGAAGCGCCCGGTAGTGTTAAAGCGCGGCTTTCAGAATTTTACCGATCCCATCACTCCTGACGAACTGGCCGGTCTGGCGATGGAAAGCGAAGTGGACAGCCGCCTGGTGAGCCATCAGGACGGTAAATGGCAGGTCAGCCACGGCCCTTTTGAAAGCTATGACCACCTGGGCGAAACTAACTGGTCGCTGCTGGTACAGGCGGTGGATCACTGGCACGAGCCTGCTGCGGCGCTGATGCAGCCGTTCCGCGCCCTGCCCGACTGGCGCATCGACGATCTGATGATCTCCTTTTCCGTGCCCGGCGGCGGCGTCGGCCCTCATCTCGACCAGTATGACGTCTTTATTATTCAGGGCACTGGCCGCCGCCGCTGGCGGGTGGGCGAAAAGACACCCATGAAGCAGCACTGCCCGCATCCCGATCTGCTGCAGGTCTCCCCTTTTAACGCCATTATCGATGAAGAGCTGGAGCCCGGGGATATTCTCTATATTCCGCCCGGCTTCCCGCACGAAGGCTATTCGCTGGAAAATGCGATGAACTATTCGGTGGGCTTTCGCGCCCCCAGCGGCCGGGAGCTGATTAGCGGTTTCGCCGATCACGTGCTGGAACACGAACTGGGCAGCCGCCGCTACGGCGATCCGGATATTCCCCGGCGTGACCACGCGGCAGATATTCTGCCGGAAGAACTGGATAAAGTGCGGGCCATGATGCTGGAGCTTATCGACGATCGCGATAGCTTCCGCGAGTGGTTCGGCGAATTTATCAGCCAGTCGCGCCACGAGCTGGACGTTACGCCGCCAGAGCCGCCTTACCAGCCGGACGAAATCTACGACGCACTCCAGCAGGGAGACGCCCTGCGCCGCCTGGGCGGATTGCGGGTGGTCAGGATCGGTGAAGAGATTTACATTAACGGCGAGCGGGTGGAAAGTCCGCACCGCCCGGCGCTGAATGCCCTGGCGGAGAGCACCACGCTTGAGGCCCGCCACTTCGGCGACGCGCTGGACGATCCTTCATTCCTGGCGATGCTGGCGGCGCTGGTGAATAGCGGTTACTGGTACTTTGCCGAATAAGCCCGGCAGACCGCGCTAAAAAATCCCGGATCAGCCATGGTGCCGGGATTTTTTTAGCGTTATTACGCTTACGGCAGCCAAATCATTATTCTGCCCGGTTCAATGTGTACCTTCACCGAACAACCGGTTTCGAATCCGGCTTCTCCCAGCCAGTGACCTTTCAGATGCAGACTGGGGCTGCGGCTGTAATACGTTGTCATTCCGGTGGTGCGATTTTCGTGACGCGTGCTGGTATATCCGACGGTCAGGTTGCGTTGCGTTTTGGAAATAGCGGGGCGTGGCTTATGATGGGTATCAGCCATAATCAACTCCTGTTTAGTTGGTTGTGGTTAGCGGCCTGTCAGTGTTCCCGCACTGGCGGGTCGCGTCTGTGATTGTGTTAGTCGGTGTTTTTCTCGCCTGTGTTTCCCTCCGAATAAAAATATCGCGCTGTTATTTTACCCTGTAATAAATCACAGTGGTGCGATGTATTTCTGCTCCCTGAATCTGCATCGCAATAATTCTATGTGTTTTCGGTGTTATTTCATTGGTGTGGGAATGTTGTCGTGATGGTTCTGTATTCAGGAAGAATATATACGCGCAGTGGAATGTTCCGTTCACCTTAAGGTTATTTTTATCTGTCGGTTCCGGAGCCGGTGAATTAACCGTGATGTGCCGTATTCCGGAGAAATATGCCGCGCTGGCGGAGGTTCCGTTCACCTTACGGTTATTTTTATATGTCGGTTGCGGAACCGGTGAACGGGCCAGGGGCTCAAATGCCGCCCCTGACAACCCGGCTTTCCGGCGTGAAAATCGCCGCTGTCGCGGGCCCCTGCGTATTCCCGCCTGCCGGACGGGTCGGGCGTGACGCCACCTCCCTGTGCCGCACGCCCTCAGCCCGACGTCCTGTCGGGCTGACCCTGGCCGTCGGAAATACTTCGGCGATTTTCAGGCCGGAGAATGTCATCACCTTTAATCTTCTGCCCGGGATTCATCCGTAAAGGTATTGTTGGTTATATTTGAGCACCCCGTCTGAAGCGATGAGAGGGATTATGCCCGGCTTAAAAAACGCCGTAGCGTTCACGCAGGGCCGGAGGAGCGACAGGATGTCGCGACAGGGTAAGGTCGCCATGGATGGCGACTCTTGCCCGTTCCGAAAAGCCCGGAGTGATAAGCGAAGGAGCCCCGAAGGGCGTTTTTTACCGCCGGGGAGCCCGGGTCGCCAGGGGGGCGGCGACTGAGCCCCCCTGGCCCGTTCTACCTGCTGTGGATTAACAGAGAAGCTGTTGCCTGAAGTGAACGGAACACTCGCCGTATCATCATATTCTGCCGCTTTTATTCTGAAACCGGGCGCCGGAGCTGCCTGTCACCCTCACCCCAGCCCTCTCCCTGAAGGGAGAGGGAGTTTCCCTGGCCCACTGCATCATCATATTCTGCCGCTTTTGTTCTGAAACCGGGCGCCGGAGCTGCCTGTCACCTTCACCCCGCCCCACTCCCTGAAGGGAGAGGGAGTTTCCCTGGCCCACTGCATCGTCATATTCTGCCGCTTTTGTTCTGAAACCGGGCACCGGAGCTGCCTGTCACCCTCCCCCCGGAACGTCCCCCTGAAAGGGAGAAGGAATCCCCCCTCAACCCGCCCGCTGAGCCGTCAACTCAGCGATACGTACAATCACCGCTACCGCTTTTTCCATCCCCTCCAGCGTCACAAACTCATGCTTACCGTGGTAGTTATAGCCTCCGGTAAACAGGTTCGGACAAGGCAGTCCTTTAAAGGAGAGCTGCGCGCCGTCGGTGCCGCCACGAATCGGCTTCATCTTCGGTTCAATACCACAATCCACCATCGCCTGACGAGCCAGCTCCAGGATATGCGGATGGGCTGCTACCTTGTCGCGCATATTGTAGTAGCTGTCTTCGATAGTCAGCTCAATGTAGCAGTCAGGATGCAGCCCCTTGCCTACCTTTTTAGCGATCTCCATCATGGTGCGCTTGCGGGTCTCGAAACGTTCGCGATCGAAGTCACGAATGATATAGTGCATTTCGGCACGCTCAACGCTGCCCTTGATACTGTGCAGGTGATAAAAACCGTCGTAACCATCGGTGCATTCCGGCGTTTCATCAACCGGCAACGCCGTCTGAATACGTGCCGCCAGCGCCAGCGCGTTAACCATTACCCCTTTTGCCGACCCCGGATGCACATTGTTGCCCACAATGCGAATACTGACTGAAGCGGCGTTAAAGTTCTCATATTCCAGTTCACCAACGCCGCCGCCGTCCACGGTATAGGCCCAGCGAGCGTTAAAGGCTTCCACATCGAAATATTTGGCCCCTTTGCCCACCTCTTCGTCAGGGGTAAAAGCGACACGGATATCGCCGTGCGGGATGTTCTGCTGTTTGAGGATCGCCAGCGCGGTCATAATCTCGGCGACGCCGGCTTTATCATCCGCGCCCAGTAGTGTTTTGCCATCGGTGGTGATCAACGTCTGGCCCAGAAGCTGATGGAGCACCGGAAACATCACCGGAGACAGCACCTCGTCGCCAATACCCAACGCGATATCGCCACCGCGGTAGTTTTCCACAATCTGTGGATTGACGTTTTTACCACTGAAATCAGGAGAGGTATCGACATGAGAAATAAACCCGACAGGCGGCACATCGCCTGCGACATTCGCCGGCAGCGTTGCCATCAGCGTGCCGCGATCGCTTAACGTAATATCAGCCAGCCCCAGCTCTTCGAGCTGCGTCTTCAGCAGCCGCAGCAGCTTCCACTGCCCTTCGCTACTCGGCACATGCCTCACGCCCGGCTTCGACTGGGTATCCAGAGAGACATAATGCAGAAAACGCTCGAGTAATTTATCCATCTATCCGCCCTCATGTTAGTACTGGCCATTATCAGGAAGGCCCCGACGATAAATATTGAGTCAGGTCACTTTTAGCCCGGCATAGTTGAAATTATTCTCTGCTACTGCGTGAGCAGCGTACAATTTATGCATTCTTAGCCGCCATCCAGAATTAAATATGGACTAAACCAACGCTAATCGCGTCCCGATTGACCTCAGGGCATTGGCGATTATTGCGGTTTGCCGTAGAATGCCTGCCCTCAGACGGTGCCCCGGACTAAAAAACCGGCGCTGACGAGGCAACTCCGGCCAGTGCCGCCGCGCATCATGCCGTTCGGGACACCGGTTTGTTATGTTCCGCACCCTGAGGGGGATACCACACACCCCGCGCCGGATTGAAGACTTGCGCGTTAATATGGGACAGAGTAAGAAATTGAATACACAGACTCGTTCACTTTCACCGCTGGTGCAACTGTCGGGAATCGGTAAAAGTTTCGATGGCAAAACCGTTATTTCCGACCTCTCCCTGACCATTAATAATGGCGAATTCTTAACGCTGCTTGGCCCTTCCGGTTGCGGAAAGACCACAGTGTTACGGCTTATTGCTGGGCTTGAAAACGTCGATACTGGGTCGATCTCTCTCGATGGCCAGGATATTACCTGGGTGCCTGCCGAGAACCGCTACGTTAATACCGTATTTCAAAGCTACGCGCTGTTTCCCCATATGACGGTATTCGACAACGTGGCTTTCGGCCTGCGGATGCAAAAATGCCCTGGCGCCGAAATCGCTCCCCGCGTCACCGAAGCGCTAAAAATGGTGCAACTGGAGGAGCTCGCTCAACGTAAACCGCATCAGCTTTCCGGCGGACAGCAGCAGCGCGTCGCTATCGCCCGAGCGGTGGTCAATAAACCGCGTTTGCTGCTGCTTGATGAGTCTCTGTCAGCGCTGGACTACAAGCTGCGCAAGCAAATGCAGAACGAACTGAAAGCGCTGCAGCGTAAACTGGGCATTACCTTCGTATTTGTGACTCACGATCAGGAAGAGGCGCTGACCATGTCGGATCGTATCGTAGTGATGCGCAACGGCAAAATCGAACAGGACGGTTCACCGCGTGAAATCTATGAAGAGCCGAAAAACCTGTTTGTGGCGCGCTTTATCGGCGAAATCAATATTTTCGACGCCACCGTTATTGAACGGGTGGATGAACAGCGGGTGCGGGCAAACGTAGAAGGCCGCGAGTGCCATATCTATGTCACCTTCCCCGTCGCTGCAGGCCAGCATCTGAAGGTACTGCTGCGCCCCGAAGATCTGCGGGTGGTCGAGATCAACCACGAAGGCGAAGCCGAAGGATTTATCGGTTACGTGCGCGAGCGTAACTATAAGGGCATGACCCTTGAATCCAATGTTGAACTGGAAAACGGCAAGATGGTGATGGTCAGTGAATTCTTTAACGAGGACGATCCCGACGTCGACCATTCGTTGGATCAGAAAGTGGCTATCACCTGGGTAGAGAGCTGGGAGGTTGTACTGGCTGATGAAGAGCGCGAATAAATTCCAGAATGTGGTGATCGCCACCATCGTCGGCTGGCTGCTGCTGTTCGTCTTTTTACCCAATCTGATGATCATCGGCACCAGCTTCCTGACCCATGACGACGCCAACTTCGTTAAGATGGTCTTTACACTGGACAACTATGCCAGGTTAATGGACCCGCTCTACTTCGAAGTGCTGCTGCATTCGCTCAATATGGCGCTGATCGCCACCCTCGCCTGTCTGGCGCTGGGTTATCCCTTCGCCTGGTTTCTCTCAAGACTGCCTGAGCGAATCCGCCCGCTGATGCTGTTTTTGCTGATAGTGCCGTTCTGGACCAATTCGCTGATTCGCATCTACGGGCTGAAGATCTTCCTGAGCACCCGTGGCTACCTGAATGAGTTTCTGATGTGGCTTGGGGCGATCGACACGCCGATCCGCATTATGTACACCCCCTCGGCGGTGATTATCGGCCTGGTTTACATTCTGCTGCCCTTTATGGTGATGCCGCTCTACTCCAGCATTGAAAAGCTCGATAAGTCGCTACTGGAAGCGGCCCGCGATCTGGGAGCCGGTAAGTTACAAACCTTTATCCGCATCATTATTCCACTGACCATGCCGGGGATTATCGCCGGTAGTCTGCTGGTGATGCTGCCGGCGATGGGGCTGTTTTATGTGTCGGATCTGATGGGCGGCGCCAAAAACCTGCTGATCGGCAACGTGATTAAGAGCCAGTTCCTGAATATTCGCGACTGGCCGTTCGGCGCGGCTACCAGCATTACGCTAACCGTGGTGATGGGGCTGATGCTGCTGGTTTACTGGCGCGCTTCGCGCCTGCTGAATAAGAAGGTGGATCTGGAATGATGGGACGTTGCCTGCGTGGCGGCTTTATGGCCGTCATTTACGCCTTTTTATATATCCCGATCGTGATTCTGATCGTTAACTCCTTTAACCGTTCACGCTTCGGCATTAACTGGCAGGGATTCACCACCCAATGGTATGAGCTGCTGTCCAACAACGACAGCCTGCTTCAGGCGGCCCAGCACTCTCTGACTATGGCGGTACTCTCCGCGACTTTCGCCACCGTCATTGGTTCCCTGACCGCGGTGGCGCTTTACCGCTACCGCTTTCGCGGTAAGCCTTTCGTCAACGGCATGCTGTTTGTGGTGATGATGTCGCCGGATATCGTAATGGCTATCTCGCTGCTGGTGCTGTTTATCCTGCTGGGCATCCAGCTCGGTTTTTGGTCGCTGCTGTTCTCTCATATCACCTTCTGCCTGCCTTTCGTGGTGGTGTCGGTCTATTCACGCCTTAAGGGCTTTGATGTGCGGATGCTGGAGGCGGCGAAGGATCTGGGCGCCAGCGAATTCACTATCCTGCGTAAAATCATTCTGCCGCTGGCCATGCCCGCGGTGGCGGCCGGCTGGCTGCTAAGCTTTACTCTGTCCATGGACGACGTGGTGGTCTCTTCGTTCGTCACCGGGCCGGGGTATGAGATTCTGCCGTTGAAGATCTATTCAATGGTGAAGGTCGGCGTTTCGCCCGAGGTGAACGCTCTGGCCACTATCCTGCTGGTGCTGTCACTGGTTCTGGTGATTGCCAGCCAGCTCATTGCGCGAGATAAAACTCAGGGGAAGTAAAATGAAAAAATGGTCACACCACCTCCTGGCGGCAGGCGCTCTTGTTCTGGGCATGAGCGCCGCCCACGCAGATGATAAAACGCTCTACTTCTATAACTGGACCGAGTATGTGCCCCCCGGCCTGCTGGAACAGTTCACCAAAGAGACGGGCATTAAGGTGATCTACTCCACCTATGAGTCCAACGAGACCATGTATGCCAAACTCAAAACCTACAAGGACGGCGCCTACGATCTGGTGGTTCCCTCCACCTACTTTGTCGATAAGATGCGCAAAGAAGGGATGATTCAGAAGATCGATAAGAGCAAGCTCAGCAACTTCCATAATCTGGATCCGGATATGCTGAACAAGCCGTTCGATCCCAACAATGACTACTCCATTCCTTATATCTGGGGCGCCACCGCCATTGGCGTTAACGGCGACGTGATGGATCCGAAGAGCGTGACCAGCTGGGCCGATCTGTGGAAACCGGAGTATAAGAACAGCCTGCTACTGACCGATGACGCCCGGGAAGTGTTCCAGATGGCGCTGCTGAAGCTGGGCTATTCGGGCAATACCACCGATCCCAAACAGATCGAGGCGGCCTATAAAGAGCTACAGAAGCTGATGCCGAACGTGGCGGCCTTTAACTCAGACAATCCGGCCAACCCCTATATGGAAGGTGAGGTGAATCTGGGCATGGTATGGAACGGCTCCGCCTGGGTAGCGCGGACTCAGGGAGGTACGCCGCTGGAGGTGGTATGGCCGAAGGAAGGTGGTATCTTCTGGATGGACAGCCTCGCGATTCCGGCCAACGCCAAAAACGTCGACGGCGCGCTGAAGCTGATTAACTTCCTGCTGCGCCCGGATATCGCTAAGCAGGTAGCGGAAACCATCGGTTATCCGACCCCGAACCTGGCGGCCCGTAAACTGCTGGATCCTGAAGTGGCGAACGACAAGTCGCTCTATCCGGACAAGGCCACAATCGAAAAAGGCGAGTGGCAGAACGACGTTGGCAAGGCCAGCGCCATCTATGAGTCTTACTATCAGAAACTGAAGGCAGGGCGTTAACTCCTTATCTTAACCCTCTCCGCCAGGGAGAGGGCCCCATACAAAGAGACATTTTCCGATGTCTCTTTGTCACGTTTTAACCCCTGCCATATCTGGCCTGGTCGTGCGCGCAGAATCCATAGCTGACAGCAGCAGGGCACAGCATCCCGCTGAGAAAAACAGGGGTAGCGCAGGGTGACAGCCTGCCAGGATTAGTCAATACGCTGGGCGTTCAGTTCAGCGCCATTCTTCCATAGCGTGAATGTTACAGAATAAATATGCACATCGGGAGGCGTAGTTATCACATCGACGTTATACGCCTTGCCTGGGGTAAATTTATAGCCGTACAGCGGCACACACTCTTTCCCTGATAGCTGCGGGCCAGTGTCACCGGAAAACTGCTTATCCTGCTCGTTAACCTGACTGCCCGCCTCGTTAATAGTTATCGAGTGGGCGCGGAACTGTCGCTGCGTCGGGAGAAGAACACAGATCGTATCGCCAATGGTCGTCACGTTAGCATGCGCCCTTTCCGGACGAGGATCTGACAGGTGGCATCCGGCTAACTGTACGGCCGTAAGCGTAACGGCCAGGGGGAATATCAGTTTCATTACTATTCCTGGTCTATTTCAGGAGGCAGTATTTTCCTGAACAGAGAAAGGGTTCCTGCGTCCACTTTACCCGAGAAACCCGCATAAAGTCCGATAGCCCCTCTCAATGTTTCCGGGCCATACGTCTTGAGTAAAAGATACTGGATGCTGTTGCCGAAGATATTACGGGCCAGCCTGATTTCGCCCAACGTCAGGCGGCGAAGTATGCCTTCTTTATCTTCCATGCTTCCCGGGTTCCTGAGATTAACAGGAAGAATACGCTAGCAAAATATCCGCCGGGCCACATCAGGATGCTACGATCTGCAGGAATTTCCGGACTAAAGGCTGCGCTGAAGTCCTGGCCGACAGCAGCGCGACAAATAGCGAAAAAACCATGGTAAATGGCGCATATAGTGCGCCCTTCACCTGGGGGCACTCACATCTCTTTCAGCAGCTTCCCGACATACATCGGCACCACTTCGCTCGCCAGACCATAGTGTTTCTCTTCAAATTCGCTGCCGACCTGGCTCGGCTCCAGGTTTAACTCCACGGTGTGGGCGCCCTGTAGCTTCGCTTCGTGCACAAAACCCGCCGCCGGATAGACGTGGCCTGAGGTACCGATGGCGATAAACAGATCGGCGCAGGCCAGCGCCTGGTAGATCTCATCCATCTGCAGCGGCATTTCGCCAAACCACACCACGTGCGGGCGCAGCCGTGCCGGGAACTGGCAGCAGTGGCAACGTTCGCCGGGCTCGACGTCCCCTTCCCGCGCCAGCACCTGGCCACTGCGCTCGCAGCGCACCTTCAGCAGTTCGCCATGCATATGGATAACATTATGGCTCCCGGCACGTTCGTGCAGGTTATCGATATTCTGAGTCACCAGCAGGAAGCGATCGCCCAGCGTCTGTTCCAGCTTAGCCAGCGCCAGATGCGCGGCATTAGGCGCAATTTCCGGTCGGGCCAGCTGGCGGCGACGCTCATTATAGAAATTCTGAACCAGCTCCGGGTTCCGCTCGAAGCCTTCCGGAGTCGCCACATCTTCAACCCTGTGCTCTTCCCACAGGCCATCGGCGGCGCGAAAGGTACGAATACCTGATTCGGCGGAGATGCCCGCGCCGGTCAGCACCACGACTCTGGGTTTATCCATAACGTCCGATCCCATTCTGTCTTTGAAAAATGCCCGCTGGCGCTGACGTTCACGCAAGCGGCGTTTGCTTCTTCGGAAACGGCTTAGCCTGTTCAGACGACGCGATTGTATAATCATCCTCTGCGGTTACTCCTTCAGATGCAAAAAAGCGGCGCCGCGCATCCCGCCCGCCCCGCCGTGGCGTGCGATCTCGATACGCGGCACCCGGGCCGCCGGCAGCAGATGGCGCGGCAGCCGCGCGGGCAACGCCTGCGCCAGCTCGGAAAAGGCGGACAGCCCGCCGCCAATCACCACCAGATGCGGATCGACAATGGTTAATAGATTAGCCATACAGACCGCCAGCAGGTCAAGGTAACGCCCAACATGCTCCCGGGCCTGGCCGTCGCCAGCCCGCCAGCGTTCTACTATCTCCGGCGCCGTCAGTGTCGCGCCGTAATAGTGTTGCCACAGCCAGGCAAAGCCACCGCCGGAAAGATAGTTTTCGATACAGCCCGACTGACCGCAGCCGCAGCGCAGCAGAGGCAGATCGCGCCCCAGAACCTCGAGCGCATCCACCGGCAGCCGGGTATGGCCGAACTCTCCGGTCAGCGAAGTCTGGCCGCTGATAATCCGGCCATTCATCACCAGCCCGCCCCCCACGCCAGTGCCCAGAATCAATCCCATCACCAGCGGATAGCGGCGAAACTCGTCGTCCCAGGCTTCAGACAGGGTAAAACAGTTGGCGTCGTTTTCAATGCGCACATCGCGCCCCAGCAGCGCGCTCAGATCGCGACTCAGCGGGCGACCGCTAACGGCGGGAAGATTGGCGGCATAGAGCGTGCCGTCGGCGCTGACCGGCAGCCCCGGAATACCGATACCGACGCAGCCCGGCTCACCGTATCGCGCATCGGCCTCCCAAACCCGCTCAGCCAGAGTATGCACAAAGCGCGAATAGTCGCCATGAGGCGTCGGTACGCGAGTTTCATGCACCAGATGCCGCCGGGAATCATAGACACCGAAGGCGATTTTACTGCCGCCGATGTCAAAGCCGTAAAACATGCCCTCTCCTCGCCGTTACTGGCCGCTCAACACCCGGGCGGGGTCAATATTACTGGCGCGCCGCGCCGGATACCAGCTGGCAAGCAGGCTCAGCACCAGCGAGGTCAACAGCACCCAGAGCACATCCATGACGTGCAGTTCAGACGGCAGGAAGTCGATAAAATAGATATCGCCGGACAGGAAATGATGCCCGGTCAACCTTTCGATAAACCGGATAATATCGGTTAAACGGAAGGCAACCAGCACGCCGATAATCACCCCAACCACGCTGCCCAGCAGCCCCGCCAGCAGTCCATACCAGACGAAAATGGCGCGAATCAGCCCATCTTTCGCCCCCAGGGTACGCAGTACCGCGATATCGCTGCTCTTATCCTTCACCGCCATCACCAGGGTGGAGACGATGTTGAAACAGGCCACGCCAATCACCAGCACCATCGCCAGATACATAATGGCGCGAATCATCTGAATGTCGCGATACATATAGCCGTAAGTGCCAATCCAGCTCTTGATATAAACGTAGGCGTTAGTCACTTTGCCTGCGTCGCGCACCAGCTTATTGGCGTTAAAGACATCGTTAACCTTGATAGCGATACCGGTGACGCTGTCCCCCATATCGAGGTAATTCTGGGCGTCCTGCATCGGTACCATGGCGAAGCTGTGATCCAGTTGGCCGCTCAGTTGCAGAATACCGGCGATCTGCAGGCGCACGCGTTTAGGCTGCAGCAGCTTCTTACCACCGTCGGCGTTATCAGGGATCATGATCGATATCCAGTCTCCCTGCTTCACCTTCAGCGCATCCGCCACCCCTTTGCCCAGGATAATCTGCTGGGCGCCGGCGTGGAAATTGCGCCAGGCATTATGCTGAACGAACTTCGGCAGGGCGCTCAGATGCTGTTCCTGCTGCGGATTAACTCCCTTTACCTGGATAGCGCGCAAACTGGCACCGCTTTCCACCAGACCGGTGAAGTTGATATAAGGCGCGGCGGCGACAATACCTTTCACTTTTTCCACCCGCCCCAGCACGTCGTTCCAGCCGCTAAACGGCTGGTGAACCGGCTCAATTTCGCCATGGGGAACCACTGCCAGGATGCGGTTATTCAGCTCACGCTCGAAGCCGTTCATGGCGCTTAAGCCTACGATCAGCACCGCCACCCCCAGCGCGATGCCAACGGTGGAGATCACCGAAATCAGCGATACCATACCGCTGCGTCGCCGACCGCGGCTGAAGCGCAGCCCAATCAGTAACGAGAGAGGTGAGGCCATTTACTCTGCCCCCATCAGCGTCAGTTCGTCACTCAGATGACCATCGCGCATCTCCAGCCTGCGGGTCATGCGACGTGCCAGATGCAGGTCGTGCGTCACCACCAGAAACGCGGTGCCCTGGCGAACGTTCAGTTCGCCCAGCAGCTCGAAGATGGCATCGGCGTTACGGGCGTCCAGATTGCCGGTTGGCTCGTCCGCCAGCACCAGACGCGGCTGATTAACCAGCGCGCGGGCGATAGCGACGCGCTGACGCTCCCCGCCGGACAGCTCCGAGGGGCGGTGATCGGCGCGATGCTCCAGCCCTACCGCCGCCAGCATTTCGCGGGCGCGGTTTTGTGGCTCATCCCCTTTTTTATGGCCGATTAGCAGCGGCATCGCCACATTTTCCAGGGCGGTGAAGTCCGGAAGCAGATGGTGAAACTGATAAATAAATCCTAACTCGCGGTTACGCAGTTCAGCTTTGGCCGCCGAAGTCATCGAGGCCAGAGAGCGGCCGTCAAAAATCACATCGCCGGAAGTCGGCGAATCCAGACCACCCAGCAGGTGCAACAGGGTGCTCTTACCGGAACCGGAGCTGCCGACAATCGCCATCATTTCGCCGTTGCCGATGCTGAAGCTGACATCGTGCAGCACGTCTGTCTGCACTTTCCCCTCCTGGTAGCGTTTGCACAGTTTGTCGCACTGCAACAGGACAGAATTACTCATAACGTAAAGCCTCAGCGGGTTGAGTGGCGGCGGCGCGCCATGACGGATAAAGCGTGGACAGCAGAGCGATAGCCATCGCCACCAGCGCGATGCCCACCACCTGCAGGGGTTCAATAGCCACCGGGAGCGCAGCGCCGTCAAGGACGGCGCCAATCACCGGCATCAGATTATTCAACTGGCTGGCAAGCAGGGTACCCAGCGCGGCACCCAACAGCGCGCCAATCACGCCCGCGCTGGCGCCCTGCACCATAAACACCGCCATAATCTGACGGCGGGTCAGCCCCTGGGTCTGGAGGATAGCCACTTCGCCCTGTTTTTCCATCACCATTAGCCCCAGCGAGGTGATGATATTAAAGGCGGCCACGGCTACGATCAGACTCAGCAGCAGTCCCATCATATTTTTTTCCATCCGCACGGCCTGGAACAGTTCGCCTTTGCGCTCACGCCAGTCCTGCCAGTGAGCCCCTTCCGGCAGCTTCTGCTGACTGAGGCTGTCCACCGCCAGCGGCTTGTCCAGATAAAGGCGCCAGCCGGTGATATTGCCGGTCGGATAGCGCATCAGGCGTGAGGCATCCTGGATATTGACCAGCATCTGATAACCATCCACCTCGCTATTGGCGGCGAAAGTGCCGATCACGGTGAACAGGCGCTGGCTGGGCACTCGTCCCATCGGGGTAAACTGGCTGGCGGAAGGTACCATCACGCGGATACTGTCGCCGGGACGCACGCCGAGCTGACCGGCGAGCTGCTCGCCGAGAATCACGTTATAGCGCCCTTTTTCCAGCTGTTGCTGTTTCACGTTCATAAGCCAGGGCGTCAGCGGATCCTTTTGCTGCGGATCGATGCCCAGCATCACGCCTACGGCCACGTTATGGGGGCTTTGCAGCACCACATCGCCGGTGGTCAGCGGCGATATGCGCGTGACACCCTGTAACTTTAACTGGCTTGCCGGAAATTGTTCGGGATTCACTGAGCCTTTGTCAGAGGTAATCAGCGCCTGAGGCATCAGCCCCAGGATGTTGTTTTGCAGCTCGCGTTCAAAACCGTTCATCACTGACAATACCGTCACCAGCGCCATCACTCCCAGGGTGATGCCGATAGTGGAAAGCCATGAGACGAAGCGACCGAAACGATCCGCTGCTCGCCCACGCATATAGCGCAGGCCAATAAATAACGCGACAGGTTGATACATGAAGTCCGTGTAACCGCGATTTGGCAAATGAACAGGCAGTATATAAGCGATACGGTAGCGGGTAAATGGAAGATAGCGCGCCATAACATCCGGTTGTTACAGAAAATTTCCACTGAATCAAACTGATAATCCGGTAGCTTCCCCATTAGCCCATTTGCACCACCGCGCGTCCTTTGCCCACCAGCTCACCCTGATCCTTTTCCTAATTTTGGCCAAAAACGCGAAAAACAGACAATTCGAGGTGGAGAAGCGGCCATAGTGCTTTCAGGATTACCGCTTCGAGAAAAAGCTAATACGGCCTGTTCAGTATGAAAAACAAACAACTCTGGATAAACCAGATCAAAGGCATGTGTATCTGCCTGGTGGTGATTTATCACTCTGTCATCACCTTTTATCCACATATTTTACCGCAGCTTGAGGGGAACTCGACTTACCTCGCCAAGCTGTGGATCTATGGCAACCTTTATCTGGCGCCGTTCCGTATGCCGGTGTTCTTTTTTATTTCAGGTTTCCTGATAACCCGCTATATCGATCAAGTACCGTGGCGCGGCTGCGTAAACAAACGCGTGTGGAACATCGCCTGGGTACTGGTGTTATGGGGTATCATTCAGTGGCAGCTGATTAGCCATATCAATCAGTGGATCCCGGGCGTTGAGCATAATCCAGCCTCCAACGCCGCCTACGCCGAAACTCCGGGCCAGTTCATCTTCAGTATGGCAACCGCCGGAACCAGCCTGTGGTATCTGTACGCACTGGTGGTCTACTTTATCGGCTGTAAGCTGCTACATCGCTTCAAAAATCTGGTTTTTCCGCTGCTGATTCTGGTAAGTGTGGCGATAAACTTCCTGCCCACGCCGTTCTGGGGTATGAACAGCGTCATCCGTAATACGCCCTATTACGCCATGGGCGCCTGGTTCGGCATACAACTGGTAGAGATGATGAAACAGTGGCAGGTTTTCAGACGACCGCTGCCGCTGATCGCCGCCCTGGTGGTGGCCCTGGCGCTCTACTTCAAGAACGTTAACCTGCCGCTGTCGATGCTGTCGATTTTGCTAATCATGAAGTGTTTTTTTACCATGGAGCAGAAATTCGGCAGCCGTCCTGACTCGCTGTTCAACGTTATCGGCACCAATACCATCGCCATCTACACCACCCACCGTATTCTGGTAGAGGCATTAAGCCTGGTGGCGATCGGGATGTTTAACCAGCATCGCCTGTCGTCCGGTGTCGAAATAGCACTGCTGCTGTGTTATCCGCTGATAAGCCTGGGCCTTTGTACCCTGCTGGGGCTGGTGATGCGCCGCCTGTCCAAAGCCGCGACCGGCGATCTGTTGTTTACACCTCCCCGCGGCCTGGTGGCCGAACGTTAACTCACCCGCGCGCCCCCGACATTCAGGGGCGCCACTCCTGTTTTATACTGTTATCAGAGTGACGGTTGCTAACAGCAGCCGTTCGCGGATAATAACGCCCTGACAAATGAACCCTTTTCCGCACGCTGGCCGGACCGCCTGGGCGACGCGCGGCGCAAGCAGAGAGATTGCAGCCTCCTCTATGTCTGAAAAGAATCGATACAGCCTGCCCCTGAAAGCGGGCGACCAGCGTCAGCTGGGCGAACTTACCGGCGCGGCCTGCGCCCGTGAAGTGGCAAGCATTGCCGAACGTCACCCCGGCCCGGTGGTTCTGATTGCCCCCGATATGCAAAACGCCCTGCGCCTGCAGGATGAAGTCCGGCAGTTTACCGATCAGTTGACGATGAACCTCGCGGACTGGGAAACGCTGCCCTACGACAGCTTCTCCCCTCATCAGGAGATAGTTTCGGCGCGACTGACCACCCTGTGGCAGTTGCCTTCCATGAGCCGCGGCGTGCTGATCCTGCCGGTGAACACCCTGATGCAGCGCGTCTGCCCCCATAGCTATCTGAACGGTCACGCCCTGCTGATGCGCAAGGGAGAGCGTCTGTCGCGCGATGCCCTGCGTGACAGGCTGGAACAGGCAGGCTATCGCCATGTCGATCAGGTCATGGAGCACGGTGAATACGCCACCCGCGGCGCCCTGCTGGATCTGTGGCCGATGGGAAGCCCTCTTCCCTATCGGCTTGACTTTTTCGACGACGAAATCGACAGCCTGCGCCTGTTCGATCCCGACAGCCAGCGCACCCAGGAGGAGGTGGAGCAGATTAACCTGCTGCCGGCCCACGAATTCCCCACCGATAAAACGGCCATTGAGCTATTCCGCAGCCAGTGGCGCGATAACTTCGAAGTACGACGAGATCCCGAGCATATTTACCAGCAGGTCAGCAAAGGCGCGCTACCTGCCGGCATCGAATACTGGCAGCCGCTGTTCTTCAGCGAACCGCTACCGGATCTGTTCAGCTATCTGCCAGCCAATACCCTGATGGTGAATACCGGCGATCTGCAGGCCAGCGCAGAGCGCTTCTGGCAGGAAGTTAACGCCCGCTTTGATAATCGCCGTGTGGATCCCATGCGCCCCCTGCTGCCCCCGGAACGCCTGTGGCTGCGTCCGGATGACCTGTTCGCCGGGCTGAAGCAGTGGCCACGGGTGCAGTTGAAAACCGACTCTCTGCCTGATAAAGCCGCCTGCGTCAATCTGGGTTACCAACCGCTGCCAGATCTCTCAGTCCAGCCCCAGAATAAGGCGCCGCTCGATAATCTACGCCGCTTCCTGGAAAGCTTTGATGGCACCGTCATCTTTTCGGTAGAGAGTGAAGGCCGACGCGAAGCGCTGGGCGAACTGCTGGGGCGCATCAAAGTGGCGCCGAAGCGCATCTGGCGACTGGACGAGGCCCTGAATCAGCCAGGCGCTACCTGGCTGATTCAGGGCGCCAGCGAACACGGGTTTATCGATACCCTGCGTCACCAGGCGCTGATCTGCGAAAGCGATCTGTTGGGCGAACGGGTCAGTCGCCGCCGCCAGGAGAACCGCCGCACCATCAACCCTGACACTCTTATTCGCAACCTGGCGGAGCTACATCCTGGCCAGCCAGTGGTGCATCTGGAACACGGGGTTGGGCGCTATGTAGGCATGACCACTCTGGAAGCCGGCGGCATCACCGGCGAATACCTGATGCTTAGTTACGCCGGAGACGCCAAACTCTATGTCCCTGTTTCGTCGCTGCATCTGATTAGCCGCTACGCCGGCGGTGCCGAAGAAAATGCGCCACTGCACAAACTGGGCAGCGACGCCTGGACACGGGCGCGCCAGAAAGCGGCGGAAAAAGTGCGCGATGTGGCGGCGGAACTGCTGGACATCTACGCCCAGCGAGCCGCCAAACCCGGCTTCGCCTTTAAGCACGATCGCGAGCAGTATCAGCTGTTCTGCGACAGCTTTCCGTTCGAAACCACCCCGGATCAGGCTCAGGCCATCAATGCCGTACTGAGCGACATGTGCCAGCCGCTGGCGATGGACAGGCTGGTGTGCGGCGACGTGGGCTTCGGTAAAACCGAAGTCGCCATGCGCGCAGCCTTCCTGGCGGTGGAAAACCATAAGCAGGTGGCGGTACTGGTGCCCACCACCCTGCTGGCTCAGCAGCACTTCGACAACTTCCGCGATCGTTTCGCCAACTGGCCGGTGCGCATCGAAATGCTGTCGCGTTTTCGCAGCGCCAAAGAGCAGGCCCAGGTGCTGGAGCAAACCGCCGAAGGCAAGGTCGATATTTTGATCGGTACCCACAAACTGTTGGGTAGCGAGCTTAAGTGGCGCGATCTGGGGCTACTGATTGTTGACGAAGAGCACCGCTTCGGAGTGCGCCATAAAGAGCGCATCAAGGCGATGCGCGCTAACGTCGATATACTGACCCTGACCGCAACGCCTATCCCACGTACCCTGAATATGGCCATGAGCGGCATGCGCGATCTGTCGATTATCGCCACCCCTCCGGCGCGACGTCTGGCGGTGAAAACCTTTGTGCGCGAATACGACAGCCTGGTGGTGCGCGAGGCCATCCTGCGTGAGGTTCTGCGCGGCGGCCAGGTCTACTACCTGTATAATGACGTGGAAAATATCCAGAAAGCTGCCCAGCGTCTGGCGGAACTGGTTCCGGAAGCGCGTATCGCCGTAGGCCATGGGCAGATGCGCGAACGCGAACTGGAGCGAGTGATGAACGACTTTCATCACCAGCGCTTTAACGTGCTGGTCTGCACCACCATTATCGAGACCGGCATCGATATTCCCAGCGCCAACACCATTATCATCGAGCGGGCCGATCACTTCGGTCTGGCCCAGCTCCACCAGCTGCGTGGTCGGGTCGGACGCTCGCACCATCAGGCCTATGCCTGGCTGCTGACGCCACACCCGAAGGCAATGACCAGCGATGCCCAGAAACGGCTGGAGGCTATCGCTTCGCTCGAAGATCTGGGCGCGGGCTTCGCGCTGGCTACCCACGATCTGGAGATCCGCGGCGCCGGCGAACTGCTGGGCGAGGATCAGAGTGGACAGATGGAAACCATCGGCTTCTCGCTCTATATGGAACTGCTGGAAAACGCCGTGGACGCCCTGAAGGCGGGGCGTGAACCGTCACTGGAAGACCTGACCAGCCAACAGACCGAGGTCGAGCTGCGTATGCCGTCGCTGCTGCCGGACGACTTTATTCCGGACGTCAATACCCGTCTGTCGCTCTATAAGCGTATCGCCAGCGCGGCAGATGGTGACGAGCTGAATGAGATCAAAGTGGAGCTTATCGATCGCTTCGGGCTGCTGCCGGATCCCGCCCGCAACCTGCTGGATATTGCCGCGTTGCGTCAGCAGGCCCGAAAACTGGGCATTCGCAAGCTGGAGGCTAATGAAAAAGGCGGCGTGATGGAGTTCAACGAGAAAAACCACGTCGATCCTGGCTGGCTTATTGGCCTGCTCCAGAAAGAACCGCAGCACTACCGGCTGGATGGCCCAACCCGCCTGCGCTTTATGCGCGAACTGACAGAGCGCACCACGCGCATGGAGTGGGTGAATAACTTTATACGGCAGCTAGAAGAGCACGCCATCCCCTGACATTCACGGCCGCTACGCCGCCCGTGAGACTGATGACAAACCAGGGTCGAACCTGTTCGGCCCTGGCATCACCAGAAAAATAAACAAGGAAAATCAATTCACTGATTTTCGACTGATAGCCACAAAGAGGAAAAACCACGTTTTTTCCCTCTTTGCCATCAACCTGACGGACGCTACGGCGCCCGTTTTCTTTTTACAAAACATTGCACGTCACCAGGATTTCCCGACAGCGCATTACAGATAATCCTCATACAGGAAAATCTGAAGGAGATTCGCGCAATGAAGGCACCTGCACGCCTTTACCGCTGGATAAGCGGCCTTATGCTGAGCGCCGCCCTTGCGTTCGGCGCTCTACCCGCGGTGGCTAATACTTATCCGCTGCCCGCGTCCGGCAGCCGTCTGGTGGGGGAAAACCTGTATCATCAGGTCGAACCCGACGGCGGATCGCTGGAGGCTATCGCCAAAAAATATAATGTCGGCTTTCTGGCGCTGATGCAGGCAAACCCCGGCGTCGATCCCTGGGTTCCCCGTCCTGGCAGCATTCTGACCATTCCGCGCCAGGTGCTGCTGCCGGACGAGCCGCGTAAAGGCATTGTTATCAATCTGGCAGAACTGCGGCTCTACTATTATCCGGCCGGTAAAAACGAGGTCGTGATTTACCCGATCGGAATCGGTCAGCTCGACGGCTCTACCGTCACGCCTACCATGAAAACCGTGGTATCGCAGAAGCGCGCTAACCCAACCTGGACACCCACCGCCAATATCCGCGCCCGCTATAAAGCGCAAGGAGTAGAGCTGCCGGCCGTGGTACCCGCAGGCCCGGATAACCCAATGGGCCACCATGCCATTCGTCTGGCGGCTTACGGTGGCGTTTACCTGCTGCACGGCACCAATGCCGACTTCGGTATCGGGATGCGGGTGAGTTCAGGCTGCATCCGCCTGCGTGACGATGATATCAAATGGCTGTTTAATACCCTGCCGGTCGGAACACCGGTCAATATCGTTAACACGCCGATTAAAGCCTCTATCGAACCGGACGGCCGTTATCTGGTCGAGGTTCATCAACCGCTGTCGAAGCGTCTGGAAGACGATCCGCAAACCCTTCCTGTCCCGCTGAATCGCAGCATGGAGGCCTTCCGGGATAACCCGACGACTAACCGGGAGGTTTTCGATAAGGCGCTGAATATTCGTTCCGGTATGCCGGTGGAAGTGGGCCATGACATGCAATCAATGCAGCCCCGGGGAATCTAAAAAAAAGCCGCCCCGAGGGAGGGACGGCTAACTAATGAAAGGCCTTACGTTGAAATAAGGCCTTTTTTTAGTGGCATATATAAGGGTTAAGCGTCTTGAGGGAAAACGCTTATTAGGGTTAACGGCGCGTCGCGGTGGGTTTTACACGACTGCCGCTCGGGCGTTCGACCGTGTTCAGACTGGTCTGGCGCCCGTTTCAACATCCCCTGCTGCTAACAGATTTTGTCAGGAGGGACTGACAAAAATCCCGCAAGCAGGGGCGGTGAAAGCAGTGAATCGCTCTGCGTCGCCAGTAACGCAGGCAACCATCATTAAGTTAACGATCGATAACTTAATAATAAGGGTGATCATAATCACAGTCAACCTGGTCATTAATAAATATCGAATCAATTGTTATCAAAAAGTGTCTTTAAAAGAGTTTATCTGGCCCGACGCGTGCTGGTAGCGATGAATGAATCTTTTTATAATAGCGGCTCACACAACAATAAGGTTAGACGGCACTATGACATCAGCAACAGGCTGTGCCAGACGGAGCCGCGGCCGGCCAAAAGTTTTCGACAGGGACGCTGCGCTTGATAAGGCTATGGCCCTCTTCTGGCAACACGGCTATGAAGCCACTTCCATGGCCCATCTGGTAGCGGCCACCGGCGCGAAAGCACCAACGCTGTATGCGGAGTTCACTAATAAAGAGGGACTGTTCCGCGCGGCGCTGGATCGCTATATTGCTCGTTTCATTGAAAAAAACGAAACCCTGCTGTTCGCCACGGATAAATCGCTGGAACAGGCGCTGGGCGACTATTTTGATGCTATCGCCCGTTTCTTCACCAGCAAAGAAACCCCCAACGGCTGCTTTATTATCAGCACTTCGTCCGCGCTGGCGGCCTCTTCGGAAGAGATTGCCAATACCATAAAAACGCGACACGCCCGCCAGGCTCAGACTATTACGCACTTTTTGCAGCTGCGTCAGCAGCGGGGCGAGATACCGTTACAGTGTAACATCAACCATCTGGCCGACTATCTGTGCTGTATTTTACAGGGAATGTCAGTCAGCGCCCGGGAAGGCGCCAGCCTGGCCGCATTACTGCGGATCGCTGAAACAACGCGACGCATACTACCAGAACTCGTCAAAAACTAAACGGGTGCGGCGCTCCGCCGCCCCCGTCGTTCTGCTATAACGCACATTTTTACCATTACCCACCATTTTCATAAGGAAAATCTCATTAATTAACCTCACCTTTTACATTGGTAGTTAATTAGCGTTAAAGTATTCGCATTCGCAACAATACCCATCAGGCGCGATTTCTTCGGTTGATTTATCGATATAGCGCTACATGCACGATGTCTCCTGACAAAAAACGATAAGCCATGCTTATGTCGCCCTGCGTTCAGCGCGATCGGCATCGTGCGCCCAAAATAAGAAGGAAATAACAGATGTTTCTACTGCTGCCCCTGATCCGGGTACTGATTGGAATTGTCGTGCTCTGCGTATTGTGGCTGCTGTGCGGCAGCTCACTGATTTTCGTGGTATTGTCGGTGACGGTCACTCTGGCGCTGCTGGTGCGCCAGAATAACCAGCTATAGATTTTCGCAATCAGCTCTTCTGGTTCAACACCAGCTGGCCGTTATCATCCAGGGGAATCTGACTGCCGGGATCGTGTTCGGTACGCACTTTCGCCTGGCGATCGCCGATTCTGTACGTAACGTCATAACCAATCATCTTTTCGGACTTGTCATAAACGGTTCTACAACGTCGCTGGGTGGTAGTGTAAGTGTCATTATCCTGCATCGCCCCCTGGATCTGGTGACCGGCATAACCGCCCCCCAGCGCCCCGGCGACGGTAGCGACATCCTTACCACGACCACCACCGAACTGATGGCCGATGACTCCACCAGCCACGGCACCCAGCGCCGAACCAATCAGGCGGTTTTCATCCTGCACCGGACGGCGGTGCGTAACATTGACGTTCTGGCATACTTTACGTGGCGTTTTTACCGTCTCTTTAATCGGTGTGGCGGACACCACCTGGGCATACTGGGGCCCGCGGTTAAAAACATCCATACTGGCGACGGCGGCAACGCCCAGCGCGCCCACGACGCCAATCCCTATCCCCGCTAGCATTGATTTATTCACAGAACCTCCTTCTTGCTGCGTTAACAATAACAATTTTGCAACGTTCTGCCGGGGTTAACAAATAAGAAAGGGGATCAAAAATGCGAGATTATGTTGATTTAGCGGCTAATTAGGAGTTATCCCAGAAAATTATTGCCGATAAGACAGAAGATTATGCTGCTCCCCCGCAATCGGGGGAGCGGGTCTCATCCTTTAGTGAAGCTTGAGGCGCGGGCGAATCACCCGGTTGATGCTGCCTACCAGCATCATCAGGCCGGTTTTAAAGTAACCGTGTAGCGCAATCTGATGCATGCGATAGAGCGAAATGTACACCATACGCGCCATACGCCCTTCCACCATCATCGAACCGCGCATCAGGTTCCCCATCAGACTACCTACGGTTGAGAACTTCGACAGCGACACCAGCGAACCATGATCCTTATAGACATAGCCGTGCAGCGGTTTGCCTTTCATCTGCGCCAGGATGTTTTTCAGCGCACAGCTGGCCATCTGATGCGCCGCCTGAGCACGCGGCGGGACAAATCCGCCTTCCGCACGGGCACAGGAAGCGCAGTCGCCGATTGCGTAGATATCCGGATCGCGAGTGGTCTGCAGCGTCGGTTCCACCACCAGCTGATTGATGCGGTTGGTTTCCAGCCCACCAATCTCTTTCATAAAGTCCGGCGCTTTAATGCCCGCGGCCCACACCATCAAGTCGGCCTTAATAAAATCACCGTCTTTGGTGTGCAGGCCATCGGCCGTTGCGGTGGTGACCATGGTCTGGGTTCTGACATTAACCCCAAGTTTGGTCAGCTCACTGGCAGCGGCAGAAGAGATGCGCGGCGGTAGCGCCGGCAGAATACGTTCGCCCGCTTCCACCAGCGTCACATTCAGCGCCTCGCCGGTCAGCCCTTTGAAGCCATAGCTGTGCAGTTGCTGTACCGCATTATACAGCTCGGCGGACAGCTCGACGCCAGTCGCCCCACCGCCGACGATAGCGATATTCACTTTACCGCTGGCGCCAAGATTAACGGAATACTTCAGGAACAGGTTGAGCATTTCCTGATGGAAGCGGCGCGCCTGAGAAGGATTATCCAGGAAGATGCAGTTTTCCCGAACGCCAGGCGTATTAAAGTCGTTGGAGGTACTGCCCAGCGCCATCACCAGAGTGTCGTAAGGGATACGACGCTCGGGCACCAGCAGTTCGCCCTTCTCGTCGTGCAACGCCGCCAGCGTAATCGTTTTGGCCTCCCGGTCGATATCCATTACCGAGCCCAACTGAAAATGGAAATGATGGTTACGGGCATGGGCCAGATAGCTCAGGGCATCCACCCCTTCGTCCAGCGAGCCGGTCGCCACTTCATGCAGCAGCGGTTTCCACAGGTGGCTGTGATTACGATCCACCAGCGTGATTTTTGCTTTTTTACCGCGTCCCAGCTTTTTACCCAACTGAGTCGCCAGCTCCAGGCCGCCGGCGCCACCGCCGACGATCACAATGCGTTTTACAGTCATAGACAGCGTGACCTCTCAAAATCATTACCAATCGTTAACTAAACGTGACCAGAGGAGGCGCTTAATTAACGACAGGCCGCTAACTGAATCGATACAACTGTTTTGCATCATAGCATGGGTGGCCCATTGGTCATACCAACTTTGATATACATCAAAGTTTTCTGCCGAAAAGATAGACAACCCATAACAATCTGCATCATTTATGATGCAGATTGCCTGAAAAGAAGCCCGGGGAGAGTTAAGGAAGCTACGGATTCTGGCGTGTCAGAAGCGGCAACAGTATGCGGGTCAATACTTTTTCCGCTCCATAGCGGGTCAGGTGCTGCGCGTCTTTGTAGTATATATGCACGCTTTCTGCAAAACGGCAGCCTGCGGGGCCGCAAAGCGCCTCCCGCTGACTGGCATACTCCGCACCATAACGCGTTACCACAGCACGAAGTAGTTCAGAGGTCGTATCCGGCGCCACGCTGGCGCTATCGGCGATCTGACACATCCCATCCTGCTGCGGATTTGCCCAGGCAAAGGCGCGACTGAAGCAGCGCATAACGCGTTTTTCCGGAATAAAGTTCAGCAGCGGAACATCCCCCATCACAATGACGCGTTTACCCATTCGCTGCAGGCGCTTGATGGTCCCGGAGAGTCCCTGCCGCAACGCTTGTGCAGAATTCAGCGACGGCTGCTTTTCTGACAGCCATTGCGCCTTCCCCTCGATAAAACCCGATTGCCAGAAGCCAGCAATAATGACGGTGGTTATCTGTTTATCCCGGACAAGATAGCGCTCCACATCCTGCTTAAATATCCGGCACTGCTCATCGTGACGTGGCCAACCGGCGGAATGACGATAAACCCCCATCAAAAGCGCACAGGAAGATTTAGCAAAAATAACCGGTGTCAACTGATGCTCATGTGCCAGAGTACGAAAGGCGGCGGCGAGCGCGCCAGCATGGCTGTCGCCAATTAGCGCGACTTTATCTTTACCGTTACTCCCGTTGCATTCGGCTTTATTCGTCAGCAGCGTATCGCCGTAGGATGTCATGCATCGATCCCCGGCTTCCTCTATTTCGTTCTGTATCTGCCTGAACGCAACGGGCCAACGGGAGGGAAAACCTTTTTGCTGCCACGTCACAGCGAAAATGACGGTAAGCAGCCCCATCACAACGCCGTAGCGCAGGAAAACCTGGGCTGTCGTTAGTTGCGCAAAACGAAAAGGCCTTTCGATAATAAAATAGCTTATTGTTGCCAGCATCATTGAGAGTGCGACTAACAGGAGGGTAATCCCTGTCCCTGGTGCGGCTTCACAAAGATAGTAATAAAGGCTAATGACAGGCCAGTGCCACAGATAAAGCGAATAGGAAATCAGCCCAATAAAGCGTAAAGGCGGCCATGAAAGCAGACGGCGATTAATGAATGAGGTTTGAGCATCCAGCAGCAGTAGCGTCCCCAGGATAACAGGAAGCGCGCTCACACCGGGAAAAGGCGTCAGGTTATCGTAATACAGTGCACATAGAGTAATAAGTACCACGCCGCCAGCCGCTTTTAAATGGCTGGCTTTCGCCACAAGACCCGCAGGATGATGAGCATGAATCATCCCCAACAGCGCTCCCCCAAATAGTTCCCATGCCCTGAACGGCGTCAAAAACCATGCGCTGTGTGGCGCCTTAACTGTCCCGATAGCGGCAATGACAAAACAGATCGCAGCGATCGTCGCCATCAATACGATGCGCACATTTTTGCGATAGCGAGTCAGGGCAAGGATGAGCAGAGGGGCAAGAAAGTAAAATTGCTCCTCAACGCCCAGCGACCAGGTCATCAGTAATGGGTTATGTTCAGCGCTGGGGCTGAAGTAGTCAATGGAATGCCAGAGCGTCACATTTGAGGCCGAAAGCATAGTCGCGGCGGCATCACGCCCCATTTTTCGAAAATCCGAGGGGGTAGAAATAAAAAACATTATCAGCCAGACAAAAATGACCACGGCTATCAGTGCCGGTACAATCCTTTTAATACGTCGGACATAAAAGCTCCCCCAGGAAAAACGCTGTTCCAGCTTACTCTGATATATATGACCACCAATCAGATAACCAGAAATTGCAAAGAACACATCCACGCCAACAAAACCACCAGGGAATCCCAGTTTAAAATGGAAAAACACGACAAAAAGAACCGCAAGCGCACGCAGACCGTCAATATCAGTTCGATATTTAATATCAGTATTCATAATTATCTCAGAGTATAATAAAAAGATTCACCCTCATTATCAGAAAATTATTTATCCATAAATAACATTGTTGTTCAGGGAGTATAAGTGGAGTTCAGAAAAGGGAGATACTTTTAAGAATAATATTAATTCGATGATCGGAAAGTGGAATCGCCGGGCCCGAACGCAGAGCCAAATCCGGAGCCGGTAGCGCCAGCTCCGTGGAAGAAAAGGCCTCAGCCCAGGGTTTTAAACGCCTGAATACGCTGCAAATGGGGAGAAATATTTTTGAATTTATGGGTTTGCTCTTCATCCCAGACAATTTCGTAATAATGGTGCAGCAGCTCCGCCGTACGCTGGCTGTCCAGCGCTTCGTCGTTGCGCGACAAAATGGTCAGGCAGCGATCGCGATTCTTTTCCCGGAAGTTTTCCACACATTTGGTGGCGATATCTTCGTACTCTTCGGGTCGGTCAATCTTGCCTTCCATATTTTCATGAGGGTAAAGGTTGGGATTCAAAATCACCTGACGAATGTCGCACAAAAATCCGATACGCTCCGCCCAGTAACCGCCCAGCCCCACGCCGCAGATCAGCGGCCGCTCGTCAACATTAAGCTGCAGCATTTTATCGACTTCACGCAGCAGATGCTGCATATCGTGCTTTGGGTGCAGCGTGCTGTAGCTGATTAACCGGACATCCGGATCGATAAACTGCAACTGCAGCACTTTCTCGTGGTTGCCGGGACTGCTGGAGTCAAAACCATGTAAGTAAATAATCATTGCATCCTCACCATTTCCCTGGACCTTTGACATTATGGGCCGCCGGGCAGCCCGTATCTCCACAGTCAGAGAAGCTTAACGTGCCGTCTTCTCCGCCTGCCAGCGTTCATGTAGCGCGGTTAATTGCTGATTCACCCGCTTCCAGCGTCCGGACGCCATCAGCGCCTCGCGGGTCACGGAGCCAGAATGATACAGCGCGGTAACCCGCGACGCTGTTACCGGAGCGAGGTTATCCAGTACATACGTCGCCCCTTTACGATTATTACAGACCAGTATCATATCGCAACCCGCGTCCAGTGCCGCCTGGCCGCGCTGAGCGTAATCGCCCATAATCGCCGCTCCTTCCATCGACAGATCGTCAGAGAATATAACGCCGTCAAACCCCAGCTCTGCGCGTAGAATCTGCCGCAGCCACACCGGTGAGCCACTGGCGGGACGCCCATCGACCGCGTCGTAGATCACGTGGGCGGGCATTACCGCATCCAGCTTATCGCGGGCGATAAGTTCACGGAACACTACCATATCGCGGGCGCGAATTTCGGCCTCGCTACGGGGGTCGCGCGGCGTCTCTTTATGGGAGTCGGCGCTGACCGCCCCGTGCCCCGGGAAGTGTTTGCCGGTGCTCTTCATACCTGCCTCGCGCATGCCGTCAATAGCACTTTCCGCCATCCCCCTTACCTGGCGCGGGGAGTCCCCCCACGCCCGTTCGCCAATGGCGGCGCTGACATGGCCGACGTCCAGCACCGGCGCGAAGCTGATGTCGATATCCATAGCGATCATTTCGCTCGCCATCAACCAGCCCGCCTCGCGGGCAAGCTCGGCCCCCTGCTCCATGCCCAGCAGCGCCGCATAGGACTGCGCAGCCGGCAGCGCGGTGAAACCGTCGCGGAAGCGCTGTACCCGGCCCCCTTCCTGATCCACTGCCACCACCAGCCGATTACGCGACGCAGCGCGAATCTGGCGCACCAGTTCGCGCAACTGCTCCGGGTCGTGATAGTTACGGGTAAAAAGAATCAGTCCCCCGACCAGCGGGTGCTGAAGAATCTCTCGCTCTTCCGCGTCCAGCTCAAAGCCAGCCACATCCAACATTACCGGACCCACGCTCACCACTTTTGCTCCTCTGCCTGCAGACGACGCCATGCGTCATCCGCCAGTTGAATAAATTGTTGCTGCCCCGTCTGCCGCCAGCGGCACTCATACCAGCTGGCCATTAACGCGCTAACCCATGGGCGCCACCGAACAGTCTGACGCGCCAGCAGTCCCGGATCGAGATGCGCCAGGGCTGCATAATGCGCGACCAGCTGAGCCCCCTGATCGGCGCGGATACCGGAAAGGATCGCAGCCAGCTCCAGCGCCACATCGCCGTCGCCGGCGTATTCCCAGTCGATCAACCGCAGGCGCCCCCCCTGGTGAATCAGATTACCGGGATGGATATCCATATGCAGTGGCGCCAGCCTGAGCGGCGCAGGTTCCCCGCGACGGCGCAGACGTTTAAGCCAGCGTAACCAGCCGGGCGAGCGCCGGGCCGGATGCGCCGCCAGCCAGTAGTGCTCCAGCAGGCCCGACAGCGAAATACGCCAGCCGTACAGCGGCTGATGGTGTAAATCATACAGCAGCCCCGCCACAGCCGGGAATGGAGGATATGTCGCATGCTGCTCTCCCTCAATCCATTCGCTCAATAGCCAGCCATCGGCCAGTAACCAGGGACGCGGCCCGATGCCCGTCCTCTGCAGCCGCTTCATGGCCCGGTACTGCCGCGCCAGCGAAACCCCAGGCATGGCCGTTGTCGGCGCCTGACGCGCCGCCAGCCGACAATCCGTCAGCGTCACTCGCAGGCTGCCCCCACTCAGTCCGGCGACAGAAATAACACCGGCGGCATCAGCCGCCGGTAAATATCTGGCAATTAACGCGTTAAGCGTCATATTATTGGGTACGCTCAACGCTGCCTTTACCCGACCAGATGATCTCACCGGTCTGCACCAGCATAAGCTGCATCGCCAGGGTCGGCGTATTCACATTACCCGAAGCGCTGGTATAGAGCACATACTGCGCCCCGACATTACGCGCGATGCCGATTGCCTTACTGCGACTGCCCAGACTATCCTGCGGGGAAAGGCCGAGCTGCTGTTTCGCCATCGCCAGCTGCTGGGCGCCTACCAGAGTGAATTTGCCGTTGTTGGCCAGCGTATTACGCAGCGCTTCGGTCGCTTTCGCCGACGGCAGACTGCCGTTAGTGCGATTATTAACGCTATCGACCAGCAATACGCTACCCGGGGTAACGCCATCCGCCTGCAGCATTTTCGCCACCATCGGCTGCGCGGCCTGCTCCCAGTTCCAGGTACGCTCGGGCGCTGGCGGCGGCGTTTCCGGCTGGGTCACGGGGCCCGGCTGCTCCGGCACCTCTGGCACTTGCGGAACCTGCGGCTGAGGTGCAGGCTGTTGCGGCGTTGGTTTAGCTTCCTCAACCGGCGCAGGTTGCTCAGTGCCTCGGATACCACAGCCTGCCAGAACCAGCGCCGTTGAAGCCACAATCAAATAACGATGGATTCCCTTAATCAAAATTCACCCCTCAGAGCCAGATATTAAGGCGCACCTTATGCGCGCCCATAAAATTGCCGCTGGAGCCGATGGCAACACTGGAATGCGGCGGCACCGTAATGCTGCGCGGCTGCTCCAGCGGGTGCATCTCCAGCCCCTTGGCGTCATACCAGTAAAAACGGTAGTTAACCTTTACCGCTTTGCTACGCTCATTGTACAGACGCGATACGGCAACCGGTTGAATATCCCTACTGGAAAAATCCGGTTTATCGGCGGTAATTCCCGCCGCCAGTACGGTGGATTCCATCACCAGCGTCTGGCGATCGTTAACCGGAATGCCCGGGTCGGATGAACATCCCGATAACGCGAGCAGCAGTGCAGCGGCAGGCAACGCACGCAGCGTCATCTTACACCCCTTTCGCCAGCAGCGGCCCCAGCGGCCGACCACCGAGCAGGTGCATATGGATATGGTAGACCTCCTGTCCGGCATGGCGATTACAGTTAACGATCAGACGATAGCCGTCTTCAGCGATCCCTTCCTGCTCAGCAATCTTCGCCGCCACCGTCATCATCCGCCCCAGGGCCAGTTCATGCTCTTCTTTTACATCGTTAACCGTAGGAATCAGCACATTGGGTATGATTAAGATATGGCTCGGGGCCTGGGGAGAGATATCGCGAAATGCGGTAACCAGGTCGTCCTGCCAGACAACATCCGCGGGGATTTCGCGGCGAATAATTTTACTGAAAATCGTTTCTTCAGCCATGACGGTTTCCTTTTGTATGAACCTGACTGGAGTATGAGCGAGATAATCCTTTTCTTTCAACCTCTACGCCACTTTTCGCTGACCATTTGCTGCCCTTTAAAACAAAAAGAGGCCCCGGAGGGCCTCTTCGTGTCTCCCCAAATCGGGATTAACTGTTACGGATGTAGTCATCCATTTCAGTTTTCAGGTTGTCAGACTTGGTGCCGAAGATAGCCTGTACGCCGGAACCGGCAACGACTACGCCCGCGGCGCCAAGCTGCTTCAGGCCAGCCTGGTCAACCTTAGCCACATCGGCCACGCTAACGCGCAGACGAGTAATACAGGCATCCAGGTTAGTGATATTGTCTTTACCGCCGAAGGCTTTAACCAGCGCAGGCGCCATAGTGCCTTGCTCTGCGGTCTGAGTTTCGGCAGTGGCGTCTTCACGACCCGGCGTTTTCAGATCCAGCACTTTGATCAGCACGCGGAAGATGGTGTAGTACACCGCCGCGTAGCACAGACCGATAATCGGGAACAGCCACAGCTTGCTGCCATTGCCGCTAAGAACGATAAAGTCGATCAGACCGTGCGAGAAGCTGGTGCCATCGCGCATTCCCAGCAGAATACAGATTGGGAATGCCAGACCCGCCAGAATGGCGTGGATAACATAAAGCACCGGCGCAACAAACATAAAGGAGAATTCGATAGGCTCGGTAATCCCGGTCAGGAACGCGGTCAGCGCGGCGGAGATCATGATGCCGCCCACTTTAGCGCGGTTTTCCGGTTTCGCGGAGTGCCAGATGGCAATGGCCGCAGCCGGCAGGCCATACATTTTGAACAGGAAGCCGCCGGAAAGTTTACCCGCAGTCGGGTCGCCCGCCATATAACGCGGAATGTCGCCGTGGAATACCTGGCCTGCGCTATTGACGTACTCGCCGATCTGCATCTGGAAAGGTACATTCCAGATATGATGCAGACCAAACGGTACCAGGCAGCGCTCAATAAAGCCATAGATACCAAATGCCACAACCGGGTTCTGATAAGCGGCCCACTGCGAGAAAGTCTGAATCGCGCTACCGATCGGCGGCCAGATAAAGGAGAGGATCACGCCAAAGATGATGGCGGTCAGACCAGAGATAATCGGTACAAAGCGCTTGCCCGCGAAAAAGCCCAGATACTCAGGAAGCTTGATGCGATAGAAGCGGTTGAACATATAGGCCGCAATGGCACCGGCGATAATACCGCCAAGTACCCCGGTATCGGCCAGATGCTGGCTGGCAATCTCCTCCGCCGACTGGTGCAGAACCAGCGGCGCCACAACGGCCATGGTTTTCACCATGATGCCATAGGCCACGACGGCCGCCAGGCCGGAAACGCCATCATTATTGGTAAAGCCCAGCGCTACACCAATCGCGAAGATCAGAGGCATATTGGCGAATACGGAACCACCCGCTTCTGCCATAACGTGGGAAACCACGGCTGGCAACCAGCTGAAGTTTGCGGAACCGACGCCCAGCAGAATACCTGCGACAGGCAGTACGGATACCGGTAGCATCAGCGATTTACCCACCTTTTGCAGGTTAGCAAATGCATTTTTGAACATAATTGTGAGTGCTCCTGAGTAATTAGTGCTTTTTTCGCTTACGCAGGCCCTGCGGGGAGAAGCAGGGCCAGTGCAGGGTATCTGAGTACCCTTTTAATTATTACGAAGAGTAAAATAAATCCCTCATTCGTTATTTGATGGTTGTCACGTTTCAGCAAAAACCTACAGGGAATCCTGAAGTTATTTAGCGAAAAATGCTGCATAAGCGGGTCATAACAGCATGACACCGCCGTTTATGGCGGTGCACTTTACGCTTTTTACTGATTAATTACGAGCCTTAAAATAACTCGCATTCAGGGAAGGTTAAGTCGGGCAGGCTCCACAGGAAAAAGGTTTGCAAAGTTTTGCGTGGTGACGGCTGCCAGCTCCTCCACGGAGAGCCCCTTCAGGACGGCCATATACTCCGCGACATCGCGTACCAGCGCCGGCTGGTTCTCTTTGCCCCGGTGCGGCACCGGCGCCAGATACGGCGAGTCGGTTTCCACCAGCAGCCTGTCCAACGGCACGTAGCGGGCGGCATCGCGCAACGACTCCGCATTGCGAAAAGTCACAATACCGGAGAAGGAAATATAGAAGCCCAGATCCAGAAGTTTGCCCGCTGTCTCCCGATCCTCAGTGAAACAGTGTAGTACCCCACCGCAGTCTGTCACTTTCTCTTCGCGAAGTATCGCCAGGGTGTCCGCCCGGGCATCGCGGGTATGGACGATAACCGGTTTTTTCAGCTCGCGCCCCACCTGAATATGATTGCGAAAAGAGTGCTGCTGACGCGCTTTGGTCTCCGGCGTGTAGTAGTAGTCAAGCCCAGTCTCGCCCATCGCCACTACGCCCGGCTCCGCCGCCAGACTAAGTAGCTCTTCCACTTCGTAGCTTTCATCCTGATTGAGCGGATGCACCCCGCAGGAAAAAGCCACATCGTCACGATCGCCTATCAGTTCGCGCATCGCCCGGTAACCGGGCAGCGTCGTGGCGACCGCCAGGCAAAATTTAACGTCGCGCGCCCGGGCCTTAGCCAGCACGTCGTCTACGTCCTTATGCAGGGTCTGATAATCCAGGCCATCGAGATGGCAGTGTGAGTCGACTAAAAACATAATGTCTCTCTCAGAGGTGTGGTACAGGCAGCGAGGTGCCGGGTTGCATCACATGCTCCCAGCCCAGCAGCAGCCCGGTAAGAATTAATTCGCGGTTCACGCCGGTAACGGTAATCAACTGCTCGCGGGCGCGGAACAGCGTCCAGAGCATCGACTGTAAGCGGGCGGCCGGCACCGCGGCCGCAATGGCTGCCACTCTCGTAAGCTGATCGCCATTGACCAGCGCCTGGGTTATTCCCTGATGCCATTTCACGGCGTCCAGCAGCAGCGCGCTCAGCCAGTGCAGCCGGATAACCACACTTTCATGATTCAGTGCGCCAATAAGATCGAGCCAGGCACCACTGCGCAGAACGTCGTCAAGAGCGCCGCACAGCGCTTCCCGATCTTTCCACTGTTCGGAGCTCAACAGCGTCAGCGCGGCACCGGGGGCGCCCGCACTCAGTCGAAACGCCGCCCGCAGCACCTCTTCCGGCGCCGGGTGCTCCCGCCCCAGCCAGGCGATGGCAAGGTTTTCGTCCGGAGGGGCGAGATGCCAGTACAGACAGCGGCTGCGTAGTGTGGCTGGCAGCCGCTCCGGCTCCCGACAGCTCATCAGAAACCAGCAGTTTTCCGGCGGCTCTTCCAGAGTTTTCAGCAGCGCATTGGCCGCCGCTTCGGTCAGGGCATCGAGGTTCGGCATCCAGACCACTCTGGCACCGCCCATCCTGGCGCGATCGTACAGTTTTTCGCACAGCGCGCGCACCGGTTCGATGCCCAGCGAGCTCTTGCCCTTCTCTGGCTCCAGCACCCGATAGTCGGGATGGGTTCCCGCCTGCATCAGCTGACAGCCGTGACAGTGGCCGCAGCTTTTATTTCCTTCGGGATGCTGGCACATCAGCCAGCGGCTCAGGGCGTAACTCAGGGCGTCGTCACCCATCCCCGGCAGCGCGTGCAGCAGCAACGCAGGGTGCCCTTTTCCCGCCTGGTAACGAGCGACCAGACGATCGAAGTGAGGGCGAAGCCAGGGGTACCAGCGCATTATTGCTGCTCCTTCAGCCACTTCGTGACAACGTCACAAATCTGTCGGGTAACCTGCCCCAGCGGCCGGGTGGCGTCGATAATGACGATACGCGAGTCAGATTGCGCCAGCTCCAGATAGCGGGCGCGGGCGCGATTAAAGAAATCCAGCGACTCCTGCTCAATGCGATCCAGTTCGCCGCGCGCCCGGGCGCGCTGTAACCCGACCTCCGGCGTAACGTCCAGATAAAGCGTCAGATCTGGCGCGAAATTCCCCAGCACCGTATCGCGCAGGGTTTTAAGCAACCCGGCATCAATGCCGCGTCCCCCCCCCTGATAAGCCTGGGTCGAAAGATCGTGACGGTCTCCGACCACCCAGGCGCCGCGTGCCAGCGCCGGTTTAATCACGGTTTCCACCAGTTGAACCCGGGCGGCGTAGAACATCAGCACTTCGGCTTTATCGGTGATCGCTTCATCGCCCGAGGACTGACAATCCAGCGTCAGCGCACGCAGTTTCTCGGCCAGCGGGGTTCCACCTGGCTCACGGGTAAACACTATATCGTCGATGCCCTGGCCGCGTAGCGTCTCGACCACCTGGTCGCGGGCGGTCGTTTTACCGGCGCCTTCCAGCCCCTCAATCACGATAAATTTACTGGCCATCTTTGTCCCTGAGTACATTCAGATAGTCGCGCACCGACTTGTTGTGGTCGCGTAGATTGGTATTAAAGGTGTGACCGCCTTTACCGTCGGCCACGAAATAGAGATACGATGTCCTGGCCGGCTGCGCCGCCGCTTTCAGCGACGCTTCGCCCGGCAACGCGATAGGGCCCGGCGGCAGCCCGCTAATCACGTAAGTATTATAGGGCGTGGGCCGCTCCAGATCGCTACGCGTCAGCTTGCCATTATAACGCTCCCCCATACCGTAAATCACGGTGGGATCGGTCTGCAGGCGCATACCGATACGCAGACGGTTAATAAAGACCGAGGCGATCCGAGCGCGTTCGCTCGCAACTGCCGTCTCTTTTTCGATAATCGAGGCCATAGTGACCAGTTGATTCTTATCCTTATATGGCAGCCCCTCCTTGCGCTCCTTCCAGGCAAGATCAACGGCGGCGACCATTCTCTGATGGGCGCGTTTGAGCAGCGCCACATCCGTGGTCCCCGCGGTATAAAGCCAGGTGTCAGGATAGAACCAGCCTTCGACCCATTGCGGATGATCCAGCTTCAGCGCCTGTGCCAGGGTGGCGTAATCGTCATCCTTCAGGGTGTGTTTAATATAGGGGGATTCTCGCAACTGCTTCAGCAGGGAGCTGACCCGGGAACCCTCAACAAAGCGCAGTGGGAATTGCGCTTCTTTACCGCTTACCAGCAGACGCAGCATATCGGCAACCGTCATCTTCGGCGTCAGACGATAGGTGCCTGCCTTGAAGTGTGACAATTCAGGCTTCACCCGCAGCAACCACTGGAATACCCGGGGACGGGTAATCAGCTTCTCTTCATAGAGTTGATTACCCAGTGCGATACGGCCAGTTCCGGCCCTGAGCGTGAAAATTTTATCTTCGGTCAGATTCAGCGACGCATGCGCCAGTTGCCGAACCTTCCACAGCCCCACCCCCGCCGCAATCCCCAGCGCCACGGCCAACAGCAAAATAAAGCGCAACATCTTTTTCATAAATTACCGATTACTCACATCCCGGTCGTAAAAACTGATACAGCTCGCGGGAACTGTAGCGCCACTGTTCGGCCTGCCGCACCGGCAGTACCGGCATCAGCGCGTTACAGACCAGCACTTCGTCTGCATTGGCCAGCGTTTCTGGTCGTTCACGTACTTCGTGAAGGCGCCATGGCGACGCCTCCAGCAATCGTATGATTCGCTGTCGCATCGTCCCGTTCACTCCTGCACGATCCAGCACCGGCGTAAAGACCTGCTCCCCTTTGCGCCAGAACAAATTAGCCGCACAGCATTCCGTAAGCCACCCTTCACTGTCAAGCACCAGGGCCTCATCGGCCGTCGTCTGTTCAAGATGCGTGCGAATCAGTACCTGCTCCAGGCGGTTAAGATGCTTGATTCCGGCCAGCCAGGGATTACAGCCCAGCGGCACCGGACTCATAACCAGGCGAATTCCACGCTGGCGCCACCGGTCATAGTGAGCGGGCCAGGGCGCCAGATGCAGCAAACGCGACGGGCGCTCACAGCCGACGACACTGTAGCCCCTGCCGCCCTCACCCCGGGTTATCATGACTTTAAGCGTGGCTCGCGCCTGCCCCGTCGCCAGCGTGCGCATCTCCCGGGCCAATACCTCTTCCCGGGGCACGGAAATCCCCAGCCGCTCGCAGCCTTGCGCCAGGCGATTCAGATGGTCGTCGATAAAACGCACTTCCCCATCCACAACGCGCGCGGTGGTGAAGCAGCCATCGCCGAACTGGGTCGCTCTGTCGCCTGCCGCAATCTGCGTCTGCCATTCGCCATTAATCAGCCACATAGGTGCTCCTTTACGCTTGAGGCGCACAGTGTCTCAGGGTAAGGGAAATCGGACAAGCGGGGAACTCAGAGAAAGAGCCGGTACAGCGCACAGGCCTTTGGCAAAAAAGCCCCTGAACTGGCATTCAGGGGCTCTGCGGGATCAGATCTTTTTAAAGATTAGAGAGCCGTTAGTACCACCAAAGCCGAACGAGTTACACAGGGTGTACTCAAGGCCGGAAACCTGGCGCGCCTCGTGAGGCACAAAGTCCAGATCGCAGCCCTCGTCCGGATTGTCGAGGTTGATGGTCGGCGGCACCACCTGGTCGCGCAGGGCAAGAATGGAGTAGATAGACTCTACCGCGCCCGCCGCGCCCAACAGATGGCCGGTCATCGATTTGGTAGAACTGACCATGACCTGCTTCGCTGCCGCGCCGAATACCGATTTTACCGCCTGCGCTTCCGCCAGGTCACCCGCCGGCGTGGAGGTGCCGTGCGCGTTAACATAGCCGATCTGCTGCGGGGTGATACCTGCATCACGCAGCGCGTTCTGCATCGCCTGCGCGGCGCCAGCGCCGTTTTCCGGCGGCGACGTCATATGGTAAGCATCGCTACTCATACCGAAGCCAACCAGCTCACAGTAGATCTTCGCACCGCGACGCTTCGCGTGCTCATACTCTTCCAGCACCAGAATACCGGCGCCGTCACCCAGAACGAAACCATCGCGATCTTTATCCCACGGACGGCTCGCCGCCTGAGGATTATCGTTACGGGTGGAGAGTGCGCGCGCAGCGCCGAAGCCACCAACGCCAAGCTGAGTACTGCCTTTCTCCGCGCCACCTGCCAGCATGACGTCGGCATCGCCGTAAGCGATGATACGCGCCGCATGGCCGATGTTATGTACGCCGGAAGTACAGGCTGTAGCAATAGAAATGCTCGGGCCGCGCAGGCCAAACATGATGCTCAGGTGTCCGGCCACCATGTTAACAATGGTGGAAGGCACGAAGAACGGACTGATCTTACGCGGGCCGCCTTTCATCAGCGCGGTGTGGTTCTCTTCAATCAGGCCTAAGCCGCCGATACCCGAACCGATGGCGGCACCAAAACGCGGTGCGTTCTCATCGGTCACGTCGAGGCCAGCGTCTTGCATAGCCTGAACGCCGGCGACAATTCCATATTGAATGAAGCCATCCATCTTGCGCTGATCTTTGCGCGAGATGAATTCTTCACAGTTAAAGTCCTTTACTAAGCCAGCAAATTGGGTTGCATAGGCGCTAGTATCAAAATGGTCGATGGGGCCGATGCCGCTCTGGCCGGCAAGCAGAGTTGTCCAGTTTGACTCTACGGTATTGCCGACAGGAGACAACATGCCCAGTCCGGTCACAACTACACGACGCTTAGACACGCTTGTCCTCCAGGGAGGGAATTATTGACACGAGTGGGACAAATACAGAAAAAACTCAGGCGGTCGAGCGACCGCCTGGAGATGTTCACTTACGCCTGGTGGCCGTTGATGTAATCAATGGCTGCCTGAACGGTGGTGATCTTCTCAGCTTCTTCGTCCGGAATCTCAGTGTCAAACTCTTCTTCCAGAGCCATTACCAGCTCAACGGTGTCAAGAGAATCAGCGCCCAGATCTTCAACGAAGGAAGCATTGTTAGTCACTTCTTCCTGCTTAACGCCCAGCTGTTCGCCAATGATTTTCTTAACGCGTTCTTCGATAGTGCTCATACTCTTAAATTTCCTATCAAAACTCGCTTTCGCGATGGTTTTCGTAGTGTATAAAATGTTGAAAAAGTTGCAACTAAATCCCGGCTGGTCGAACCACGATTTTACGCTATTTTGCGTGCTTTCGCCCGCATAATGCAAATAAAAATATCGTCGATTAAACCATATACATTCCGCCGTTGACGTGCAGGGTCTCACCAGTGATGTACCCCGCCTCGTCAGAGGCTAAAAATGCAACCGCGCTGGCGATTTCGTTTGGAGAGCCTAAGCGCCCCGCCGGAACCTGCGCCAGAGTGCCAGCACGCTGATCGTCAGACAGCGCACGAGTCATGTCCGTTTCAATAAAACCCGGAGCAACAACATTGACAGTAATACCGCGCGACGCAACTTCACGCGCCAGCGATTTACTGAAGCCAATCAGCCCGGCCTTCGCCGCAGCGTAGTTAGCCTGACCAGCATTTCCCATGGTACCAACCACAGAACCGACAGTGATAATACGACCATGACGCTTTTTCATCATAGCGCGCATTACCGCTTTTGACAGACGGAAAACAGATGACAGATTGGTTTCGATAATATCGTTCCATTCATCATCTTTCATACGCATCAGCAGGTTATCACGAGTAATACCGGCATTATTCACCAGAATATCCACTTCGCCAAACCCGGAACGAATATTTTCCAGAACAGATTCCACAGATGCAGCATCGGTCACATTCAGCATCATCCCCTTGCCGCGCTCGCCAAGATAATCGCTGATAGCCTGAGCGCCGCTTTCACTGGTGGCGGTACCGATCACGGTCGCGCCGCGAGCCGCCAGCGTTTCAGCAATGGCGCGGCCAATACCGCGGCTTGCGCCGGTCACCAGGGCGATTTTTCCTTCAAAACTCATGGTTGTCCTCGTTTTACTGTGCTAACGCCGCTGACAGCGCTTGCGGCTCATTAATGGCCGATGCGGTCAGGGTATCAACAATCCGTTTGGTCAGACCGGTCAGAACTTTGCCCGGCCCCACTTCGTATAGCTGGCATACGCCCTGCGCCGCCATAAACTCCACGCTCTTTGTCCACTGAACCGGGCTGTAGAGCTGGCGCACCAGCGCATCGCGAATCGCATCGGGCGTAGTTTCGCACTTCACATCCACGTTGTTGACGACCGGAATGGCAGGCGCGTTGAATTCGATCTTCGTCAACTCCTGAGCCAGTTTTTCCGCTGCGGGCTTCATCAACGCACAGTGAGAAGGCACGCTTACCGGCAACGGCAGCGCGCGTTTGGCGCCCGACGCTTTACAGGCCTCGCCCGCACGCTCTACGGCCTCTTTATGACCGGCGATCACCACCTGGCCTGGAGAATTGTAGTTAACCGGCGAAACCACCTGCCCCTGGGCAGATTCTTCGCAGGCTTTGGCAATAGCGTCATCGTCCAGACCGATGATCGCCGCCATTGCGCCGGTCCCTTCCGGTACGGCTTCCTGCATCAGCTTACCGCGCAGCTCCACCAGGCGCACCGCGTCTGCGAAAGCAATGACGCCCGCACAGACCAGCGCGGAGTATTCGCCCAGACTGTGCCCCGCCATCAGCGCAGGCGTTTTACCGCCCTGCTGCTGCCAGACGCGCCACAGCGCCACAGAAGCGGTCAGCAGCGCCGGCTGGGTTTGCCAGGTTTTGTTCAGCTCTTGTGCCGGCCCTTCCTGAGTCAGTTTCCAGAGATCGTAGCCCAGAGCATCGGAGGCTTCACGAAACGTCTCTTCAATCACCGGATGCTCAGCGGCCATGGCAGACAGCATGCCGACTGCCTGAGACCCCTGCCCCGGAAAGACAAATGCAAATTGCGTCATGTTTTTAATCCTTATTAATCAAAAACGAACCAGCGCCGAGCCCCAGGTAAAACCGCCGCCGAACGCTTCAAGCAGCAGCAATTGACCGGGTTTGATTCGCCCGTCGCGCACGGCTTCATCCAGCGCCGCTGGTACAGATGCCGCAGAGGTATTGCCGTGTCTGTCGAGCGTAACCACTACATTATCCATCGACATACCCAGCTTTTTGGCGGTAGCGCCGATAATGCGCAGGTTCGCCTGGTGCGGAACCAGCCAGTCGAGATCGCTGCGATCCAGATTATTGGCTTTCAGCGTTTCATCGACGATATGGGCCAGCTCGGTCACGGCGACTTTAAAGACTTCGTTGCCCGCCATAGTGAGATAAATCGGATTTTCCGGATTTACGCGATCGGCGTTAGGCAGGGTCAGTAGCGAGCCATAGCTGCCGTCGGCGTGCAAATGGGTAGAGATGATACCTGGCTCTTCGGACGCGCCGAGCACCACAGCGCCCGCACCGTCGCCGAAAATGATAATGGTGCCGCGATCGGCAGGATCGCAGGTACGCGCCAGCACATCCGAACCAATTACCAGCGCACGTTTCGCTGCGCCGTTTTTCACATACTGATCGGCAATGCTCAACGCATAGGTGAAGCCCGCGCAGGCCGCAGCCACATCGAAAGCCGGGCAGCCTTTGATCTCCAGCATCGCCTGAATCTGACAGGCCGCGCTGGGAAATGCGTGCGTGGAAGAGGTGGTGGCGACAATAATCAGGTCGATCTCTTCTTTGTTAACGCCGGCCATCTCAAGGGCGCGCAGCGCGGCCTGGTGGCCCATAGTCGCTACCGTCTCTTCAGGGGCAGCGATATGACGCTCACGAATACCCGTACGGGTGACAATCCACTCGTCGGAAGTCTCCACCATTTTTTCCAGATCGGCGTTAGTACGCACCTGACCGGGCAGGTAGCTGCCGGTGCCTATAATCTTTGTATACATGTACGCTCAGTCACTCTCGGGTAATACAGATTCCAGGCAAGCGGCGATTCGCTGGGGAACCTGCCGCTGCACCGCCTGCACTGCCTGTTCAATCGCGACCTCAAACGCTCGCTGATTGGCCGCACCGTGACTCTTAATCACGGTGCCGCGCAATCCTAACAGACAGGCGCCATTATACTGGTCGGGGTTGAGGTGACTGAATCGCCTTGCCAGCTTCTTTTGTAACCAATGCTTAAGCAAACGCAGCCACCACGACCGCCCCTTTTTCTCTTCCTGCGATTTCAGCAAAGAGAGAAACATTCTGACAACACCTTCCATCGTCTTGAGCGTAACGTTTCCGACAAAGCCGTCACAGACCAATACGTCAGTCTTTCCCGTCAGCAGCTCGTTAGCTTCAAGATAGCCAATATAGTTCAGTCCGGGCAGAGTTTTTAACAGCGTCGCCGCATCACGAATGCTATCAAGCCCCTTGGTCTCTTCTTCGCCAATATTGAGCAATGCGACCCTGGGCTCGGGAATTCCCAGCACCTCTTCAGCCATAACGGAACCCATAATGGCGAACTGTACCAGCATGGTGCTATCGCAGGCGACATTCGCGCCCAAATCCAGCACCACCGTTTTCCCTTTACGCTGATTCGGCAGCACCGACATCAGCGCTGGCCGCTCGATCCCCTCCAGCGGCTTAAGCAATAATTTAGCCAGCCCCATCAGCGCGCCGGTATTCCCGGCACTGACGCAGGCCTGCGCCCTGCCCTCTTTAACCAGCTCCAGCGCCACTCGCATAGAGGTTCCACGACTGTTGCGAATCGCCTGCGAAGGGCGTGCATCACTGGCCACAACCGATTCCGCCGCAATAATATGCAGGCGCGAGCGTTGCTCAAAATCGGCTCTGGCAAGTAATGGTGTGATAGCGTCGGGACAGCCGACAAGCAAAAGGTGCAGTTGGGTATTAGTACTCAGTGCCTGCAGGGCTGCAGGCACTGTAACAGCGGGGCCATAATCCCCGCCCATGGCATCTAACGCCAGCGTTAGATCGGTCAAGATATCGCCGGATTACTTAGCGATAACCTTGCGGCCGCGGTAGAAACCGTCGGCAGTAACATGGTGACGCAGGTGAGTTTCACCAGAAGTCTTATCGACAGACACGGTGGCGGTGGTCAGCGCATCGTGAGAACGACGCATGCCACGCTTGGAACGGGTTGGTTTATTCTGTTGTACGGCCATGGACCTTACTCCTCAATTACTTACGCTTTAAACTGGCTAATACGGCAAATGGGTTTGGCTTTTGCGCCTCATCAGGCAGTTCACCAAAGACCATGTCCGCCTCGGACACTTCACAGTGTTCAGAATCATGCACCGGAACCACCGGCAGGGAGAGGATGATTTCATCTTCTACCATTGCCCGCAGATCGATTTCACCGAATTCGTTAACCTCAATCGGATCGTACGCTTCCGGCAGTGCTTCGGCCTGTTCGTCGTTAACAACCGGGCTGAAACACCAGGTCGCGTGAACCTGATGCGTAAACGGCTGGCCGCAGCGCTGGCAGCTTAGCGTTACCGTCACATCGGCATGGCCGGTGATTACGGCAAGACGCTGGCTGTCGATGGCAAACGACATCGCGCATTCAACATCACTGTCCACACTGACGACGGATTCGGCCACGCGCTCCACCTGTTCAGGCATGTAGATGCCAATATAGTCGAGGCGTTTCTGAGCGGTACGAACCGGATCCAGAGTCAGGGGTAATTTTACCTTTTGCATAGGGCGCGCATATTAACTTTGTAACGTCACGGAGTCAAAGGAAAAGGCGGAGCGACTGTTCCTTTTGCTATTAATTCGCGCAAGCGCGGCTCCTGAGTTTAAAATGAAGGCTATCTGTTCGCTATTTAAAACGGTAAAAAAATGTCATCCGTCGTACTTGCCTCCACCTCCCCGTTTCGCCGAATGCTGCTGGAAAAACTGGAGATTCCTTTTATCTGCGCGGCCCCCGAGGTCGATGAAAAGCCAAAGCCTGGCGAATCGGCCCGTCACCTGGTGACCCGTCTGGCGCAGGCCAAAGCCCAGGCGCTGGCGCAACGCTACCCTGAGCATCTGATTATCGGCTCTGACCAGGTATGCGAACTTGAAGGTCGTATCGCTGGTAAGCCCCATACCACCGAACGAGCCGTGGCGCAGTTGAAGCAGGCCAGCGGCCATATTGTGACTTTCTATACCGGTCTGGCACTCTATAACAGCGCTAACGGCCAGTTACAAAGTGAGTGCGAGCCTTTCGACGTGCACTTTCGTCATCTGACGGAAGCGGAAATTCAGCGCTATGTGGAACGCGAGCAGCCGCTTAACTGTGCCGGCAGTTTTAAAAGCGAAGGGCTGGGGATTGCGCTTTTTGATAAGCTGGACGGCAGGGATCCCAACACGCTGGTGGGATTGCCGCTGATCGCGCTGTGTCGAATGTTAATCAATGAAGGGGTCAACCCGCTGGGATAACCCCTGTTTCGTCAGGCGCCGCGCCGCAGCACCTTCAGGCAATGTCGGAGTTGTTCATCCATTGGCGCCTCTACCCGTATCACTTCGCCGCTTTTCGGATGGGTAAAGCGCAGCGCCGCGGCGTGCAGGAACAGGCGATTCAGCCCCGTGTCGGCTAGCTGCCTGTCAAAGTCGCGATCGCCGTAGCGATCGTCGAAGGCGATAGGATGACCCGCATGTAAGGTATGCACGCGAATCTGGTGAGTACGTCCGGTTATCGGACTGCAACGCACCAGGGTTGCAAAAGCGTAGCGTTCCTCCACCTTAAAGCGGGTCTCCGAAGGTTTGCCTTCCTGGCTTACGCGCACGATACGCTCACCACTTTGCAAAATATTTTTCAGCAACGGTGCCCGCACTGCCTTCACGTGAGACTGCCAGTGGCCACGTACCAGCGCCAGATAATCCTTCTGCATCCCCTTTTCGCGCAGCTGCTCATGCAGTGAACGCAGCGCAGAACGCTTCTTGGCCACCAGCAAAACGCCAGAAGTATCCCTGTCCAGCCGATGTACCAGCTCCAGGAAACGGGCTTCAGGACGCAGCGCTCGCAGTCCCTCGATCACCCCAAAACTCAAACCGCTGCCGCCGTGTACCGCAGTTCCCGATGGCTTATTCAGCACCAGAATATACTCATCTTCATAAATGATAGCGTCGTTAAGCGCGGCAACTTTATCCAGATGCGGCGACAGTGCCGTCTCTTCGCGTTCAGCCACGCGTACCGGAGGGATGCGAACTTCGTCCCCCGCCGCCAGCTTATATTCCGGCTTGATACGTTTCTTATTTACCCGCACCTCGCCTTTACGCAGTATGCGGTAGATCATGCTCTTCGGCACCCCCTTGAGCTGGGTGCGCAAAAAGTTGTCGATACGCTGCCCCGCCTCATCGGCGGAAATAGCAACTATTTTTACGGATGGCGTCTCTGTTTTCATGGTCGGCGATTCTAATTGAGCCGCCGCGATTCGCGCCACTCATTTTTATCAGCCTATACTTATCATCAAGCCCGCTTTTAACAGCGAAACCGCCGTTTTTGTATGTTATTACAGCAACCAAAATGGCCCGGTTAAAAAACTGTGAGAAAGCCGGTGATAAAAGGCAAAAGTCATCTTGCTATAACGCGGTTAGCAGTGGAATAATGTCGCAGTTTTCCGCTCTGATACTTTGTTATAACAAGAAGTTTTGCGGAATTACCCATTTTGTCTGAGCGTTCATCCACGCAGCAATGGCGTAAGACGTTATGAACTTTCAGACAGTTACGGGCTGCGGGTTGCAGACCTTACCGGTATATGGAATCTTCTCTGGCGAAACAAATCCAGGCTGTTCCCAGGACTAATTGCGCTGCTTTTCCGGTTGAAAAGCAGGCTACCGATACTTTGCGCCTCATAGCACTCGACAACCGGGAGGTTGACGACGACGCTAACCAGTCACGAGGCCATCGGTTCTTATCCGGCGAGTCGTCCCATGCCCACAGCTCTGTCGCCAATGCAAGAATAATGAGTTAGTTACGATGAAAAGAATGTTAATTAACGCAACTCAGCAGGAAGAGTTGCGTGTTGCCCTGGTCGATGGGCAGCGTCTGTACGACCTGGACATCGAAAGCCCGGGGCATGAACAGAAAAAAGCGAACATCTACAAAGGTAAAATCACCCGCATAGAACCCAGCCTGGAAGCGGCATTCGTCGACTATGGCGCCGAACGTCATGGCTTCCTTCCCCTCAAAGAGATCGCCCGCGAATACTTCCCCGGCTGCTACTCCGCACATGGTCGTCCCAACATTAAGGATGTACTGCGCGAAGGTCAGGAAGTGATCGTGCAAATCGATAAAGAAGAGCGTGGCAACAAAGGCGCCGCGCTGACCACCTTTATCAGCCTGGCAGGCAGCTATCTGGTGCTGATGCCTAACAATCCGCGTGCCGGCGGTATTTCACGCCGTATCGAAGGCGACGACCGTACCGAACTTAAAGAGGCGCTGGCGTCTCTGGAAGTGCCGGACGGCATGGGACTCATCGTTCGCACCGCAGGAGTCGGCAAATCGGCCGAAGCGCTGCAGTGGGACTTAAGTTTCCGCCTTAAGCACTGGGAAGCCATTAAAAAGGCCGCTGAAAGCCGCCCTGCTCCGTTCCTGATCCACCAGGAAAGCAACGTTATCGTGCGTGCGTTTCGCGACTATCTGCGCCAGGACATTGGCGAGATTCTGATCGACAACCCGAAAGTGCTTGAACTGGCGCGTCAGCATATCGCCGCGCTGGGCCGTCCCGACTTCAGCAGCAAGATCAAGCTATATACCGGCGAAATTCCGCTGTTCAGCCATTATCAGATAGAGTCCCAGATCGAGTCCGCCTTCCAGCGAGAAGTGCGTCTGCCTTCCGGCGGCTCTATCGTTATCGACACTACCGAAGCGCTGACCGCTATTGATATCAACTCCGCACGCGCCACCCGCGGCGGCGATATCGAAGAGACCGCCTTTAATACCAATCTGGAAGCAGCCGATGAGATCGCCCGCCAGCTGCGTCTGCGCGACCTTGGCGGCCTGATCGTCATCGACTTTATCGATATGACGCCGGTACGCCACCAGCGCGCCGTCGAAAATCGCCTGCGTGAAGCCGTACGCCAGGATCGCGCTCGCATCCAGATCAGCCATATTTCCCGCTTTGGCCTGCTGGAAATGTCGCGTCAGCGTCTTAGCCCGTCGCTGGGTGAATCCAGCCACCACGTGTGCCCGCGCTGTAGCGGCACCGGCACCATCCGCGACAACGAATCGCTGTCACTCTCCATTCTGCGCCTGATCGAAGAAGAGGCCCTGAAGGAGAACACCAAAGAGGTGCACGCCATCGTTCCGGTGCCGATCGCCTCTTACCTGCTCAATGAGAAGCGCGAAGCGGTCAACGCTATCGAAAAGCGCCAGGGTGGCGTGCGCTGCGTCATCGTTCCGAGCGATCAGATGCAGACCCCGCACTACTCGGTACTGCGGGTTCGCAGCGGCGAAGAGACTAATACGCTGAGCTACAAGCTGCCTAAGCTGCACGAAGAAGAGATGGCGATGCCATCTGCCGATGACTTCCCGGAGCGTCGTACCCCGGAACAGCCGGCGCTGGCAGCCTTCGTGATGCCGGAAGTACCACCTCTACCGAGTGAGTCGGCCCCTGCTGCGGCGAGCCAGCCGCAAAAAACGCCCGCCGCCGCGCCAGGCCTGGTCAGCCGCCTGTTTGGCGCGTTGAAGAAGGTCTTCGCCGGCGAGCCGGAAGCGGAAGCCCCGGAGAAACCGGCCGAGGAAGCGCCGAAGAAACCGGAAGGTCGCCAGGATCGCCGTAACAACAACCGCCGCCAGAACAATCGTCGCGACCGCGGCGAACGCAATGAACGCGGCAACCGCGATCGTGATAATCGCGAAACCCGCGAGAATCGTGATAATCGCGAGAATCGTGATAACCGCGAAAATCGTGAAGAGAACCGCCGTAATCGTCGCCAGGCGCAGCAGCAAAATGCCGACGTTCAGAAGCCTCAGACTACCGCAGAAGCAGGCGAAGGCGAGAAAAGCCGCGAGCCACGCCGCGAACGTAATCGTCGCCGCAACAACGACGAGAAGCGTCAGGCCACGCAGGAAGCCAAAGCCACACAGCAGCAGGTTGAACCTCAGAGTGAAGCCACTGGCGAAGAGCGTAAGTCTGAAGAGCGCGTTCAGGTCATGCCGCGCCGTAAACAGCGCCAGCTGAGCAAAAAAGTGCGCATTACCGACGGCGCCGACGAAAGCGTACTGGCCGATGATATTCAGGCCAGCACCGAAGTTGCGACTATCCCGCTGCCGGCTATTGTGGAAGGCGAAACCACGAAAGTGGCTGAAAAACCTGAAGAGCAGGCGCAGCAGCGCAGCGAAGCGGGTGAGGAAAATGCCGACTCCCGCAACGAAAATAACGCAGGTATGCCGCGTCGTTCGCGTCGTTCGCCGCGCCATCTGCGGGTTAGCGGTCAGCGCCGTCGCCGCTATCGCGATGAGCGTTATCCAGGTCAGTCGCCAATGCCGATTGCCACGGGCTGCGCTTCTCCGGAACTGGCTTCCGGCAAGGTATGGATCAACTACCCGGTAAACCGTGTCCAGGAGCAGGAGCTGCCGGAACAGCATACCCATTCCGATCAGCCGATTATTCCGCCGGTTCATCCGCAAAGTGAAGCCGAAGCGCAGGTACTGGAGGTAGTGCCGGAACAGACGATTGTTAAAACCGAACATCCGGAAGCGATCGCTGCGCCGGTAGAGGAAGCACCGCATCTTATCGCCGAAAGCGACGAAGCCACCGCTGAGCGCATGGTCGAAGAAGCGGTTCCGGCTGAAGAGCACGAGCCGCCGATGACCGCTGGTGGTAAGCCTGCGAAGATAGTACCGCGTCAGGAAGAAGCGACTGCGCCGGTCGCCGAACCGCAGCCGGAAATCGTGGAGCCGTCTGAGGTTATCGCCCAGTCCAACGCTGAAGCACAGGCCGGGGCAGAACAACAGCCAGAAACCGCGGTTCAGCCGCTGCTACAGGCTGAAGAACAGCCGCAGGTTGAAGAACAGCCGCAGGTTGAAGCCGATCGGCCGGTTGAGGAAATGGTAGAGCCGGCGCCGGATGTTAAGGCTGCTGTTGCTCCGGTTGAACCACCTGCCGCAGTCACGCAGCAGCCGATCGCCAGCGGACATCACGCCAGTGCGCCAATGACCCGCGCCCCGGCGCCGGATTATGTCCCGGAGCCGCCGCGCCACAGCGACTGGGTTCGCCCGGCCTTTAACTTCGCCGGTAAAGGTGCCGCCGGGGGCCACAGCGCCACCCATCAGGCGACGGCTCCGGCGGGTAAACCGCAGCAGTAACCCCGACCTTAATACGCCAAAGCCGACCTGCAAAGGTCGGCTTTTTTATTGTTTATAAGAAACAGCCTGGCGTTGTCACATTATGTTTATCGCTTCCCCCCACTCCCGTTTCCGCGCAGGTGAACCAGCCTCAATAAACTTGTCTGTTTACGCTGGACATAAAAAAGGTTCATTGCCGGTGCGCGTAGCCTGTTCGAAAGTGGCAGCCGTAAACCGGCAGAATATGATGGAACGCTGAACTGTTCCGTTTATTTTGAAGCGCGGCTTCTCTTTTGAGCTATAACGCCAGTTTCCTGCCAGTCCGCGATAAACCTAAAAAAACCCGGTCAGCAACGCTGGCCGGGCCGGATATGAATCATTCAATCTACAGGGTACGACGGGCAAAATCCCGGGGACGAAAGCCTAACAGCGCCAGCGTGGCAAAGTAAGCCACGATACCCACCGCCACCACCGCCATCAGGCGCAGCAGTCGATACGGCATCCCCCCCAGCGACCACTCAGGCATCACGCAGAGCATTCCCACCAGCGCCGCCGCCATCACCACCACAGCAACCACCAGCCGGATAAGAAAACCCAGCCAGCCCGGCTGCGGTGTGAAAATATCCTGTTTGCGCAACTGCCAGTATAGCAGGCTGGCGTTCAGGCACGCGGCCAGACCGATAGAGAGCGCCAGACCGGCATGCTTCAACGGGCCAATAAACGCCAGGTTCATCAACTGCGTCATAATCAGGGTCACAATGGCAATCTTAACCGGGGTTTTGATATCCTGGCGCGAATAAAAGCCCGGCGCCAGCACCTTCACCACAATCAGCCCCATCAGACCTACGGCATAGGCCACCAGTGCCCGCTGGGTCATCGCGGCATCGAAAGCGCTGAATTTCCCATACTGGAACAGCGAAACGGTCAGCGGCTTAGCCAGCACCCCTAACGCCACGGCGCTGGGCAACGCCAGCAGAAAACAGAGCCGCAGCCCCCAGTCCATCAGGCGGCAGTATTCGTCATGGTTGCCGCTGGCAAAGCTTTTCGAGAGCGACGGTAGCAGAATAGTCCCCAGCGCCACACCCAGCACGCCAGAAGGGAACTCCATCAGGCGATCGGCATAGTACATCCAGGAAACCGAGCCGGAGACCAGAAATGAGGCGAAAATGGTGTTAATGATTAGTGAGATCTGACTGACCGAAACGCCGAGAATCGCCGGGCCCATCTGCCTCACTACCCGCAACGCCCCGGCGTTTTTAAAGCTCACGCGCGGCAGCACCAGCATACCTATCTTCTTCAGATGCGGCAGTTGATAGAACAGCTGTAATACGCCACCCGCGGTCACGGCCCAACCCAGCGCCAGAACTGGTGGATTAAAGTAAGGCGCGGCAAACAGTGCGAAGCAAATCATACTGATATTCAGCAGCGTGGGCGCAAAAGCCGGTACCGAAAAACGATTCCAGGTGTTAAGAATTGCCCCCACCAGCGAAGCCAGCGAGATCAGCAGAATGTAGGGAAAGGTAATGCGCAGCAGCTGGCTGGTCAGGTTAAATTTATCCGCCGTATCGGCAAATCCCGGCGCCGTCACCATAATCACCCAGGGTGCCGCCAGCATGCCTGCGATAGTCACCACCGCCAGCGCCAGGGTCAGCAGCCCGGAAACATAGGCGACGAACAGGCGGGTCGCCTCCTCACCCTCTTTACTCTTATACTCCGCCAGGATAGGAACAAAAGCCTGGGAAAAGGCCCCTTCGGCGAAAATGCGTCTCAGCAGATTGGGAAGTTTAAACGCGACAAAGAAGGCATCTGTTGCCATGCCAGCGCCAAAGGCGCGCGCGACAATGGCATCGCGCGCAAAACCCAGCACGCGTGAAAACATGGTCATAGAGCTGACAGCCGCCAGCGATTTTAATAAGTTCATGGATCCCTTGTTCCATAGACAACGCCGGCGCCTGTGCCACAGGCGCCGGTCAAATCAGGAGCGCTTAGTCTACCCGAGCTGAAATGAATTACTACCGACAGATGTTACCAGGGATTATTCGCTGACGGCCTCGCGCCACAGCTGTTCCACTACGCGCTGGGCGCGCAGCGCCTCTTCACCGGAGGTTTCCGGAACCGTCTGATTTGCCACACAATCAATAAAGTGGCGGGCGCAACCTGCAAAACCGCGCTGCTCCAGGGTGCTCTGCCAGCCGGGTACCGGCAGAGTTACCACGCCAGCGCCCCGCTCTTCGCGCCACTCGCGCATATCGGTTACCTCAAGCCAACCGCCGTCGGTCACCATCTGTATCTGTTCACGCTGACTGCCCGCCCGGCGATGCATACAGGTGGTGACCTGAAGCTGGGAACGCTGGAAGTGGTGTTCAGCCCATAGCATCTGCCCTTCCTCATTGGTGCGAATCGCGCCGCTGACCAGTTTGGTATCGCCGCCGGCCAGCCACAGAGCAGTATCCACCAGATGCAGGTAGTCGTCGAGCAGCGTAAAGCGCAGATCGCCAGGACCTATGCTGTCGCTACGGTGTTTATCCATACGCAACGACGCCAGTTCGCCTGACGCCGCCTTTAACGCCCGGTAGCGCGGCGCGAAGCGACGATTAAAGCCGACCATCAACGCCAGCCGCCGCTGGCTGGCCTGCGCCACCAGCTTCTCGGCTTCGCTCAGATTTTCCGCCAGTGGTTTGTCCACGCAGACGTGAACGCCAGCGCGCAACAGTTCGCTAACCACCGCGTAGTGGCTGGCGGTCGCGCTGTGCACAAAGACCGCGTCGCACTGCGCCGCCAGCGCCGATAACGACGAAAAGTAATCGATGCGATACATCTGACAGACAGGCAGCGCCCGTTCGCGGGTGGGGGAAAACGCGCCCACCAGTCGCCAGTCGCGGGCGGCGGACAGCACCGGCAGCCAGGCCTTCTGCGCAATACTGCCCAGCCCCACCACGCCAATTCGTAACTGCGCCATCGCTTAATCTCCCAAATGCGCCAGCAGAGAATCGAGACGCGCTTTCAGCGCCGCCACCTCCTGCTCCAGGTGTTCCACGCGCTCCGCCAGCCCGGGCTCGCCAGTCGGCAGTTCGACGCTGTCCGTCGTGGCCGCCGTCACTTCGCCGCAAAACAGGTGCATATAACGGCTTTCGCGCTTGCCCGCTTCGCGCGCCAGTCGTACCACGAAAGGGCCGTCTTCGCGCCGGGCCAGCCGTTCCAGAGCGTTTTCCAGCTCCACCATATCGGCGAATTCGTGCATCCGGGCGCAGCGGCTGCGCAGTTCGCCGGGGGTCTGGGCGCCGCGCAGCAACAGCGTCGTGACCAGCGCCACCTCCGCCGGTGAAAGCTTAAGGTCGCCAAAGGCCGAGTTGCAAAAGCGCTGCTCATATTTAGTCACCCGATTGCCGAAACCGCTCTGGGTGCTGACGTAATGGCGTTTGACCAGTTCGTCCAGCGTCTCCTGAACTTCGCTACTGGAAAGATTCATGACCGGGTCGCGGTTGGTTTTTTGATTACAGGCGACAACGACGCCGTTCAGAGACATCGGGTATTGGTCCGGGGTGGTGACCTGCTTTTCCAGCAGGCAGCCAATCAGGCGGGCCTGAGTCGGGCTGAACTGATACTTCATTTGCTCTCCTTTAAACGGGCGTTACCGGCCAGGAACCCATGACGGGGTCGTCAGCGCCGTCAGCACATGATCGCGCCAGACGCCATTAATCAGCAGGTAGTCGTGGGCATAGCCCTCTTTTTTGAATCCCAGCCTGGCGAGCAGCGCACCACTGCGCTGATTATGGGGCATATAGTTGGCCATAATACGATGGATATGCTGGGTACGCTGCATATAACGGATGGCGGAAGTCAGCGCCTCGAACATCAGTCCCTGCCCCTGCCATTTTTCGCCCAGCGAATAGCCCAGATAGCAGGCGTGAAAAGAGCCGCGCACCACGTTAGAGAAGTTGGCGACGCCGCGAATCTCCTGTTCATCTGGATCCAGCAGGGCAAAGTAGAATGCGCTGCCCTGACGATGCAGCTCTTCGATCATCGACAAACGCGGCTGCCAGCCAGAAGGGTAACAGTGGCTTTCGTCGCGCACCGGCTCCCAGGGTTTAAGAAACCGGCGATTCTCCGCATAATAGTCGGCCAGCCGCCAGGCATCTCTGGCGTGAACCAGTCGCACGACCAGACGCTCTGTAGTGAGCCGCACCTTCGGTACATGACTACGGTAGCCAAACATCTTATCCCCTGTCTCCTTATCTCATTATGTTTGTCGCACTGGCTCTCTGGCTCAGCGCCTGCCTACTATAAACGCCCGCTAACCCCCGTGAAAACAGCAACATGCCGCTTTTTTGCGCCCACTCGCCCTTTGCACCGTTCAGGCGTTAAGCCAGGCATCGTGTAGGCGCTGAAGATCGATTTTCTTCATCTGATACAGCGCCTGCATCACCTGATACGCCTTATGCTGCTGGCGACCATCCAGCAGCATCGGCATCTCCCGCGGCAGAATCTGCCAGCACTGGCCGAACGCGTCCTGTAGCCAGCCGCAGGCTATCTCCTGACCGCCTTCGCCCAGCCGCTTCCATAGCCGGTCAATTTCGTTCTGACTATCGCACCAGACACAAAACGAAAAGGCGCTGGAGAGGGTAAAGCCGTGGGGGTAATCACTTTCCTGCATCAGGAAGGGCTGGCCGCACAACAGGAATCGCGACTGCTGGATGGTTCCATCGGGATTAAGAATAGCTTCATCCCGCTCACAGGGCAGCAGTGTACTCCCCCAGGCGGCGATCGCCTCATTCCCCCGACCATACAGCGCGTCGCAGAACATTATTCCAGGTGCTATCTCATCGTAGTCCGCCAGCCGTAACTGCCAGTTAAGTCCGAAAGGGTCCTCCAGCCAGCCGAAGCAGTCGCTAAAGGGGTAGCTGTCCAGCGGCATCATAACCTTTCCCCCGGTACTTAACGCCGTCCACAGCTGCTCAAGCCGTTCACGGGAAGTACAGGTGACGCGCAGAAACTGGGCGGGAGTAAACGGCATTTGCGCATCGCCATTAAGTGCCAGCAGCTCACAATCCCAGAGGCTGAAATCCACGGTCATTATCGTTCCCCGAGGTAAATGACGATCGTCCGGATAGTAGTTACGCATCCGCTCATGGCCTTTTTCAAATGCCTGCAACCAGAAACTGACCGCTTCCTGCGCCCGTTCCTGCAACCACAGACAGGGTACGATTTTGTTCATCTTGCCCCTCCTCTCCAGCCTTATCATTACTATAGTGCATGGAGATCGGCTGGCTGGCCGGGCCGTCACAGCTCGCCCGAGACACGCACGTGTTATTGCCCCATGTCGAACGCCAACATCGCGGAGCATACGCCCCATTTCCGCCAAATAGCACTTTCAGCTTTTTCTGCTGGTTATCTTCCTGCTGGTGCAGGATGCTGCTTTATGTCAGGATCGGAGGATTCGGCATGCAAAAGAGGAATGCTATGAAAAAGTTTGTAATGGCCGCGGCGCTGGTAATTGGCGGTCTGCTGGCAGGATGTAACCAGCTCACGTCTTATACTATCAGCGAGCAGGAGATTAATCAGGCGCTGGCGAAGCGTAATGACTTCTCCAAAGATATTGGCGTTCCCGGCGTGGCCGATGCCCATATCGTCCTGACCAATCTGGCCAGTAAAATCGGTCGCGAAGAACCGAATAAGGTAACGCTGACCGGTGATGCCCAATTGGATATGAGTTCACTATTCGGTAATCAGAAAGCCACCATGAAGCTAACGCTCAAGGCTGAGCCTTTCTTTAATGCCGAACAGGGCGCGATTTATCTGCGTGAAATGGAAGTGGTAGATACCACTATCGAGCCGCAAAAGATGGAATCGGTGCTTCAGACTATCGTTCCTTATCTGAATCAGTCGTTGCGTAGCTACTTTAATCAGAAGCCAGCCTACGTTCTGAGTGAAGATCGCAGTAAAGGCGAAGCTATGGCGAAGAAATATGCCAAAGGCATTGAAGTGAAGCCTGGCGAAATTGTTATCCCCTTTACTGACTAAGCCCTCTTTTCCCCCCGGAAAATTTCACGCCGGGGGGTGCAAAGGAAAACGTTTCCGCTTATCCTTAGTGCCCGGCATAACCAGCCCCACCCGACCGATTTTCTTTAGCCGGAGCACCCTCCATGACCGAACAGAACCAGGTTTTAAAAATCCGCCGCCCCGATGACTGGCACCTTCACCTGCGCGATGGTGAAATGCTGCAAACCGTCGTACCCTGGACCAGCGCCACCTTTGGCCGGGCGATAGTGATGCCCAACCTGGTTCCACCGGTAACCACGGTAGAAGCAGCTCAGGCTTACCGCCAGCGCATTCTGGACGCCGTCCCTGACGGTCATCGCTTCGAACCGCTGATGACCTGCTACCTGACCGATTCTCTCGAACCGAATGAGCTGGAACGTGGTATGCAGGCAGGCATTTTTACCGCCGCGAAACTCTACCCGGCCAACGCTACCACCAACTCCAGCCACGGCGTCACCAGTATCGACGCCATTATGCCGGTACTGGAGCGGATGGAAAAAATCGGTATGCCGCTGCTGGTGCACGGTGAAGTCACCCACGCCGATATCGATATTTTCGACCGCGAAGCGCGCTTCATTGAAACCGTAATGGAGCCGCTGCGTAAGCGCCTTCCCGGCCTCAAAGTAGTGTTCGAGCATATCACCACCCGGGAAGCCGCCTGGTATGTACGCGATGGCAATGAGCGGCTGGCAGCCACCATTACGCCTCAGCATCTGATGTTTAACCGCAACCACATGTTGGTGGGGGGCGTGCGTCCGCATCTGTACTGCCTGCCGATCCTCAAGCGCAATATCCATCAGCAGGCCCTGCGTGAACTGGTGGCCAGCGGCTGCGATCGGGTTTTCCTGGGTACCGACTCAGCACCTCATCCGCGCCATCGCAAAGAGGCTTGCTGCGGCTGTGCCGGCTGTTTTAATGCGCCGGCAGCCATGGGCGCCTACGCCACCGTATTTGAAGAACTGGAAGCTCTGGAGCATCTGGAAGCCTTCTGCTCGCTGAATGGCCCACGCTTTTACGGCCTGCCGGTTAATGAAGAGTTCATCGAGCTGGTACGCCAACCGAAGTCTATACCGGAAAGCATCGCCCTCAGCGACGATACGCTAATCCCATTTCTTGCGGGCGAAACGCTGCCCTGGTCGGTAAAAAGCTAAGTTCAGTCAATAATTATCGTTCCCCCTGTTGCAAGCCATACCGTATGACTGTATATATATACAGCACTATCAACAGGGGATTTTTCTATGCGTATTGAAGTGACCATTGCCAGAACCACGTCGTTGCCGCCTGGTGCTATCGACGCGCTTAGCTGCGAGTTCTCACGTCGAATTGAAAATGCCTTTCCCGAAAGCCCGGGACAGGTACTGGTACGCTATGCCGCCAGCAATAACCTTTCCGTCATTGGTGGCTCGCCGGATGATAAAGAACGCATCCGCGATATTCTCCAGGAAACCTGGGAAAGCGCCGAAGACTGGTTTTACTCTGCCTGACCAGACACCCTCTCTTTTTGTGCTATTTTGCCGGGTGTCGCCACCCGGCTTTTTTGCTTCTTCGCTTTTTCTCGCTACGTTTTCTGAGAATATTCCTCATTATCATTCGCTGCTTTAATCCTGCTCTCATTGAAATGATGATTTATTACCCACTTTAATCAAAAAAAGCATAATGGCCCGTTTTAATTTTTATTCGGACTGCCCCATCGATTGTTTTTTTGATATAATCATAATGCTTCACGAATAAAATATGCATTGATCCTCACAGTCCGTTGCCATAAACACGTATTAAGGGGGTATCATGGAAAAAAATAACGAAGTAATTCAGACTCATCCCCTTGTAGGATGGGATATCAGCACCGTGGACAGTTACGATGCTCTGATGTTACGCCTGCACTACCTGACTGCAAATCAAGCGCACCCGGACGAAACAGAGGTCGGCCAGACGTTGTGGCTAACCACCGACGTCGCCCGCCAGTTTATTTCTATTCTCGAGGCGGGAATAGCCAAAATCGAATCGGGAGAATACCCGGTGAATGACCATCTTAAGCATTAAACCCAAAATTAAATCATAGCAAGGCGCCAGCTCGGCGCCTTTTTTATTTTTCGGGCTTGTGTGTTATCAGCAGGTTAATTACCCTGCAATGCATAGCAACATAACAGAGAGAACAGCATGGATTACGATTTAATCATCGTCGGGAGCGGTTCGATCGGCGCCGCGGCTGGCTGGTACTCCACCCGCGCCGGGCTGCGAGTATTGATGACCGACAGTGCTCACCCGCCCCATGACGAAGGCAGCCATCACGGCGCCACCCGCCTGATCCGTCACGCCTACGGTGAGGGGGAAAAGTATCTGCCACTGGTGCTGAGAGCCCAGGAATTATGGAATGAATTGCACAAAGAGAGCGGCGAACGCATCTTTGTCCGCACCGGCGTGCTGAACCTCGGCCCCGCCAGCTCCGAATTTCTGCGTAACGTTAAGGAGAGCGCGGCACAGTGGAAACTGCCGCTGGAACAGCTGGATGCCAGCGAGTTAGTCCGGCGCTGGCCGCAGATCGCGGTGCCGGACAACTATCTGGGGCTGTTTGAACCGGATTCGGGCGTACTGTACTGCGAAACGGCGATTACGGCCTGGATTCGCCTTGCCCGGGAAGCCGGCTGCGCCCAGCTGTTTAACTGCCCGGTCACGGCGATACGCCGCTGTGAGAGTGGGGTTGAAGTCGAAACGGTAGATGGCGTCTACAGCGCTCCCAGAATATTGATTAGCGCCGGCACCTGGGTAAAACGTCTGATCCCCGGTCTGCCCGTCACCCCGGTACGCAAAATCTTCGCATGGCACCAGGCTGATGGCCGCTACAGCGCGGAAAATCACTTTCCGGCCTTTACCGGCGAGCTGCCCAACGGCGACCAGTTCTACGGCTTTCCGGCCGAAAATAACGAACTGAAAATCGGCAAACATAATGGCGGCCAGCCTATCGGCGCCCCCGATGAACGTAAACCCTTCGGCGCCCTACCCGGCGACGGCAGCGAGGTATTCAGCTTCCTGCGCCAGATTTTGCCCGGCGTGGGCGTTTGTCTGCACGGCGCGGCCTGTACCTACGATAATTCCCCGGACGAAGACTTTATCATTGACCAGTTGCCGGATATGCCGGAAGCCATGGTGATAACCGGTCTGAGCGGCCATGGCTTCAAGTTCGCCAGCGTACTGGGCGAAATCGCCTGCGATTTTGCGCGCGGTAAAGCATCCTCCTTCGATCTCAATCCGTTCCGCCTGAGCCGTTTTGCTTCCGATAACTAAGTCACAGGGACTGCCGGCTTAACTACTGGCCGGCAGATTCTCTGCCTGGCGTTCCAGCTTCTGTACCAGACGGTGCGCCTCTTCCTCGCTACCGACCGCCGGTGCCGAGCCGCGCAGCGGCTTACGCGCGGTTTCACGCATAAAGAAGGCGGTAATCACCCCGATAACGCCGGCCCCCATCAGATACCAGGCAGGGATCATGACATTGCCGGTTTTTTCCACCAGCCAGCTGGTCAGCAGCGGCGTGGTACCGCCAAACAGGGAAACAGACAGATTAAAACCAATCGCCAGCGCGCTGTAGCGGACTTCAGTGGTGAACAGCGCAGGCAGGGTCGCCGGCATAGTGCCGCTAAAGCAGGTATGCAATACCCCCAGGATAACCAGACCCAGGAAGATGGCAGGCAGTGAACCGCTACCAATCAGCCACAAAGCAGGGATAGCCAGTACGATAAGCCCGACGGCACCACACATTATCACCGGGCGCCGGCCAAGGCGGTCATTCCAGTAGCCCGAAGCCAGCGTCAGCGGCATCATGATAAACATCACTACCATCACCAGCATCAAACCGCTGAGCTCACTCATTCCCAGTACGCTGGTCAGATAGCTGGGCATATAGGAGGTCAGCATATAGTTGGAGACATTAAACAGCAGCACCAGACCGATACATTTCAGCATCGGAATGCGGTAGCGGGACAGCATCTCCCGCAATCCGGGCTGTGGCTTGTCGTGCTCCAGCGCCTCCTGCTTTTCCATATGTTTCTGGAAAGCCGGCGTCTCTTCAAGCTTCAGGCGGATATAGAGCCCGAACAGCCCCAGCGGGCCGGCAATGAAAAATGGAACGCGCCAGCCCCAGCTCAGAAGCTGTTCCTGAGTCAGTAGCGCGGTCATACCGGTGACCAGAATCGCTCCCAGCAGGTACCCCGAAAGCGTACCGAACTCCAGCCAACTGCCCATAAAGCCGCGCCGCTTATCAGTGGAATATTCTGCTATGAAGGTTGCCGCACCGCCATATTCGCCGCCGGTGGAGAACCCCTGAACCAGACGCGCCAGGAGCAGTAGCAGCGGCGCCGCAATACCTAACCGATCATAACCGGGGATCAGACCAATGCAGAAGGTTCCTGCCGCCATCATAATCATGGTGAAAGCCAGTACCTTCTGACGCCCGATGCGATCGCCTAACGGCCCAAACACCATGCCGCCCAGAGGACGAACCAGGAAAGCGGCGGCAAACGCGCCGAAGGTGGCTATCAACTGCACGGCGGGACTGCCACCGGGAAAAAAGACTTTACCAATAGTCACGGCAAGAAAGCTGTAAACGCCGAAGTCAAACCATTCCATGGCGTTACCCAGCGCTGCGGCGCCAACGGCGCGCTTCAGCATCTGCTTATCCACGATAGTAATATCGTCGACCGACAGCGTTTTTTTCTGGCGCTTGCGCCAGAAGGCATGGCGCCGGGTATGTTTATTTTCTAAATGATTGCTCATGAATATCCCTCAGATAATAACCTGATTATGCTGACGGCATCATAGCTTTCCCGTCCTTGTCGCACGTGGTACTTCGCCACGCAGGGTGTGAAAGCTATAACGCAGTGAGATCTGCCGGACTCCGGTTACCCATAACCGGAATACGAGGTGATGCGCTGTTCGGTAGCGGCGAATTTGCGCAGCTCCGTTTCAACACGCATAGCGCTTCTGTGACGGTACTGGCAGTACCACCACAGAGAACAGACCGGGGTGATGTCCACGGCGGGACGCCCCGACTTACATAACTTTAATTTATACAAAAAGCGGATTGTTATCAAGCTAACGATTTTTATTGCTGCATTTATCGTCATTTTGCAGTCATAAACACCAAAAAAAACAACCAATACAAATTAATAAACCATAAAAACCAAAAATCTGATGTGGGAATATCATCTGCTACGCAGCCAATAATCTTAATCGACATCGGCTAATTTACCCCTGCTCATGATAACAATGTGTAAAAACCGATATAAATGCACCCGTCATTCCTCCACCGCGAATATTATGTGCAACTGACAATTACTGACAAATGGTGAAAAAAATCTTTTTCAGAAAAATTATTTGATGATTCAAAAAATTAGAATAAGTGTTTATTTTTCATTATCCTATACCACACCTACGGTTCAATGCCGTAATTAATTCGGTAATACTGATAATAAATAGCGATTCTTTTTCATATTTTTTGAATATTATAAAAATAAGATTCCGCAAGGTTATTTTTTTGTTGCAGACAGTTATTTTCCAGGACACATTTAGCATTACCGATAATTCTTTTGGCGATTTGATATGCAATGGCGTAATTCTCAATCACGCTACGGGCATCTTGCGATCCTGTTTCACTGGCTGGTGGCACTGACGGTCTATGGCATGTTCGGTCTGGGACTGTGGATGGTCACGCTGGGCTATTACGACGGCTGGTACCACAAAGCTCCCGAGCTGCATAAAAGCATCGGCATTGTGCTGCTGCTGGCAATGGTGGCACGCGTTATCTGGCGCAGGGTGTCGCCGCCTCCGCCTCCGCTCGCCAGCTATTCGCGCTTCACGCGCGTCAGCGCGGCGGCGGCACACCTGCTGCTCTATCTTGGCCTGTTCGCCATTATTTTTACCGGCTACCTGATCTCTACCGCCGACGGCAAACCGATCAGCGTTTTCGGTTGGTTTGAGGTCCCCGCGACGCTAAGCGGCGCTGGAGAGCAGGCCGATCTGGCGGGGGATATTCACCTGTGGCTCGCCTGGAGCGTGGTTTTACTCTCCCTCGCTCATGGGCTGGCCGCATTAAAGCACCACTTAATCGATAAAGACGTTACGCTCTGGCGCATGCTGGGCAAAACGTCGCGTTAACTATGGAGTGAAACGATGAAAAAAAGCCTGCTGGGACTTACCCTTGGCGCCCTGATGTTCACCAGCGGCACGGCGCTGGCCGCGGACTACAAGATCGATAAAGAGGGGCAACATGCCTTTATCAACTTCCGGATCCAGCACCTTGGCTACAGCTGGCTGTACGGAACCTTTAAAGACTTCGACGGCAGCTTTACTTTCGACGAAAAAAATCCTGCCGCCGATAAAGTTAGCGTCACCATCAATACCGAGAGCCTGGATACCAACCATGCCGAACGCGACAAGCATCTGCGCAGCGCCGACTTCCTGAACACCGGAAAATTCCCGAAAGCCACCTTCACCTCAACCGACGTGAAGAAGGATGGTGATGAGCTGGATATCACCGGTAATCTGACCCTGAACGGGGTCACCAAACCGGTGAAACTGGAGGCAAAACTGCTGGGCCAGGGCGACGATCCCTGGGGCGGCTACCGCGCAGGCTTTGAAGCCGAAGGAAAAATCCGCCTGAAAGACTTCAATATCACCAAAGATCTGGGCCCGGCCTCTCAGGAAGTGGAACTGATTATCTCTGTGGAAGGGGTTCGTCAGTAATTGCCCTGCCCCGCCATCAGGCGGGGCGATTTTCCTTACTCCGGATCGGGTATGCCGGTCAACGTATTCAGCCTGCCGCGCGATTTATTAAAAATCTTCATTCCGTTTTCCCGCCTGGCCCGACGCTGGCGTTGTTCTTGCGGCGAAAGATGCAGCTCATCGCGGCAGCGTTCACTGCAGCAGCCCTGATACTGCTCCGCACAATGGGGACACTGAATGAACAGCAGGTGGCAACCGTCGTTTTTACAGTTGGTATGGCTGTCGCATGGGGTGCCGCACTGATGACAGTGGGCGATCACATCCTCAGTAATCCGCTCCCCAAGACGTTCGTCGAAAACAAAGTTTTTGCCCACAAATCGCACCGGCAATCCCTGCTCTCTGGCACGCCGTGCGTACTCGATGATGCCACCCTCAATGTGATACACCTTATTAAACCCGTTATGGCGCATCCATGCACTGGCCTTTTCACAGCGGATACCGCCAGTGCAGTACATCACAATCTTTTTGTCGCGATGCGGCTCCATCATCTCGACGGCTTTTGGCAACTGTTCGCGGAAGGTATCCGCCGGGATCTCCAGAGCCCGCTCAAAGTGGCCCACTTCGTACTCATAGTGATTACGCATATCGATAAACAGCGCGTCGGGATCGTCGAGCATGGCGTTCACTTCGTCGGCGGTCAGATACTCGCCCACATCGGAAGGATCAAAATGAGGATCGTCGATGCCGTCGGCCACGATACGGTCACGCACCTTCATCCGCAGCACCCAGAAAGACTTGCCATCATCGTCCAGCGCGATATTCAGCCGCAGGCCGTCCAGCGCCGGATGGAAGCCGTACAGCGTATTACGGAAATTCTCCAGGCGGCTCTGTGGTACGCTTATTTGCGCATTGATACCCTCATGAGCCAGATAGACCCGACCAAACACTTTAAGAGCCGTCAGCGCCTGATACAGCGCGTCGCGGGTTGCTTTGGGGTCATCAATGGTAAAATACTTATAGAATGAGATTGTGGTGCGCGGCTCGCTTTCAGCCAGCATGCGCGCTTTCAGCTCCTCATTGCTGATTCGGTTATGTAACACTGGCATGGTGTTTTTTCCTGCAATAGGTTAACGCTTATTGATGGCGCGGCATCATATAGCAACAGCGGCTAATTTACATCCACACATTTTACGCTACATTCTGCACACAATATGATGCCATCAGCCACAGAGCGGTGATAGTTCAGTCATTCGTCCTTTGTGGTTTTGGCGGTGACACAAATAGATGTCACAATATGGCTCTTCGTGGCGTTGCCATTTGTTTATGGAATTTTCATGACTCAGTTACCACAATTCTCCCGTGCCCTGCTGCACCCCCGCTACTGGCTCACCTGGCTGGGTATCGGTTTACTTTGGCTGGTGGTGCTGTTGCCCTATCCGGTTATCTGGCGTATCGGTCGCCTGCTTGGCTGGCTGTCGATGAAGTGGCTGCCGCGTCGGGCGCAGATCGCCCACCGTAATCTTGAACTCTGCTTTCCCGATATGCCAGAGGCGGAGCGCCAGCGTCTGGTCAGACAGAATTTTGAATCCGTCGGAATGGGAGTTATGGAAACCGGCATGGCCTGGTTCTGGCCTGACTGGCGCGTGGCGCGTTGGACCGAAGTCTCAGGCATAGAGCCGGTAAAAGAACTGCTGGCTCAAAAGCAGGGGATCCTGCTGATCGGGGTTCACTTTCTGACTCTTGAACTGGGAGCCAGAATTTTCGGGATGCACACCCCGGGAATTGGCGTCTACCGCCCTAACGATAATCCCCTCATCGACTGGCTTCAGACCTGGGGACGGCTACGCTCGAATAAAACAATGCTCGATCGCAGAGATCTGAAAGGGATGGTGAAAGCGTTGAAAGGCGGCGAAATCATCTGGTATGCGCCGGACCACGACTATGGCCCGCGTAATAGCGTCTTTGTCCCCTTCTTTGCCGTTGATCAGGCGGCAACGACCTCCGGCACCTGGATGCTGAGCCGCATGTCTAAAGCCTGTATCGTTCCCTTTGTCCCCAGACGCAAGCCAGGCGGTAAGGGCTATGAGCTGATTGCCCTGGAGCCGGAATGTCAGCCTCCGCTCGACAGCCCTGAAGTCACTGCCGCCTGGATGAACAAGGTCGTTGAGCGTTGCATCATGATGGCCCCCGCTCAATATATGTGGCTGCACCGCCGCTTTAAGACTCGCCCGGAAGGCGTTCCTTCCCGCTACTAGGTTATTGGCCCGGCCACATGCCGGGCCAATAAACCGCACGTTGATCCACACCCGCGAATTTTTTTTCCGCGATATTTTCTGCCAGAGCGCAGTTCGTCTATTCTTTCCAGAAATCAGGTCAACTCAGGGAGCACGCTATGTCAATGTACACCACGCTTGAAGAAGCCATCGACGCCGCACGCGAAGAGTTTATTGCCAACAACGGTGAAGACACTATCGTCCAACAGCTGGCTTTGCAGAAATATATTCTGCAGGATGGCGATATTATGTGGCAGGCCGAATTTCTCGCCAGCGAAGATGAAGAAGGAGAATGTCTGCCGTTATTTAGCGGCGAAGCGGCCCAGGAGGTCTTCGATGGCGACTATGAGGATATTGAGATAGAAGATGAATGGCAGGAAGAAAATACCCTGCACGAGTGGGATGAAGGCGAATTCCAGCTCGAACCTCCGCTGGATACCGAAGAAGGGGAAGCCGCAGCGGACGAGTGGGACGAGCGCTGAGTGACGGTTTATCACATTGAGTCGGGGCAGATAACGATTCTGCCCCGACTCAATGGTCACCGTCACCGGCCAGCCGGTTTCAAATCCGGCTTCCACAGTCAGTGGCCTTTCAGATGCAGGCCGGGGCAACGGTTGTCATACGTGGTCATGCCGGTTGCGCTATTTTTGCAACAGTGCCATGTTCTGAAAGAGTATGCCACGCTGGCGAAGGTTCCGTTCACCTTAAGGTTACTTTTATATGTCGATTTCGGAACCGGTGAATTAACAGAGAAGCAATGACGCAAAGTGAACGGAACAGCCCGCTGCATCGTTATATTCCGCCCAGTGGCTTTTCAGATGTGGGACGGGGCAGCGGTTGTAGTATGTGGTCATGCCGGTTGCGCTATTTTTGCGACAATGCTGTGTTCTAAAAGAATATGCCGCGCCGGTGAAGGTTCCGTTCACCTTAAGGTGATTTCTCTTATGCCGGTTGCGGAACCGGTGAATCAGCAGAGAAGCAATCACGCAAAGTGAACGGAACAGCCCACCGCATCATTATATTCTGCCGCTTCTGTTCTGAAACAGGGCGCCGGAGCCGCCGGTCACCCTCACCCCGGCCCTCTCCCGAAACGGGAGAGGGAGTTTCCCGGCAATGAACGGACAGCCTCCGCACCATCATCCTGACTGAACAACCGGTGCCCTTTCAGATGCAAGCCGGGGCGGCGGTTGTAGTACGTGGTCATGCCGGTTTGCGCTATTTCTGCTCCAGTGCCGTGTTCTGAAAGAGTATGCCGCGCAGGCGAAGGTTCCGTTCACCTTAAGGTGATTTCTCTTATGCCGGTTGCGGAACCGGTGAACGGGCCAGGGGCTCAAATGCCGCCCCTGACAACCCGGCTTTCCGGCGTGAAAATCGCCGCTGTCGCGGGCCCCTCCGCTTTTCCCGTCCGCCGGACGGGTCGGGCGTGACGTCACCTCCCTGTGCCGCACGCCCTCAGCCCGACGTCCTGTCGGGCTGACCCTGGCGGTCGTGAACGCTGCGGCGATTTTCAGGCCGGAGAGTCACCGCCCTGAATCTTCTGCCCGGATTTATCAGTAAAGGTATTGCTGGTTGTATTTGAGCACTCCGTCTGAAGCGACAAGGGGGTTGCCTCCCGGCTTAAAAAACGCCGTAGCGTTCACGCAGGGCCGGAGGAGCGACAGGATGTCGCGACAGGGTAAGGTCGCCAGGGATGGCGACTCTTGCCCGTTCCGAAAAGCCCGGAGTGATAAGCGAAGGGGCCCCGAAGGGCGTTTTTTACCGCCGGGGAGCCCGGGTCGCCAGGGGAGCGGCGACTGAGCCCCCCTGGCCCGTTCACCCGCGGTGGGTTAACAGAGAAGCTGTTGCCTGAAGTGAACGGAACTCTCGCCGCATCATCATATTCTGCCGCTTTTATTCTGAAACCAGGCGCCGGAGCTGCCTGTCACCCTCACCCCGGCCCTCTCCCGAAACGGGAGAGGGAGTTTCCCGGCAATGAACGGAACACTCGCCGCATCATCATATTCTGCCGCTTTTGTTCTGAAACCGGGCGCCGGAGCCGCCTGTTCCCTCACCCTGGCCCTCTCCTGAAACGAGAGAGGGAGTTTCCCGCCAATGAACGGAACAGCCCACCGCATCGCTATGTTCCGCCGTTTTTATTCTGAAACAGGGCGCCGGAGCCGTCTGTCCCCCTCACCCCGGCCCTCTCCCTGTGTACGTTCCGGGAAGAAAGAAATTACTCATAAGGCCCGTGATGGCTATCTATCGGCAGCAACAGAGTATCGAAAACCAGTGAGAACGGCAGATCGAGTACCGTTACGTAGCGCCACGGCGAATCACGCAGATCCCACTGTACCCCAGGATAGTATTGATTACCGTTGCCCTGCCCCGGTATTGTACGGCTAATGATACTGCCACAGCCGCTTAACAACAGAGCGGCGATAATCACAACGACAATTCTCACAGGTATCCTCTTTAAACTTGCTCGCCCATCCCGGGCAAAAAAAAGCCGGCGTCACCGCCGGCATCTTCCTTATCACTGGGCCTTAAGCACCCCAGGGTTTAACGTTACCGACTGATAAAGCTGCACCCAGGAGGAGTAGCGCTCCGGATTCGCCCAGACGCGATAATGCATCCGCGCCATCGTCACCGGATCGCTCAACAGTACCAGGCGACGATCGCGATTCAGTTTGTCCGGCGTTTCGTTTAGCGCCTGCTCTACATGGCGATCGCGGGCGATCTCCAGTACCTGGCTGGCTCGGTGGCGGGCAGTCGCCATGGCGCAGGAGAGCGCATTCAGTGCCGGGTTAAACACCGCATGCATAAAACCGTCGTCCAGCGCGCGCTGACGATTAAGCGCCAGGTATTTGTCGGTATCCACCAGCACCTGCGGCGGCGAATACTCTTCCGGAATCAGGAACAGTTTCCAGCGTTTGGTACGCAGCCCCACCGTCGCCCGACTGGAGATAACCGACACAAACGGCGACAGAATCAGCGAGAAGACAATTGGCGCCAGCCAGAACAGGAAACGCAGGTCAAGCCACGCCATTCCGGCAGCCCAGACCAGTCCCAACAGCAGTTGAGAGCCATGGCGCATAAAGGCCTCACCCCATGGGGTAGAGTCATCGTCACGCTGCGGCGAATTCCAGACCACTTCCCAGCCCAGAAAGGCGCTAACCACGAACACGGTATGGAACAGCATGCGCACCGGCGCCAGCAACACAGAAAACAGCACCTCAAGCAGCAGCGACAGCGTCACGCGGAAAAAGCCGCCATACTCCTTCGGTCCTTTGCACCAGATCAAAATCACGCTCAGCAGCTTCGGCAGGAACAGCAGCACCATGGTCGAAGCAAACAGCGCAATCGCCAGCTCCGGACGCCACTGGGGCCAGACCGGGAATAGCTGACGCGGCTGCAGAAAGTACTGCGGTTCGGTCAGGGCATGCACCACCTGAAGCGCGGTAGAGAGCGCCAGGAACATAAACCACAGCGGCGCCGACAGGTAGGACATCACCCCGGTCAGGAACACCGCGCGATGCACCGGGTGCATCCCCTTCACCAGGAACAGGCGGAAGTTCATCAGGTTGCCGTGACACCAGCGGCGATCGCGTTTCAGTTCATCAAGCAGGTTAGGCGGTAGCTCCTCATAGGAACCGGGCAGATCGTAGGCTATCCACACGCCCCAGCCCGCACGACGCATCAGCGCGGCTTCCACGAAGTCATGTGACAGAATCGAACCGGCAAAAGATCCCTCGCCCGGCAGCGGCGCCAGCGCGCAGTGCTCAATAAAGGGCTTCACGCGAATAATGGCATTATGGCCCCAGTAGTGGGACTCGCCGAGCTGCCAGAAGTGCAGGCCGGCGGTAAACAGCGGGCCATATACCCGGGTGGCAAACTGCTGGCAGCGCGCGTAGAGGGTATCCATGCCGGAAGCACGTGGAGCCGACTGTATAATCCCGGCATTGGGGTTGGCTTCCATCAGGCGCACCAGCTGCGTCAGACACTCACCGGTCATCACCGAGTCGGCGTCCAGCACCACCATATAGCTGTACTGGCTGCCCCAGCGGCGGCAGAAGTCGTCGATGTTACCGCTTTTACGCTTCATACGGCGGCGGCGGCGGCGATAAAAGATCTGCCCTTCGCCCTGCACTTCGGCAATTAGCTCCATCCAGGCTTTCTGTTCAGCCACGCAGATATCGGGGTCGTAGCTGTCACTCAGAATGTAGATATCGAAATGCTTATGCTGCCCGGTAGCCTTAACCGACTCCCAGGTAGCACGCAGCCCGGCGAAAACGCGGCTGACGTCTTCATTACAGATAGGCATCACCAGCGCGGTGCGGTGCTCGGGATTCAGCGGCTCGTTCCCCACCGTCGAGGCGGAGATACTGTATTTGTCCTTGCCGATCAGCAATTGTAGAAAACCCATCAGCGCTGTCCAGAAACCGGCTGAAACCCAGCAGAACAGAATGGCGAACAGGATCAGAATGCCGCTCTGCAATACGTAAGGCAGCAGCTGCATAAAGGAGATCCACAGATCCTGGCCGACCATATCGGCAGGGTTGATCAGCGCCCATCCCTGATAAGGCAGGATGGTTTTCATATACCAGGTCGCGACGGCGGTCTGGGACAGAGTTAACAGCAGCAGGATGTAACGACGGATGGTGCCAACGGTACGCCATTTCTGTTCGCTGGCCTGCTCCTCTTTGGACATCGAATGATGGCGCGGCGACAGGTTACGCCCAAGCAAGCGATCCCAGAAGCGGCCGATCGGGTTGGTACGCCAGGGTTCCGGCACCATGGAGGAACGGTGGATCTCCGGCATCGCCCGCAGCTCGGTTCGCCCTTCGGCATCCAGGGCGAGCTGCCCATTGCCGACGGAGTCAGGCCACTGATGCTCCAGACGGGCTGCTACCGAACCCTGGGGCGAATCATCCTCGCGCGGATAGCGCTCCGCGTCGGCGCCAAGCGCCTGGTGCACCGCGCGCACGTCCGTCGTGGGCAACCGGGCCTGCTGCTGTGCAGTCAGGCCAAGCGCTTCCACATAGTCTTGTGTCGTCAGTTTATTCATTGGCAGGTAACTGGTAGCTCCAGGTTTCACTCAGTGTCTTATCACCGTTAACCAGCGCGGCGCGCATATCGGTGGTCTTCTTATCGTCTTTCACTTTGATGCGCAGCGTCAAACGCCAGCCTTTAGTGACCGGGTTGTAGCGCACGTTGTTTTCGACAATCTCGCCGTTATCGCCAATGCTGGCCTGAGCGGTAACCGGAGTGTCCTCTGCCAGTTTCTTCATCTCTTCGCCAGTGAAGTCCACCACGAAGGCCACGGTACCGTCAGGCTGGCGAATCAGATTAGCCTGCTTCACATCGCCGGTAGAGCGGCGGGTCTGCTGTACCCAGGCAATAGACGGATCGTGCAGCTTGCTTTCGTCGCGGGTCATCAGAATGGAATACTTGTAGTTCATCTCCTTGCCCGGTTCCGGCAGCTGCTCCGGCGTCCAGAAGGCGACAACGTTATCGTTGGTTTCATCGTTGGTCGGAATTTCGACGAGCTCGATCTTTCCCTTACCCCAGTTGCCTTCCGGCTGAACCCAGGCACTGGGACGCAGATCGTAACGATCGTCCAGATCCTCATAGCGCGAGAAGTCACGACCGCGCTGCAGCAGGCCAAAACCTTTCGGATTCTCGGTGCTGTAGGTACTGACCGCCAGGCGTTTCGGGTTATTCAGCGGACGCCAGATCCACTCGTCGTTGCCGGCATGGATAGACAGACCGTCGGAGTCATGCATTTCCGGGCGATAGTTCACGCTCGGCGACGGCTGGTTAGCCCCGAACAGGAACATACTGGTCAGCGGTGCTACGCCCAGCTTGCCCACTTTGTCGCGCAGGTAGATTTTTGCCTGTACGTCGACTTTGCTCTCTTCGCCCGGACGAATAATGAAGCGGTAGGCGCCGGTGGCGCGCGGAGAATCCAGCAGAGCATAGACCACCAGCCAGTTAGCTTTCGGCTGCGGGCGCTCGATCCAGAATTCGCGGAAACGTGGGAACTCTTCACCGGATGGCAGCGCGGTGTCGATGGCCAGACCGCGCGCTGATAGACCATAAACCTGCCCCTTGCCGATGACGCGGAAGTAGCTGGCCCCGAGCATGCTGACAATTTCGTCGTTCTTATCTTTGCTGTTGATCGGGTAGAGCACTTTAAAGCCTGCGAAGCCGAGATCCTTAACGGTGTCTTTGTCGTGCTTCACGTTACCGAATGTGAAGTAATCCGGGTTGTACTTAATCTTATGTACCGCCGTGGCGGTCACTTCATTGATCGTCACCGGCGTATCGAAGTACATGCCCTGGTGATAGAATTCGAGCTTGAATGGGGTCTTAAGCTTATTCCAATACGCTTTGTCATGATTGAACTGGATCTGCTGATAGTCCGCATACTTCATGTCGCGGAATGCGGAAGGCAGGTTGCTTTTCGGTGCCTCGTAGCTTTTACCTGCCAGAGACTTCGCCTGTTTAGCAACGTCATCAATAGAAAAAGCCCATACCGAATTGGCATACAGGGACAACATTATAGCGGCACCCAACCAGCGCAGTTTCTTCATTTCTGGTTTATTTTTCATAAAAGTCAGCACATCCCCCTTTGTGTGCTAAAGTCAATCCAATCCATTCTAATGGATACTTCAACTTTCCGACAACCATATCCCCGTCAGGTTCATACCAGCGGTTCAGGCTTTAAGCGAATAATAAGTCAAGTGATTACGCTTTCCGTGCTTCTCCTGGAGACAGTCAGGCTGCGTTAGTGTAGGGTTAGCAGCCAAATGTAATCCGTAGTCGTCTTAAGGATAAGGCGAAAAGTCTTATATTACTCTGGAGTGTTATGAGCAACCCACCGGCGCAACGCGAATTTTTCCTTGATTCGATCAGGGCCTGGCTGATGTTACTGGGAATTCCGTTCCACGTTTCCCTCATTTATTCAAGCCATCAGTGGCACGTCAACAGCGCGGAAGCCTCTGGCTGGCTGACCCTGTTCAACGACTTTATCCACGCCTTCCGCATGCAGGTTTTCTTCGTCATTTCCGGCTATTTTTCCTGGATGCTGTATCAGCGCTACAGCCCCGCCCACTGGTGGAAAGTGCGCGTCGAACGCGTAGGTATTCCTGGGCTGACCGCTATTCCCTTACTGACGCTACCGCAATTTTTAATGTTGCAATTTGTAAGTGGGAAGTCGCAAAACTGGTCGCAGCTTAGCGGCTATCAAAAATATAATACCCTGGTCTGGGAATTGACTTCACACCTGTGGTTTTTACTGGTGCTGGTGATATTAACAACGATTGGCCTTATTCTGTTTAAAAAAATGAAACAGGCACCGGCGAAGGAGCGAGATTTTTCATTGCTTGCGCTGTCATTTATTTTTCTGGGGCTGGGCATAGGCTGGGCGGCACTGCGCCGCCTGCTGCTGATAGCCTGGCCACCGATCCTCAGCGACGGGCTGTTCAACTTCACCGTAATGCAGACGCTGATGTACCTGCCGTTCTTTATGCTGGGCGCCATCGCCTTTAAATATCCGGCGCTGAAGGCCCGCTTCATCACCCCCTCCCCCGCCTGCTATGTGGGCTCACTACTGGCCTTTATCGCCTATGTGCTTAACCAGCGATACGGCAGCGGCGCAGGCTGGATGTATGAACGGGAAGCGGTGATCGTCATGCTGATGGGATTGTGGATGACCAATGTGGTGTTTTCGCTGGGCCACCGGCTGCTCAACTTTCATTCGCCGCGAGTCACGTACTTTGTTAACGCCTCGCTATTTATTTATCTGGTACATCATCCGTTGACGCTGCTTTTCGGCGCATACATCATGCCGCATATTCGCTCTAATACCCTGGGATTTGTGGTGGGTCTGCTCTTTGTGATGGCTATCTCCACCCTGCTTTACGAACTGCACCTGCGGGTGCCGCTGTTGCGTTTCCTGTTTTCCGGCAAGCCGCAGAAAAAAAAGGCGCAGCCCGCGACCAGCGGCGTTCGTTAATGGTCAAAACGCCCAATTAAGCGTCGGGCGTTTTTGATTACAGCAGCCACTCTACCGGTAGCCAGCCCGTGATCCGAACCACCAGCCGCTTCCAGAAGTGGGTCTGAGGCTCCTTACGCCAGACCACGTCCCGATCTCCCTCCTGCTCCACCCAGTTTATCCGCCCGCGCCTGTCCAGACGTAGTTCCCAGGCGCTGTGGCGGCGGCTGCGGATAAAGCGTTCATGGCCCAGCTTCGCCAGGGTTTCGCTCTCAATCACAAATCCCATCTCGGTATTAAGCAACGCCGAGCGCGGATCAAAATTAAAGGAGCCGATAAATACCTTTTCACCATCCACGCTAAAGGTCTTCGCGTGCAGGCTGGAGCCGGAGTTCCCGGTCAGGCCACGGTCGTGGGGCGTCGTGCGCCCGGACTGCTGCTGGGGTTTGAGCTCATACAGCGCCACTCCATGGCGCAACAGTTTTTTGCGCCAGCGCGCATAGCCTGCGTGCACCATCGCCACATCGTTGGCCGCCAGCGAATTGGTCAGAATGGCAATTTTAACCCCCTTACGCACCAGGGTCAGTAACTGCGCCACGCCGGAACGGGTGGGGACAAAATAGGGCGAAATAATATCAAACTGTGATTTTGGCTCGCCCACCACACGCATTAAACGCACGCCAAGCAAACCGCGCAACCGCGCTTTGCCCTCGCCTTTGCGCGGATCGTCGCTGAGCAGCCGGGTTTTCGCCCACAGCATATTCAGCTCGCCGGATTCCAGCTGCGCCACAAACCGGCTGGTGCGCAGCCGCTCCAGATAGCGCTGGGCCATCGGATTCTCCAGCCAGTCGGGGGGCAGTTGCACCCGGCGCGAAATTTCACCTTCGCTCACCTCCAGCACCCGGGAAAGCGGCGCCACCGCCGCCGATTCCCAGTAGCGCTGGAAATCGGCGCACACATCAGCCACCACCGGCCCGGTCGCCATCACATCAAGATCGGTAAACAGCGGCTGATCGCCGGCGCCAAAATAGGCGTCACCGATATTGCGCCCGCCAACAATGCTGACTTCGCCATCCACCGTAAAACTTTTGTTGTGCATCCGCCGGTTCAGGCGGGCAAAATCGGTGAGATAGCCCAGAAAACGCAGCTTGCGAAACGAAAAGGGATTAAACAACCGGACGTCAATATTGGGATGGGCGTCCAGCAGCATCAGTATGCTGTCCATCCCAACAGTATTATTATCATCCAGCAGAATACGTACCCGCACGCCGCGCTGGGCCGCCGCCAGCAGCGCTCCGAACAGCAGGCGCCCGGACATATCGTCTTCCCAGATATAGTACTGAACATCCAGGCTGCGCTCCGCCACTCCGGCCAGGGTGTAGCGTGCTGCAAAGGCGTCCAGGCTGTTATCCAGCGGATGGATACCACTCAGCCCTTCATGGCGGGCCGCCTCGGGCGCGACCGCTCGGCCAAGACGGGTGGCGTGATCGTCACTCGCTGGCGGTTTCTGCCAGCAGAGGTTGTTAAAGTCGGGGGTTTTCTTCGTCATAGCAGACGGAGTATACCTTCTCAGGTTACGGATGTGTTGTGAGAAAACCACGAACGGCACGCTCTGCCACCTCTGCGAGCCGCTCCTTCGAATAACCCACACGCCGGTGCTGATATTGGGGAAAGCCACGCTGCGCAACTCGTTGTCACCCACCCGTTGCAGGCTGTTGCGCCAGGCGCTGACCAACTACTCTGCCTCGCCTGCACGTTAACCTGCGTGATATCTCCCCGGATAATTTCAATTCGATGCTGTGTTGCAAACGGCTTTATTTGCCACAGCGCCGGCCAGCAGGCGTATCACCCGGTGAAAACCTGAAAGGCCCCGCACCACATACATAGCGGCGCAGGGAGATAAATTACGCCCAGCGGCGAAAAATAAGCGAAGTATTAATGCCGCCAAAGGCGAAATTATTGGACTGAATAAACTCCGTATCGATAGCGCGCCCTTCGTCCATGATGTAGTCAAGGTCGCCGCAGGCCTCGTCCGGCTCGCGCAAATTAACGGTCGGCGCAAACCAGCCGTCGCGCATCATTTCTATCGCCAGCCAGGCTTCCAGCGCGCCGCAGGCCCCCAGAGTATGCCCCAGATAACTTTTCATCGACGAAATGGGCGTCCCCCGGCCAAATATGGCCGCGGTGGCCTGACTTTCTGCGATATCGCCGCGATCGGTGGCGGTACCATGGGCGCTGATATAGCCGATGGCCGAAGCAGGCAACCCGGCGCCGGCCAGGCTCTTCTCGATACAGACCTGCATGGTGCTGCTGCGTGGCTGGGTGATGTGCGAGGCGTCGCAGTTAGTATGGAATCCCACCAGTTCGGCGTAAATGGTCGCCCCCCTGGCCTGCGCGTGTTCCAGCTCCTCCAGCACCAGGGTTCCCGCCCCCTCGCCTATCACCAGCCCATCGCGCCGCTTATCGAAGGGCGCCGGCGTGGCCTCGGGTTGTTCATTACGCTGGCTGGTGGCGAACAGGGTATCAAAGACCGCCGCTTCCGAAGGGCACAACTCCTCCGCGCCGCCAGCCACCATTACCGTCTGATAGCCGTGACGAATCGCCTCCCAGGCGTAGCCAATGGCCTGGCTGCCCGAAGTGCAGGCGCTGGAGCTGGGGATCACCCGCCCGCGCAGACCGAAAAACAGGCCGGTATTCACCGCCGTGGTGTGAGGCATCATCTGTACATAGGTAGTGCCGGTAATGTTGCCGGTATGCTTTTCGGTCAGCATGGTGGCGAATTCACTTACCGGCCCGGTACTTCCGGTAGAGGAGCCGTAAGCGATGCCGACCTCACCGCTGGTCAACAGCGGATCTTCCAGCAGACCTGCCTGTTCCAGCGCCAGTTCACTGGCCCGGGTCGCCAGCAGCGAAACTCGCCCCATAGCGCGAATGCGCTTGCGGGTGTAGTGTCCGGGCAGGACAAAATTTTCCACCGGCGCCGCCAGCAGGGTATTCAACCCCTGATATTCACGCCACTCGGGCATCATCCGCACCGCATTGCGCCCGCGCTTCAGGGCCGGGGCTATCTTCTGCCAGCTGTCGCCAAAGGCGGTTATCCCCGCCATACCGGTGACCACTACCCGCCGGGTCATAGCATGCCTCCGTTAATGGCGATGGTCTGGCGGGTCACATAACCCGCAATATCGGACATCAGGTAGCTGGCAAGCCCCGCCACCTCTTCGGCGCGCCCCATACGACGCAGCGGAATACTTTGCAGCGCCTGATTCATGGCCGCCGGTTCCATCTCTATCATGCCGGTATCGATTAACCCCGGAGCAATACAGTTCACGGTAATTTTCCGCTTCGCCAGCTCCACCGCCAGCGCCTTAGTGGCGCCGATGATCCCCGCTTTGGCGGCGCTGTAGTTCACCTGTCCGCGATTGCCCATCATGCCGGATACCGAAGAGAGTGTGATAATGCGACCGCCGTCGCGCAGACCGATCATCGGCATCACGCAGGGGTGAATCACGTTATAGAAGCTGTCGAGATTGGTGTGGATCACCTTGTCCCAGTCATCATCACCGAGCGCGGGGAATGCGCCATCGCGGGTAATGCCCGCATTGCTGACGATGCCCCAGTATGCGCCGTACTGTGCCATGTCCTGCTCCAGAGCCTGGCGGGCGGCGGCGCGATCCGCCACGTCAAAAGCGATCGGCCGCCCTTCTCCTCCCGCCTGCTCAATGGCCGCCAGAGTCTGAAGCGCGCCCTGCTCATCCCGGTGATAGTGCACCACCACCGTAAAGCCATCGGCCCCCAACTGACGAGCGATGGCGCTACCAATGCCTTTACTGGCGCCGGTGACCAGAACTGTACGTTTCATCCCTTTTTACCTGTAATCTGTTGTAGTTGTTCGTCGTCTGGCTGCCATGTATTGATTCTGCCGCTGGCAAGCGTCTGTGCCTGACAGCAGATACGACCTTCAAAGCTGCCCACTTTATCGTCGCGCATCAGCATCTGCACGTGGCAATCCAGCACCATACCAGGGGCGAAGCTTCCCGGCTCGCAAACCAGCTCGCGGCCCCCCAACAGCATACCGATGCGCTGATTATCCGGATCGTACCAGCCGTTCCATACTCCCACCGTCTGGGCCATCAGCTCAATGGCGAACCAGCCGGGCAGCGCTCCTTCGGGCGTCAGAAATGGCGCCAGTACGCCATCGCGTGCGACCGTTACCCGGCAGTGCGCGCTCTGTTCAGAAACCGCCACCACCTGATCCAGCAGACACATGGGCGCCTCGTGCGGCAGATAGCTTTCCGGCGCCTTAAAATGACGCATTGTTCCTCCCGAGAATCAGACTGGTATTGTTGCCGCCAAAGGCGAACGCATTGGACAAAATCCAGGGCCGGGCCAGGGTTCCGGGAGCGCTCAGCAACCCGCAGGGAGGCAGGGCCTCATCCCGGGGATGGCGGCTGAAATCCTGGGGCGGCAGCGGTAGATCCCGGGTCAGAATCAGCCAGCACAGCGCCGCCTCCATCGCTCCGGCCGCCCCCAGAGTGTGGCCAATCAGATGCTTCAGCGAACTGGCTGGCACCCGCCCGCCAAACAGCCGGTTCACAACCCGGGCCTCAATATCATCATTAAGTCGGGTCGCGGTACCGTGCATATTGATATAACCGATATCATCCGGCGTTAAACCGGCCCCGGTCAGCGCCATCTGGATCGCCCGGCTGGCCCCTTCCCCTTCAGGATGCGGCGCCGACATATGCCAGGCATCGGAGGATTCGCCCACGCCCTTCAGCAGTACCGGCCCTTCGCTGCGGGTCAGCAACAGCAGCGCCGCCCCTTCGCCAATAGTAATGCCGCAGCGATCCCGGCTGAACGGCGCGCAGCGCTCAAGGCTCAGGGACTCCAGGCTGCGAAAACCGTTGATCGGCATTCGGCTAAGAGTGTCTGCGCCCCCGACCAGCGCGGCGTCGACCAGACCGGCGTCAATCAGACGCTTACCGGTGATAATCGCCCGGGCGCTGGACGAACAGGCGGTAGAGAGCGTCAGCGCCGGACCATCCAGTTGCAGAACCTCGCTGACGAAACGGGACGGATCCCCTAACTCCTGCTGCTCATAACACCAGCCATCGACCCGACAGCCAGCGACCCGGGCGTCCCCCTCATCCAGCCCGGAAGTGCTGGTCCCCATCACCACTGCCACCCGGTCGCGGCCGTAACGTTGAATCGCCTCTTCAGTTTCAGGCATAAGCTGTTCCAGCGCCGCCAGCAGCAGCTGGTTATTGCGGCTGGCGTGCCGTGCAAGCTGCCGGGGAACCGGCGGCAGAGCCCCCATTACTCTGGCTACAGCGCAGTTATTCGTCAGTAACCAGCCGCTGGCGTTATCCGTCATTCCCGGCGCCGCTCCCGCCGCCAGGTTCGTCGCAATAGTGGAGAGATCGTTACCCAGGGCGTTAAGCATCGCCACTGCGCGGATCGCGGTCATGATTTGCCCTCCAGCGATTCAATGGTCAGACGGTAGTCAAAGGCGTGGTTTTCAATAAGCGTCGGCGCCCGCCGATCGCCCCGTGGCTGATAGCGGATAGTCTCCACCAGCAGGCCATTGGCGTCGCGCAGTTCACGACGATCCGCCTTATCGGTTAGCGTCCAGCCTGCGGGGAGCTGCGGCTGCCAGCGGGCCGTCGGCCAGTAGCTCAGCATAATATCGGCCAGCACCTGACCGGCGGGCGGCAGTTCAGGCAGCGCCATCACCTGTTCTGTTTTGATTCCCTGCACGTCGTAGTTAAGGCTGAACAGCCGCACGCCCAACGGTGAAAGCCCGACCAGACGGAGTCGCTGCCCGTCGGCTTCCAGCATCACTACCAACTGATGGGTTTGTCCCTGTGCCTGCGCCGTTAGCAGTTGCCGGGCGCTGAATGGCGCAATCTGCGTCGGCGCCGGTAATGTCACCTCTACACCGGACTTTAACCAGGCCTGAGGTCGTTCCTGATGATTATCATGGCCGCTACAGCCGTTCAGCGCCAGGCTCATTGCCAGCAAGGCACCGCCGATTATTCCCCGCATTCGCGTCTCTCCTCCCGGGCTGACAGCACCAACGGCGCTGTCAGCCATGCGATAAATATGCCGCTGGCCAGTACGGTGCCAAAACCGCTGATAGCGCCAGTCTGGCTAAAGACCAGCATTCCCAGGGTCAACAGCGTGGTGGCCAGCGCCACGCTCACCGCCAGTAGCGACGTGAGCGGCGTCCCTCTGGGGTTACTGAAAAACAGCGTGTAGTTAATGCCGATACCCAGCACCAGCGTCAGGGCCAGCAGGGAGAACAAATTCAGCGGCTGGCCGCTGATTCCCAGGGTTGCCAGTCCGCCGAGCAGCGCCAGTAGCGAAGGCGCCACGCTTTGCAGGCCGCGCCGCAGCCCCAGCCGCGCCACGTAGCTCACGGCGATAGCCAGCAGCGCCAGGGCCAGTAGCCCGCTCAGTAATCCGCGCCAGAAGCCGAACAGTCCGTCAAACTCCGCTTTGCGATCCACCCAGACTACGCCGTTGCTTTCCTGTGCCAGCCGGCCCAGCGCCGCGCTTCGGGTCACGCCATCCACCGGCACCAGAATACCGCTGCGCCCGTCAGGCAGAGAAAGCCATAACAGCCGCCAGCCGCTGCTGTTGACGCTTTTCAGCCACTGCTGCGCAGTCAGCGTTCGTTCTTCGGGAACCGCCACCTTAATATCCACCCCGGCCGCCGCCAGTCGCTGTTCTACCAGAGGCGCAGCGCGCCTGAGCAGCGCCATATCGGCCTTCTGGCGCGCCAGCGACGATAGCGGTAACTGGCGCCACCCTGTCAGCCAGCCTTTCTGACGGGCCTGTTCAAGATGCGGCGTCAGCGCTTCCAGGCGTTCCAGCGCCTGCTGCGGGTGGTCGCCCCACACCATAAACCAGCGCTGATCCAGACGCTGACCGGTCAACTGAGCGATGGCGCGATCCTGGGCCACCAGATCCGGCGGCATGGCCTGCAGGCGCGAAATATCATCATCCACCCGCAGTTGCCACAGACCGATGACGCTGAAGAGAGCCACCGCCAGTGGCAACCCCAGGCGCATCCCGGGGCGGCGCCAGGCCGTCAGCCACCAGACCAGCGCTCCACGCAGCGGCACCGGCCGCACCGGCAGGCCTTTCGCCAGTTGCGGATACCAGCAAATCACCGTCAGGCATGACGCGCTCAGTCCGACAGCGGCAAACAGCGCCATCTGGCGAATTCCGGGGAACGGCGCCATCATCATGACGCACCAGGCCAACAGAGTGGTGCCCAGCGCCAGCAGCAGCGCTGCGCGCACTTTCGCCAGACTGGCCAGCGCCGAATCTTTCGCGCCGTGTACCATCCGCTCGGTCAGATAATAGAGGGTGTAATCGGCGGAAACGCCGATGATGCCCATGCTCATCACCAGGGTCATCAGATGCAATTCGCCGTACCACAGCAGCGTGACCGTTATCCCCGCCAGCGCCCCGATAGCCACCGACAGCAGACACAGCAGCAGCGGTCTGGGCGAACGGAAAACCGCAAACACCAGCAGCAGTACGCCACACAGCGTACCGACGCCCAGGGTGGACATTTCATGATGGGCCTGGCGGCTGGCGTAGTCGCTATAAAACAGGGCGCCGCGCGACAGCAACTGCGCCTGAGGCCAGCGCTGATGCAGCTGTTGTGCAAGCGTCGCCAGCCGGTCAACGGCAGCGTTTGAAGATCGCATACTGAAGGCGTCCCCCTTCAGTTCGCCGTGAATCAGATACCAGCGCCGCCCCTGACCATCCACAGACGTCAGCCAACCGTTGTGCAGGCGTAACGACCCGGCCCCCTGCTGCTGCGCCAGTTGGGCGCCACGTACCAGCATCAAAGGGTCGCCACGCAGTTCGGTGCCGCTCACCCCGGAAAACGCCGAATAGAGCTGACCCAGAACCCAGTTGGCCTGGGCTTCGCCCCCCTGCCCCAGCCTGGCGCGGGTTTCCGGGTCGATCAACGCGGCGCGATACTGCCATGCGAAGCGCCCCCAGGCCTTCTGCTGCGCTTCGCTCATCGGCCCCTGAACCGACTTCAACCAGGGTTCTTTGACAAGCATCGCCAGCCACGCGCGCGCCGCCGCGTCATCCTGCCCTTTCGGCAGTGCCACCAGCCACATCAACTGGCCGTCCAGACGTTGCATAAACCCGTGGCGCAACGGCGCGGGAACCGCGTTACCGCCAGGACCGGGCAGCAGCGCCAGAACGCTGCTGTTAAGCCGGGCGCCAGGCAGTTTCACGACCAGAATCGCCAGCATCAGCGCCACGACGGCCAGCCACACCCAGCCGGCCCATCGCTGCCGCTCAGAAGTCAAAACGCTGCCGTTCAGCATCGGTCAGAGCCCGCGGTTCGACCCGGTGATCGCTGAAGGTAATTCCGGTGGTATCGCCCTGCTTATCGTCAAGAATGATCTTTTGCAGGAAGCGATCGCCATCCAGCGTAATGCTGTTGAAGATTTTATCCAGCGGCGCCGCCTTCGGAATCAGCACCAGTCGCCAGGCTCCGTTGCCTTTATCGCTCAAACGGCTGGAGAAGTTTTCATCCAGGGTTTTGCGATCGGCCTCGAACAGCGCGCGCAGCAGATGGTTAAACTGGAACATCTGGGGGTTGCTGGCGGCGGTGATCACCTGAGGCGCCTGATTGCCCATGGCCTGCACCATATGGCTGTCATCCAGCACCAGGGTCATCGGGAACGGCCGCTGCTGATGCCACCACAGCCCTTTGTCGCGGGCGATAAGCAGTTCGCCGCTGGACCACAGCGGCTGCCCCATATCTTTAATCTGGCGCTGCTGTTCAAATTTGGCCCGCACTACCGGCTGCTGCGCAAAGCGCTGATGCAGCTCATCCAGGGTAATCGCCTGCGTAGCAGCTGAACAGAGCAGCAGCGCCAGCATCGTAATCATTTTTCTCATGCCGTTATCCCCATCCGCGCCAACAGCACCGGCGGGCTGACAAAGCTCATTTCGCCGCTGGCGGCGTCAACCGCCACCTGAATGGTATAGCCGCTGGTGGTCGTCTTTCCGTTGGCGATATCGATAATCTCATAGCCGATGCGCAGCCGGTTCTCATACTCCTCAATCCGGGCGCGCACGGCTACCTCCTGTTCGAAAGTGAGCGGGCTTCGATATTTCACCCGGGTATCCACGACCGGCCACACCCAACCGGAAGCCTTCATTTCACGGTAGCCGTAGTTCACCTGATTCAGCAGCGCCTCGCGCGCCACCTCAAAATAGCGAAAGTAGTTGCCGTGCCAGACCACCCCCATGGGATCAACATCGTGAAACGGGACTTTGATCTGCACTTCACAGCGAAAACGGGGGTCCGTCAACATTCAGCCTCCTGTTCCGGCGGAAGCCGCCAGAAGTCGTAAAAGTTAAACCAGTCCAGCGGCGAACGCAGCGCCATCCGCTCCAGCCACTGCGCATAGCGATCGGTAGCCTCCTGAAGCGCCTGCTGGCGCCCCTGGCGCGGTAAAGTCAACGCGTCAGAGAGCGGTTCGGCGTGGATCATCAACCGCCCCTGTTCGCGCAGAACCGTCATCATCACCACCGGGCTCTTCAGGGCCGCAGCCAGAATGAAGGGGCCCTGAGGAAACGGAGCCGGATGCCCCATAAAATGGCTCCAGGTGACCCGCTGGCTACCGCCGCGCTGAGGGCCAACCGCAGTGCGATCGCCGACGATAGCTACCCATTCGCCGGCTTCCAGCTTCTGCTGCAGCAGCATGGCGGTTCCGGGGCCTATCTCAGTCACCGGCATCAGATTCACGCAAGCCCTGGGGGCGACCTCCGCCATCACCTGACGAAAACGCTGCGCATGTTCGGTAAACACCAGCGCATTAATCGTCAGCCCGGCATAATGCTGCGCCAGCGCCCGACTGGCCTCGATATCGCCCAGATGCGAAGCCAGAATCAGCTTGCCACGCCCCGGCCGATGGCTCAGGCACTCTTCAGCGCCGGGCGCGAAGTCGATCTCTCGCCCGATACGGATTTCGCCGCGCCACGCGGCAATTTTATTGAGCATGGCGTCGCCAAAACGCAAAAAGTGACGATAGCTGTTCAGCCCGGGAGGAAGCATCACGCCCAGTTGAGCCGCCCGGACTTCCACCCGACTCAGCCACAGGCAGGAAGCCCGGCGCTGATTCCCCCCGGTCAGCCAGTAGACACCCACTACCGGGCGCAGCAGCCAGCCGAAGGCCCGGCGCCCGAAGCGCTGCCACACCCACAGCATAAAGCGCATTCCGGCCAGTCCCCGGCGTTCTTCGGTACGCGCCCAGTGTTTCTCAGCGCCGCGCCGTAGCAGGCGCTGCGGTAGCCCCATCAGCATGCCGCAGACCAGCCGGGTATGCATCCAGGAGATCCGCAGGTTGTCATGCAGGGCATCAAAGTGCGAAACGCCATCCGCCGGGTAGACCACCGGCGTATCGATAAAGCGGCTCGGCGTACCCGCCCGGTACAGGCGCACCATAATTTCGGTGTCGAAGTCCATGCGCTCTCCAAACCGGGCCCGCTCCAGCAATGCGATAGTCGGCGCCAGCGGGTAGACCCGGAAGCCACACATACTGTCGCGCAGGGAAAACGACAGGGTTTCGATCCATACCCAGACGTGGGTGATATAACGTCCCCAGCGTCGGGCCCGGGGGATGGAGTCATCGTATATCGGGCGGCCAGAGATAAGCAGGTCAGGTTCCCGACGCGCCGCGGCCAGCAGACGCGGCGCGTCTTCCAGTCGGTGCTGGCCGTCGGCGTCTACCTGTAGCGCATGGCTGTACCCCTCCCGTGCCGCCGCCCGCAGGCCGTGCATCACGGCCGCCCCCTTGCCGCGGTTGACCGGCAGACGTGACAGTGTGACCCATGGATAACGCGCCGCCGCTTCCCTGATCTGTAGCTGAGTTGCCGCATCGCTACCGTCATCCACCAGGATACAAGGCAATGCCAGCGGCTCAAGGCGCCCGAGCACCGACGCCAGGGTGGCGCCGTGGTTATAGCAGGGAATGATGAGGCAGGGACGAAAATCAGCCTGGTTCAGCGACATAGCTTAATCTTTCCACTGCTGGCCATCCGTTCAGATTCGTTATCCACCACCAGGTAATAGCGAAAATGGAGCAGATCGCGTTGCAGTTCCCGGTGCAGCTCCAGCCGCAGTTCACTTTCCGGCATGACCGGGGTCTGAAATTTGACCCGATCCACGCTGTGATAGCGCAGTCCACCAGTCAGCGGTTCGCTATAGCCCATGGCCCAGTGGATCTGAGCCACGCCCGGCAGCACCCGCCACTGGGGGAAGTGGCCCCGGAACCAGAACAGCGTGTCAGGGATCCACAAACGCAGCGTCAGACTGTCCGCATCCGGTGCACTGCGCTGGAGTTCAATGGGGTTCATAAAACAGCTCCTGTATCAGGTTCCATGCTCGTTTACTCTGACTGGTCAGCGGAATGCTCGTCACCTGCCGCCAGTAGCGCGGCACCACCGGTGGCGCCAGCCAACGCATCAACTCGCGGCGCCATGCCTGACGGCGCCGGAACGACCAGTCGTCGGCATTATGCAACACCACCGCCGCTGCCGTGACGCTGCGACCGCCCCGGGTCACCACCAGCACCGCCGCGTCGGCGATCTCTGGAAGCAATCTTAGCCGACGCTCGATCTCATCCAGCGAAACCCGCTGCTCTTCGATCTTAACGGTACGATCTTCGCGCCCCAGCAGATCGAAGGTTCGCGCGTCGCGAAATGCCAGCCGATCGCTCAGTCGCCACTCCCCCGCGTCGATGAGCGGCGAATGTAACCATATGCCGCTATCATCAGCGTGAAAAACCACCTCCGGAAAGGCATGCCACGGCTCATCTTCGCGCAGGCGTTCGCGCCATGCCACGACACCGGTTTCGGTGCTGCCGTATATTTCCGCCACCGCTACGCCAAAGTCGCGCCGCGCCTGACGGGCGATCGGCTCGCTGAGCGGCCCGGCGGCGGAGAGTACGAAACGGCAGTCCGCGGGAATAAGCCGGGGATCCATTCTTCCCAGTAACGCCGGGCTGGTGACAAAGGCCCACGCCCTGCCCCGTGCCTGCGGCGGCAGCTGTTCAGGAAACTCCACCCGCCGCGCGCTAAAAGGCAGCCCCAGCGCCATCGGCAGGATAATCCGAAAGGTTAAGCCGTACAGGTGCTGATGGCTGACCGAAGCTAACACCCGGCAGCCCGCCAGTCGGCGTCCCCAGCGACGGGCCAGCCAGTTGGCCTCGCAATCCAGCGCCGCCACGGTTTTCACTACCCGTTGCGGCTCCCCGGAGGAGCCAGAGGTAAACAGTACCAACTGCGCCAGGGGAGGTATCGCCGGTAGCGGTGTTTCGGGAGCGTCGGGCACCAGCATGGGATCAATTCCCGGAAAACCATCGAGCGTCAGGGCCAGGTCGGTCAGCAGACCGTCAAAGTGCTGGCGCTGTTCGCGCAGTTGCGCCTCGCGACTGTGGCCGGGCAGCACCGGCGTTTTGCCGGCATGGAGCAACGCCAGTAGCGCCACCAGGAAGGTATAGCTGCTGTCGCAACAGATGGCCCAGCGCATCTGAGGCTGGCGGCGCAGCCAGGCGCAGAGCCGAACCGTCGCCGCCCGCAGGTCGCCGCAGGTATAGTGGCGATCGCCATCCAGCGCCACCGTGCGGGCGCCGTCATCGCATGGCGCCAGCCACTCCGCCAGAGGAACGCTATCGGTCATAGCGTTTCACTCTCCGTCGCACGCACCACTCCACCGCAAAAAGCATCCCCATAGCCAGATAAGCCAGGACGCCGTTCCACAGCGTCCAGGCGCTCAGGCTGCCAGACATTACCGTCGCCAGCGCTATCCCGCCGTTGATCACGAAAAACAGGCTCCAGACCTGGGTCACTTTTCGGGTATAGCGCTTTGCCGCCGTAGAGAGCTCGTGCCCCTCCTGCCAGCGGGCAATACGCTCCACCAGCGGCGGCCCGACAAACAGCGAACTGGCAAACAGCAGCAGCATAACCAGATTAACCAGTACCGGATACCAGAGCATCAGGCGCGCCTGGGGTAGCCAGTATCCGGCCAGCGCCAGTAACGCTCCCGCCAGCAGCAGGATGATTCCCGGCAGGCGTAGCGCGCCGGCAGGCATTATGACCAGACGCAGGGCGAACAGCAGGGCCAACGCCAGCATCAACGCCCGCCATTGCGGGTGCGTCAGCGCCAGCCAGACACAGAATGGCCAGCCGACAAGCGTCGCAGCACCAGCTCCCCGGAAAATGGCCCGCAGCGTTGGCATTAGCCCTCACGCATCAGTTTTTCCACCGCGTTGACCACATCTTCCACGGTGCGCACCGACTTAAAGTCATCAGCAGAGATTTTTTTGCCGGTGCGTTTTTGCAGATGCACCACCATATCCACCGCATCGATACTGTCCAGGTCCAGGTCCTCGTTCAGGCGCGCCCCGGGTGTAACCTTTTCCGCGGGTACTTCGAATAATTCGTCAAGCAGTTCACATACCTGCTGCCAGATTTCATCTCTTGTCGTCATCATTCACTCCGTTAAACGCCACGCGTCGGATTTTGCGCAGCGATAAATTTGGCCAGGGTCGCGACGGAATAAAAATGCTGACGCATCTCGTCATTCTCGGCGGACAGTACCACACCGTAGCGATTCTTCACCGCCAGCCCCAGTTCCAGCGCATCGATGGAATCCAGTCCCAGTCCGTCGCCAAACAGTGGCGCATCGGTTTCAATATCTTCGACGCTAATCTCTTCCAGATTGAGCGTATCAATGATTAATTTTTTTATTTCAGCAAATAAGGATTCCATAGGTGTTCCGGTCTTAACGGGGTACAGGCAACGCCTGTTCCAGATAGCGGGTAAGGCGGCGCGCCGCACGGGCGCAGGCGTCGTCTCCCGCCAGATAAATACGACTGTCGATGCGTGAGCGCACCGAAATAACCATCACAGGCTTTTGTGCTGGCACCTGGTACCAGCGGCTCTGCTTATCCAGCCAGCGCGCGCTGCAGTCGATATGAACCAGTCGCAGAGGGCAACCGCTACGCACGGCGATATTGGCGGCGCCGCGCTGGAGTCTGAAGGGGCTGCCAGGTTGAGTACGGGTACCCTCGGGAAAAATCAGGATCGACTCCCCTGCCGCCAGCCGCCGACGGCTTTCCGCCAGCAGCGTTTCGCCCTGACTGTTAATCAGATAGTCCGCGGCACGAATCACGCCGCGCATAAAAATATTGCCCGTCAGACTGGCCTTCACCAGGCAACCCATCTGCGGCATCTGCGATGCGATAAAAACATAGTCCAGCAGCGTGGGATGATTGGCGACGACAAGCACGCCGCGCTCTTCACGCAACAGCGCGCTATTTTCAAAATGGTAGTCGAAGACCCCCAGCCAGCGGCCATGACGCAGAAAAAAACGGAAGCTGGTGGATACCGCACGACGCGCCAGATTACGGCGTCGAACGCGATCGCGCACCGTCAGGTTCAGCAGATTAAAGCCGAACAGCGCCATCAGAAAACCACCAAGGCCAAACAGAACGAACAGCCAGCCCGTCATTGCTACACGCCAGCACCAGTTAAGGCGCTGCATCATGAGGCCACGCTCCAGCGCCATGTCAGACGTTCGCCGGTCAGCCCAAAAGCGCTTTCGCCCGCCAGCCAGGCACGCAGAAACGCCAGTCCCTGGGGAAGCGGCCCCTGCGGCGTCCGGCCGCGGGGCTCGCTCTGACAACGCAGCGCGCCACCGGCGGCCAGCACCAGCCCCACCGCCCAGGGAACATAAGGCGCGCTCAGGCTGTTCTGATAAAACTCGGGGATAGCACCGTCAAAATCCACCAGCAGTACCTGGCGGTAACCAGCATGATGCAGCGTGGCCACTTCCAGTAGCGCCTGCTGGAAAGTATCGGCCCCGGCGCAAACTGAAGATGAAACCAGCGGCGCCTTTGCGGCAATGGTCAGACTGCCGACGGCGGCGTTGTGGACAGACATAGCGAAATCGGTGGGCGATAGTGGCTGCCGCTGCGCAAGAGCGCTCAGAATACGGTAGTTGCGCTCCAGCTCACCGTGGCGGCTGGCGAAGACCACGGCATCCACCGACTGACGCGCCATCAGCGCCAGACCGCATTCCACGGCCTGACGACTGCCGGAAGCGAGACGCCGCGCCGTCATCATCGGCAAGTGGCGACCCTTCGCCAGCGATGCCGTCGCGTCGATAGCGCCATCGCCCGCCGCCCAGTCCCGCCATGCCTGCGGCTCAGAGAGCCCCGGCGCACTGGCCTGCCAGTCCACAACAGAAAAAGCTAACTTCATTTCTCTACCACAGTTTCAGGAAGGGAATTCATTACCAGACACACAACAAGTGATATAGCAGAGCCCTGTACCAGACAGCTATCGCATTACTCCCAAACCCGGAGACACCGCACAACGGGATCATCTGCCGACATCCACCGGCAGACGAAACGAAAAATATCGGCGATGATTAAAGGTTAAACAGCGTCGTATGGTATCTGTTTCGGACAGCGCGCCCGACGCAGTTACGCCGGGCGATAATAACAAACCCCCGGGGCCGAATGCACCCTTAATAGCGGAGTTAGCAGAGGTTGATAAAGAAAAATAACGGGAAAATTCCTATTCATCCTCGGGCGCGTTTCCCTCTTCCTGAAGCTCTTCGCGCATCGCCTGCAGCGCTTCGCGGGTCAGTTGCGCCAGAGTCCGCCAGAACGGCGTGACGGCATGGGCTTCCACCTTGCCGAGAAAGTTATCGCTCCAGGGCAGCAGCCAGACGGCAAACAGCGTTTCCAGCGCCCGGCTTTCCGGCTCCGCGTTATCCTCAAACCAGGAGCCGGCCAGCAACAGCGCGCCGAAGTGCTCGGCGGGCCCTTCGCCCAGCGGCATGCCCTGCCCGGCCAGGAAATCGCGCACCTCCTGTTCGCTGCCGCCTTCGACCCAGGCCGAACGTAGCGGCGATACCCGACACGCTTCGCCAACGAACAGCGCGTTGTAATCCTGCGCCAGCAAACCGGCATCGCAGTTATTCTGCAAGCGCGCCAGCTGATCGTCCTGCTGTAGCGGCCAGTGCTGCGCCAGTTTGCCTTCGCTAATCAGCTGATAGAGAGGTTCCAGCAGCGGATCCTGGGGCTGGCGGTAGAAAAGCGAGCCCAGCACGCGGCAGAGCATTGAAAAATCGTTCATAAAGGCTTCCGTTGTCGTTTCAGAAAGAGGCCAGTTCCGGAATCGGCGCCCGTCCCCGGGATTCGAGGAAATCGAGCAGACGACGGGGCGAAACATTCAGGATTCGCTCCTCCGGGAAATTGACCTCGTCCAGTATTTTACGACATTCCGTAAAATCGCCCAGCGTAAATGCACTATGCGAGTCCGATCCCAGCGCCAGCCAGCCGCCAGCATCACGCACCGCTTCAGCGATCGCCCGACAGTTAGGGCCGCTGCCCTTGCGGGAATGGGTAAAGGAAGAGTTGTTCAGTTCCAGCGCAACCTGGTATTTCGCTGCGGCCCGGGCAATGGCCGGAATATCGACCGGGAACTTCGGGTTGCCCGGGTGGCTGATGATATGAACATCCCCGGCGGCCATGGCCGCAATCATGGCCTGGGTGTGGCTTTCTTTATCACGGGGCGGGAAGACCGGCTCGTGGAAACCGGCGACGATCAAGTCGAGTGCGTCCAGCATCGGCCCGGTGCAGTCAATCTCACCGTCGGTGTTTTTGATATTGGCTTCAATACCGCGCAGGATCCCGATGCCATCCACCACGCGTGGCCAGACTCGCATATTCATAAAGTGCCAGTAGTGCGGAGCATCCGCCATATCGGGGCCGTGATCGGTAATGGCGAAGAGCTTAATGCCCCGGGATTGCGCCGCGGCGATATAGTCATGCAGGGTGCTGTAGGCGTGAGTACTGGCGACGGTATGCATATGCAGGTCTACGGGATACATGTTTTTCTCCATTTTGCCGTTTTGCTCAGGATAACAGCTATTGGCTCCCGTTTTTAGTCCACCGCCGCGCCACCGACGCCGGAAAGGCGATTAATAGCCGCGGCGTCGGTTCACCTGGCCGCCAGGGTTTTCGCCCTGTTCAAGTTTTAACAGCGCACTGACTATCCACTCAATCGCCTGAGCGGGCCGCGTAACGGCCGCCACATGAGGCGTGATGGATACCCGGGGATGGGCCCAGAGCGGACTTGCGGCGGGCAGCGGCTCCTGCGAGAAGACATCCAGCATCGCCGCTTTGATCTGCCCGCTGTTCAGCGCCGCCAGCAAATCATCTTCGACCAGATGGGCACCACGGGCCAGGTTCAGGACATAAGCCTGCGGCTGCAACTGCGCCAGCAGCGCATGATCGATAATGCCGACGGTCTGAGGCGTATTAGGCAGCAGGTTGATAAGCACCCGGGTGCCCTTCAGAAATGCCGGGAGCTCCTCGTTTCCGGCATAGCTGACAACATCGGGGTACTGTTTACGGCTGCGGCTCCAGCAGCGAACCGGGAATCCCCAGCCCGTCAGGCTGTCCGCTACCTGTCCCCCCAGAACGCCAGCGCCCAGAATACCGATGGTAAATTCGTCGTGGGGATATTCCGCAAGCGGCTGCCACACCCCTTGCTGTTGCTGGATTTGATAATCATCAAAGCGACGGAACCAGCGCAATACCTGGCTCACGGCGTACTCCTGCATCTGGCGCCCCATTCCAGTATCCTCCAGGCGAAACAGCGGCACGGTTTCGGGAAGCATTTCCGGATGAGCATCCAGCTTGCTCAGTATGGCGTCAACGCCGGCGCCCAGCACAAATACCGCTTTCAGCTCAGGGCGCCCACTCAGCATCTCCACCGGCGGCTGCCACACCAGCGCGTAGTCGGCGGGCCTGTCATCGCCCGGTGCCCATGCCCGGATGCGTGCTGCGGGCAGCGCCTGCTGCAAACGGTCAAGCCAGTATTGCGTGTCAAAAGTCGGATGGTAAAACAGGATATCCATGCAGTCTCCCGGTTCAGGGGTTTTATTGAGGCATTCAGACACTCTATCACAACTTCTTTTTCGTCGACTGACGGCGTTTTTTTGCCCATTTACCGGCGACCGACAGCAACATTTGCTCTTTTAATCAACAAACTGGACGAAGTTTAGCTGAACGCGCCACTGCGCCAGAAATTTACGTTGACGTCACTTAGCCTTTCCCCTAAATTAGCGCCCGTTCCAGCAAGAGCAGGAACGACAATCTGGTGAGGTGTCCGAGAGGCTGAAGGAGCACGCCTGGAAAGTGTGTATACGGCAACGTATCGAGGGTTCGAATCCCTCCCTCACCGCCATATTTAAAGAGAGAGCCCGGGTTAATGCCCGGGCTTTTTCGTTTATGTCGCTTAACCCGGGAGGGTGAGAACCCCCGACGGGGTTCGACAGCGGGCATCAGCCCGCTGGACAGGCGACGAGCCCGCGAGGAGACTGCCCGCAGGGCGAACATTATTCTCTTAATGACAAAAACCGCATCCAACCGCGCCCCGCTTCACCTGCCAGATATCCCCTTTCCCTGCGTCTATGTGCCGACAGCAATATCGGATGTTCATCCCTTAACCAAACAATACAGAAAGGAAAAAATATCCTTGACCGCTCAGGGCGGACTCCCTATAGTGACGCCCCGTTAGCCGCTAAGGGTGGTTGACAAAACAATCTGGTGAGGTGTCCGAGAGGCTGAAGGAGCACGCCTGGAAAGTGTGTATACGGCAACGTATCGAGGGTTCGAATCCCTCCCTCACCGCCATCTTTAAAGAGAGAGCCTGGGTTAATGCCCGGGCTTTTTCGTTTATGTCGCTCAACCCGGGAGGGTGAGAACCCCCGACGGGGTTCGACAGCGGGCATCTGCCCGCTGGACAGGCGACGAGCCCGCGAGGAGACTGCCCGCAGGGCGAGCGCAGCGAGTCAATCCCTCCCTCACCGC